>NZ_CP090347.1:2400000-2700000 GCF_021398715.1 Microbacterium binotii | reverse complement strand
GCGAGTGATCTTGCGGGTGACGAACGTCTCACCTCGACGAGGGGACTCGTGATTGAAGAGGATGCCGTTCACGGCGAACATGTCGTACGCCTCGCGGTAGTTCTTCGTGATCCAGAAGCTGTAGAGCTTTGCGGCCGCGTACGGCGAACGCGGATAGAACGGCGTCGTCTCCGACTGCGGAGGCGGAGTCGCGCCGTAAAGCTCCGACGTCGACGCCTGGTAGAACCGCGTAGAAATACCGGACAGGCGCACCGCTTCCAACAGGCGGATGGTGCCCGTGCCGGTGGTGTCGGCGGTGTGCTCGGGCTCATCGAACGACACTCGAACGTGAGACTGCGCGGCAAGGTTGTAGACCTCGTCGGGCTGAATCTCGGCGAGAAGAGTCACAAGCCGGGACCCGTCGGAGAGATCGCCGTAGTGCAGGAAGAGGCGCGTCTCGGGATTGTGCGGATCGGTGTACAGGTGGTCGATCCGGTGGGTGTTGAAGGTCGACGCGCGGCGGATGATCCCGTGGACCTCGTAGCCCTTGGAGAGCAGGAGCTCGGCGAGGTACGAACCATCCTGACCGGTGATGCCAGTGATGAGGGCGCGCTTGGTCAAGGTAGAGCTCCGTTCAGGGGGCTATAGCGAAGTTCGGTGCGCTTCGGGCTGCTCACGTCCCCCGTTGGTGAGCAGCGTGAGTAGATTAGCGAATCGATCGATCGCGAATGTTTCGTCGAGCACCGTCTCTCGGTAACGCTTTCCATTCGCGCCGAGGTCAGCCGACGCGGTCGGATCGCTGCCGAGCTGTACCGCGCCGTCGAGCAGCGCGTCGGGCGAGCCCGCCGCGACCACGACTCCGGCGCCCGCGGTTCGCACCTCCTCGGCGGTGATTCCGCTTTCGTCCGTGGCGGCCAGGACGGGGCGGCCGGTCGAGAAGTAAGAAGTGAGCTTGCTGGGGACCGCCATCTCGGCGACGCCCGGAAGCTCGTTCACCAGGAGCACGTCGGCCGCGGCGAGAGCCTGCGTGAACTCAGCGTCCGGGAGTGGGTCGATGAACTCGATGCGGCGGATACCGTCCGCGGACGCGCGCAGTCGATCGCGTTCACCGCCGTTACCGAGGAGTACGAACCGGACGTCTTCTCCGCGTTCGTCGGCCAGGCGTGCTGCCGCCACGACGTTGTCCAGTCCCTGCTTGACGCCCATGTTGCCGGCATGGA
Organism: Microbacterium binotii; assembly: GCF_021398715.1. NCBI lineage: Bacteria > Bacillati > Actinomycetota > Actinomycetes > Micrococcales > Microbacteriaceae > Microbacterium > Microbacterium binotii. Next base: position 2,698,801 of record NZ_CP090347.1, on the reverse strand, counting down.
GGACGACGGTCTCGTCACCCCAGCCGCGTGCTCGCCGCGCTTCGGTGCGGTCCACCACGGGTGTGGGCGGCAGGTGGGTCCAGTTCCGGACGACCTCGATGCGTTCGGGCCGGACCGCGAAGTCCTCCGCGACGCGGCGGGCGAACCGGTCATGGATCACGACGACCCTGTCGGCTCGGCGCAGCAACCAGCCCTCGGCACGCTGCATGATCTTGCCGACGAACCCCGAACCCTGGCCCGTCTCGGAGAGGCCGAGGCTGTAGAGGTCCTGCACCCAGACGATCGTGGGCCGGCGACGGTGGAAACTACGTGCTTTCAGCATCGCGATGCACGAAGAGAAGAGCGCGGGGGAAACGAACACCACGGCATCGGGCGAACCCCATCGGGCGGCCGACGCGCGCAGCCCGAAGGTGATCTCCGAGCCCAATCGCCGGATGCCGGTGGGCGGCTTGGGAACGTAGTGGAGCAGCCGGTGTACGTGAACTCCCGCCAGAAGTTCCTTCCGCGACCACTGTCCGTAACCTGCCGAAACCTGCCACTCCGGATAATGAGGGTGCGCTGTGATGGCTCGGACGCGGACTCCGCGCTCGGCCAGGCCGCGGGCCATGGCTCCCGTGTAGGGAGAGATGCCGGTGGGCTCGGGCGGGAAGTTGAGCCCGACTACAGTGACAGCGGGGGCAACGTTCGACATGCACCCGACCATATAGCGGCAATGGTTACCCGCTCGTTTCGAAAGGTGCACGGTGTCTGACATCCCGGTGATCGACCTCTCGAAGGCTCCCGGAGAGCGGGCGGCCTGGGATCAGCCGACCTGGAAGATCTACGCGTGGGCGATCTGCGAACTGCTCTTCGTGACGAATGCCTGGCAGATCAGTTCCGGCCTTCGGATCCGTGTGCTCCGGATGTTCGGAGCCGAGATCGGACAGGGCGTGGTGTTCCGTCCCCGCACCCGCGTGAAGTTCCCGTGGAAGCTTCACATCGGGGACCGCAGCTGGATCGGTGAGGGGGTCTGGTTTCACAACCAAGATCACGTTTACATCGGTCACGATGTCGTCGTCTCACAAGAGACCTTTCTCACCACCGGCAGCCACCGCCATCGCAAGGACATGGCGCTGATCACGCGGCCGATCCACATCGAGGACGGCGCCTGGGTGACGAGTCGCTGCGTCATCCTCGGCGGGTCCCGTATCGGGCGATCGGCGCTGGTGGGTCCCACGACAGTTGTTTCGGGACTGGTCGAGCCAAACACTGTGGTCGGAGTTGGCGATCCTAAAGTCCTTGGGCAGCGTTTCCCTTCAATGAGAGCTGGCTCGTGAGAATCGCTCACGTGGTGACTTATGTGTCGCCGGACGGCGCCTTCGGAGGGCCGGTGCGGGTAGCTCTGGCGCAGGCGGAGGCCCTCGCGGAGCTTGGTCACGAGGTCACGGTGTACGGGGCGGCTCCCGAATCGACTATCGGAATCCGCAACGAGGCCGGCTTCATGCTGAAGACATATCGCGCTCGGCGCCTTGCGCCGATCGGGGGCTTCGCCGCGCTCTTCTCGCCCTCTCTGCAGCGAGCCTTAAGCAAGGAACTCGCAGAGATGGACGTCGTTCACATCCACATGGCTCGCGATCTTGTTACGATCCCCGCGGCTTTGAAGGCTCGTGCTATGGGAGTGCCGTACGTTCTACAGACGCACGGGATGATCGACGCCTCAAGAAATCCGTTGGCCCCGCCCCTCGATGCCCTCGCGACGAAGCGCCTTCTGCGAGACGCGCGAACGGTGTTCACCTTGACCGAGCAGGAGAACTCGGACATCACGGACATAGAGCCCTCTGCCTCGACGAGAACAGTGCGGAACGGCATCCACTTTGAGAGGCAGGAACCTTACGAGAATCGCCGCAACGTCGTCCTGTTCCTTGCACGGCTTGCGCCGCGGAAGCGTCCTGTGGAGTTTGTCGAGATGGCGCGATTGCTTCGCGACGCGCTTCCCGACACGCGGTTCGTTCTGGCAGGCCCGGACGAAGGCGAGGCCCCCGCCGTCGTAGAGGCAATCGCGGCAAGCGGGATGAGTGACAGAGTCGAGTGGATCGGTCCCGTTGACCCCTCGCGGACAGACGCTCTCATCGCTTCTGCCCGCGCGTATGTCCTGCCGTCGTTCAACGAGGTCTTCCCAATGTCAGTGCTCGAAGCCTTCCGGGCAGGGACTCCGGTCGTGGCGACCTCCTCCCTAGGGATCGCTCCGGCTGCGAGACGGTACGCAGCAGCCGTTATCACTGACGGTACGCCAGCGGAACTGGCCCGTGGTGTGCGCGACATCATGACCCAACCGGCGGTCGCCGTAGAGCTGCGAGCTGGGGCGGAGAGGTACCTCCGAGCTGAACTGAGCATCGGTGCGGTGGCAGGGGACCTGGCTTCCGTTTACATGGCGAATCAGGGCCAGGCGGGTGCTATCGACGAATGAACTCGAGAGAAGAGACGTTCTTGGAGTGCGGACTTCGGCCACGTGTGCTTTGGGTTACGAACATGGCTGCGCCCTACCGTCGACCTGTCTGGGCGGCGCTCGCTGACGGTGTCGATCTTCACGTACGGGTCTTGCACAGCGATTCCCAGTTCGAGAAGGCGCAGCAACGTGGCAATCGAGGCCGTGACTGGAGGGTGGACTCCGCTGGTCTCGGTAATGCTGAGCTGGCAGCAGCCCGCACCCGCATGCTCCGGGTAAGGGGGCGGCGATGGTTCTTCTTGGCGGAACGCGCTTCAGGCGCTGTAGAGGAGTCCCTTGACGCGGTGGTCCTGGGCGGATGGGAGCAACCCGCCTACTGGCAACTCTTGCGGGCGGCAACACGTCGAGGGGTGCGCACGATTGGATTCTATGAGTCCACCCTCGCGACGTCCCGACATAGGTCAGGGTTGGTGGCGAGAGCGCGCGCCAACTTTTTCAGACGCTTGGATGCCGTTGTCGTCCCGGGAGTAGCGGCAGGAGAAGCGGTGCGGGCGATGGGCGTAGATGAGCGCCGCATCTTCGTGGGCTTTAACGCCATAGATACGTCCGCTTTCGTGCGTGACAGCGGGTCGTCACGAGCCGCCGACGACGGACATGCGTTCCTTTATGTCGGTCAGCTAATCGCACGAAAGAACGTTCTCGCTCTCGTCGACGCCTTTGCTGCGGCGCGGAGGGAACACGACCGGCTCACTCTCGTAGGCAAGGGAGAGCTCAGCGCTGCGATTGAGGCAGCCATCGATCGCCATGGACTCCGCGATCACATCATCATGCGAGGGGCGCAGGCGTACGAGGAACTTCCAGCCATCATGCATAGGCACGACACGCTCGTGCTTCCATCCACCGAAGAGGTCTGGGGACTTGTTGTCAACGAGGCTCTGACTGCAGGGATGCATGTGGTCGTTTCGGAAGTGTCGGGCGTGGCCCCGTCCGTTTCGGCCATGGACGGAGTCTTCGTGACTGGTACCGCGCCAGGAGAGATAGCGCTCGCCATGCGTCAGTCGCGCGAGCAGTGGGCGGGACATATTGCGAATCCGCAAATACTCGCTCACACGCCAGAACAACTCGCCGGTGTATTCGACAGTGCGATTCGGGGCGTGCAGTGACCGCCAAGTACATTGTTCTGAACCCGGGCTCGCATCCTGCGCCTCGGTGGATCGCGAGCGCCTTCGCGCAGCGAGGCGAGTTGGATAGCTACTGGACCGGGCTCCAGTTCGCCGCTGACGACCCGATGCTTCGCGCGGTCGGCAAGTTTCGTCCGGAGGTCTCGAACCGTGCGCTGCCGAGGGCGCTTTCTCGCGGATATGTCCGAAGGCCAGCCGCCGCTCTGGACGCCCTCTCGACTGGACTCATGGCAATGGGCTTCTCGGAGCTCCGCAACAAGTTGCTCAAGCCTAGGAATCAACTCACCGGACGCGCGCTAGAGCGCTACATCCGCGGGCTGATGCGCAGTGGTGGCCCGCTGCCGACACTGGTGTTGCCGACTGAAACTGCATCGGGCGTAGAGAGTTTTTGTAGGCGACAGTCGGTGCCCTATGTGCTCTACACGCCGCTGCCGGATGCAGCATACTGCCGAGAGATTCTCGAAGAAGAGGCCGCCGTCAACGAGCGCTGGTCGCGATATCTGGGCGTCATTCCCGAGGCGCCGTCTTTCGAAGCTGATCTTGACGTAAGCGGTGCCGAGGCAGTGGTGGCCAACAGCTCTTTCACTGCTCTCTCCTATTCGAGATGGGATGAGCTCGATGTTCGTGCTGTGCCGCTCGCCGTCGACTTGGAGAAGCTGACGAGGTTGGGTATTCGGGGTGCTGCTTTGCGACAGCGCCCAAGGCTCCCCGAGGAGCCTCTGAAGTTGATTTATGCAGGGCAGATCAACCAGCGGAAGGGGTTGTCTTATCTCGCAGAGGCCGTGGAGCGGGTGAGCGCACTCATTCCCACTGAACTCATACTGGTGGGAAGCGACAGCTTGAGAATGGTCGACATGCTCCGCAGGCGATATCCGTCGGCGGACATCAAGCATGTCGAGCGCGTAGCGCAGGAAGAGCTCTGGCAGCTGATGGGAACGGCGCATGTCTTCGCTTTTCCCACGATCTTGGATGGGTTTGGCAACGCGCTCGCGGAGGCAGCGGCGATCGGACTGCCCTCAATCGTCACCGAACGTTGTGGGGCGACGGATCTCGGTCTTCTTCAGTCGGGGGGCGCCCGCCTGGTGCCACCCGGCGACGCTTCTGCAATTGCTGATGTGCTTCTCGAGTGGGGTAAGGATGAATCCGCTCGTGCCCGCAGCGCGACGCTAGCCTCCGCTACTATGCGGGACGGCTGGAGTTGGACCGACTACGGTGCTGCGGTCGCGGACTATCTCGACGCGAGAGCAACGTCCGGCGCATGAAGTGGTTCATCAGACGGCTCGGATCGGCTACCGGGAAGCGATTCGCGACGCTCACGGTGGGCAAAATGATAGCGGCGGCGCTCCAGGCCGTCTTCTTCGCGCTGCTCGCGCAGGTGCTTGGGCTCGAGGGTTTCGGTGTGTTCTCTGTCGGCTACGCGCTGACGCTCGTATGTATGTCGGCATTCGAGTTTGGCTTTGGGTCGATTAGCTTGAGGATAAGTAAGGAAGCGGAGCCGGAGAGGATCGTCTCGACGATGCTGTCGGTCAGGGCGGTGACCAATGTCCTGATCATTTCGTCGGTTGTGCTCCTTTGGGGGCTCGTCTTCGACGCGGGGATGGCGATAGCTCTTGCTGTTGCGGTGTTTGCAGTTGGCGAGACTTGGGCGAATCTCATTCAGAACCTGCTAGTCGGCCTCTACCGCGAACGGCTCGCTGTGGCTATTCTGCTCACGCGACGCGTTCTCACCCTGGCATTGGCTGCGGCGGGGTGGTTTGCGGCCCTCAACGGGGCCCCTATGAGCTATTGGGTAGTTGGGCTCGCGGGAGCAGTCAACTTCATGGGGGGTGGATTTGCCATCCTCCGGCACCTAGCGAAGCCGGTGAACCCGATCAGGTTCATCTCCAGCCGCTGGCGTTACGCGGCAACAAGCATCGCGGACAACATCAAGCAGCTTGATGTCGTCCTTGTCGGCGCGATCGGCGGGACCGCCTTGGCTGGCCTGTATTCCGCTGCCACCAAGCTGGTGTCTCCGTTCGTGCTCTTGACGAGTTCGCTCATTCAGAGTCTCGTGCCGGAACTAGCAGACCGTCAGAACAAGGGAGTAGCCAGCAAGCCGCTCGTCCAGAAGGCCGTGCGCCTGACGACCTACTACGCCGCAGCGTTGCTCGTACTGTCTGTTGTCTCCCCCTGGGCGCTTCCGTTCCTGTATGGCACGGAGTTCGCTTCGGGTTGGCCCGTGGCGGTGGGTGCTTTCTTCGTTGTCGGTGTGTCTGCGATCAATCAGTGTCTGTTTGCTTGGGAGTACGCGAACGGTGTCCGTACGAGCTTCCCAATCGCGATGGCAGCGCTTAACTTGTTGTATCTCGGGCTGATCGCGCTCGGCGCAGCAGGCGGGATCGCCTGGCTCACGGCTGCAATCATCGCATCCGCGATCATTGCGCACATCTACTATCGAATCGGGTTCGCGCGCTCGGGCGAGGAGGTCGCGACGTGAATCGCAGCGGAGGCTCAGTCTGGGCGTGGGCGGCAATCGCGTTGACGGTGGTCATCGCTCTGTGTGTCTCAGCGGTTGCGTCGTCGTCGCAAGCTGCTGGCGGCGTCGCGGTGGGGATCGTCGCGGTTTTGCTGTCGATAACAATCATCGCGTCCATGACGGGACGCTTCCGTTGGCTTTCTTTGATCGGGTTTCTTGTCATCAGCCACGCGGTTCTCTTCATAGGCCGACCTGCCTACGCGATTGCCTTCGAGGGCGCGCGAAGTATCTTCACGTCTGCGCCATACGACGAGGCCTTCGTCATGGCTGAGGTGGTAAGCGGCATTGGGCTGCTTGCCATCAGCTTCGGATACGCGATTGGGGTAGGACGAGAGCGCAGTGCCTCTGACATGCCCGCGCTCGAGCCTTGGCCAGAGCAGCGATGGATCGCGGCAAGGCGGTGGTCGCTGGTCGTGTTCGTCGGCGGGCTTGGTCTCTACAGCGTTTACGTGGCGCAGACGGGTGTGGGTGCTTACCTGAACTCCATCGTCGCGGGGCGGAACGATGAATTGAGGGAAGCCGTCTCATCGACGGCGGGCTACTTCTACTCTGGCCTCACCTTCGCGCTAGGAGCCGCGCTCGTTGGTCTGCTCTACGCGATCACGTTCGGGCGCAGGCGAGCGGCCCTCGGGTTCGGAGGACTTGTCGTGCTGGTGCTTGTGCCGAGCTTGCTCTCGGGAAGCCGGTCCGCGTTTCTGCCTGTCGTCGTGGCGCTGATTCTCCTGCTTGTGAGGACCCGGTCGAAGCTTGTGTCGCCGTTGCGTATGGTGCTCATCGTCCCGCTCGTCCTCATTCTCGGCGTGATCGCTCCCCGCATCTGGAGAGACTCCTTGTCAGCTGGCGGCAGCATTAGCGCGGCTATTGGTGACGCTTTGTCCCCCTCGCAGTTCTTCGGAGGGTTCCTGGGTGGCCTGGACACGGCGATGGTGGACGCTCTCGCTGTCCAAGTAAGTGCACAAGAATCGGGTAGCCTGGGGCTCTTGCTCGGTCGTTCTTACCTCGGTTTCATTGTTGCGCCGCTCCCGCGTGCGTTCTGGGAGGACAAACCTCTCCCGACCGATACCTATCTCAACCAGGTTCTCTTCCCCGTGACTGCTGAGAAGGGGATCGGGTTTGCCTTCTCGACCTACAGTGAGCCTTACGTCAATTTCGGCCTCATCGGTGTGGCCGTAGTCATGCTCGTATTCGGATTGCTTCTCGGTATGCTTGCACGCCGCGCGCAGACTGCGTCGTTCGCTGCCTTCTTCGTGTACGCAGTGGCGGCGGGCTACACTTTCGCGCTCATGCGGGGAACGTTCACGTACAACGCTCAGCGCCTTCTGCTCCCGCTTGCGCCTGCGCTGCTGGTTCTCGTGCTGAGCAAACGCGCTGCACGGCACCGAGGCGCGACAGGATCTCAAAAGCGATCTGTTGCGCGAACGGAACACTTAGTCGATGCTCGTAGATAAGGCGAACAGTGCCGCTTTGAGTCGGAGCGCAACGCTAGAGAACCTCACTGAAATGGTGATCGCGGCCGTCGGAACGCAAGCCAACGTCGGCCGCTCCTCCAAACGAGAGCGATGACTCTCCGACTCGTAAGCGCCGAGTCGCGCCGATCTCCTGTCGGTGGACAGCGCGCGGAAGGGTTCGCCGGCGCCTTAGCAGTGCGTGAATCGATGGAATCACGACGTTTCGGCAGGTGAACAAGGCGGACAATTGCGCAGTTACTGATCCGCCGGACTCATACCGAGCCTATTTTCGCTACGGTCACCCGATTCTCGCCCCGTAGGGCGGCGATATTACTGCGTTGGGGACCACGATGTCGGCGGATTCCTGAGCAGCGACGCTCAACATCAGGGCAACGGAGTCGTGTATTGACAACTTCGTATTGCTCACCGACGCCGACGCCGACTCTCAATCGCTTGGGTTCGCGTGGCTGTCACGCCCATCCCGTCGGCAGTGAACTCGCGGCTGGATCCGTTCGGTTCGAGTAGTTGTGATGTCGGGGTACTACGCGGCTGCCGTGGCTGCCGGTGCGGCTTGCTATCACCTCGTGGAGGAACCGGCTCGTAAGGGCATCCGTGCGCTGCTCGCACGTCGGCAGCGGGCGGCTCTCTTGCCCGTTCGCGAGGATCTCCCACGCTGAAGAATCAGTTCGCGCGCCGTGCCGCGGGCGCGCGCCAAAGGGCATCGTCATGACCCCAGGTGCCATCTAGAGCCCCCGAGCGCCTGCCCGAGCAATTGTTAGCGGCTGGTGCTGCACGGCAGCGCGGTCGGTTGCGATGGCGACACTAGTGCGAAGGTAGGTCGGTCACGATCGAGGAGGCTCGCGAGGCCCGTCGATAGACGTATGCGTATGCCGAGGGGGCGAACCTCAGCAAAGTTAGGCGTCCTGCCAAGCTGAGCTTTCGAGCCTGAACGAAGGCCGCGATCACCGGAATCGTGATGAGCTTTCGGCTTCGCCGCATCGCCTCGGCAACTGTCCCGGAATCCATCCACTCGCGTCGACGCAGACACTCGTTCGCGACGGGAATCGCAACGTTCTGCCCGGCGAAAAGCGCGAGCGCTCGCGCGGACGGTTGGCCCAGGCGTTCGCTCACGTCCTGGGCAATGGCAAGGCAGTCATGCAGATCTTGCCAGCGATAGCTCGATGTGTTGAGGATTGACCCCGGGCGAATGACATACCGGTAGAGCGATTCGGGCAACGCGACTGTTCGAGTGACGCGCGGAATGACTCCAAGCACCCCGCCCAGGTCGGAGTGCGCGCGGGTGGTGGGAAACGGGTCCCTGCCCAGGAGCTCCCGCGAGAAGAGCTTGTTCCATAAGTGCCCTTGTACGCGTCCTTCGAGAACGCGTCGAAACGTCTCTCTGGCGTCGTAGCTCTCCTCCTCAGGAGCATCCTCGATGAGAGCGAGGTCCCCGTTGGCTAGCACCTTCGTCGCGTTCGCCACTACGAGGTCCGCGCCCGAATGGGTAGCGGCCGCGAAGAGCGCATCGACGACGAACGGGCTCCAGGCGTCATCGGCATCGGTGAACCAGACGTAGTCTCCGCGCGCCACCGCGACGGCTTGGTTTCGCGCGCGGGCGACGCCCCGTTCCTCAGCGTGGAGTATCCGCACCGCCGACATCCGCCCTGGCCACGCCGAGATGATCTCCAGCGATGTGTCGGTGCTGTGGTCGTCGATTGCAATGATCTCGACCGACAGGGAAGACGCTTCCAAGAGCGCGGTCAGCTGCCGCTCGGTCTCATCCAGAAACGCCGCGCCGTTATGCACTGGCACGATCACGCTCACATCAACCATCACGCGCTCCGCGCGCTGACGAGCTCGCGGAACCGGCGTACCTCCTGGCTTAGATCATTCCGTGCGGCGGCGAGCTTCGTCGCCAGCTCGTCTGCTCGGCCAGCCTGCACCCGCAGAAACGCCGCGATGTATTCCGCCGAGGCCGACGAGGTGTCGAGCGAGACGTCATTGAAGCCGATGGTGGCAAAGTGGGTACGAACCTTCGCCTTGGGTGTCGGTGCGAGCTCGGTCGGCACGGCTCCTGCCTGTGCCGAAAGGATGAGCACGTGCAGCCGGTCGCTGACGACGATCGCGCACCTTTTGTACAGCTCACGTACTCGCTGCTCCTGCTGCAGGTCGCTCCGGTCGCCCCACGCCTCGTAGTCGGCAAGGTCGGCACCGAACCGCGTCGCAATCTCCGCCGAACGTTGCTCGTCCTCGTCCACCTGGCTGACGGCCACGATGCGTAGTCCCGCTTCGCGCGCGAAGGCCGCGATTCCGTCGAACCACGGGTCGGACGGGAGCGCCCGCTTTCCTCGCATGCTCACGAGCAGAACGTCGCGAGACACCTCGGGGTCACTGGAGTTCGGCTCGGCGAATGCGGTGTCGGGGGAGAGGACGCCGACGCGCATGCGCGACATCGAGTCTCCATCACGCCACAGCGTGATCTGCGAGAACCGCGACGATAGGCGGTAGATCGCACCGACCAATGGGCTGTAGTCACCGACCGCGCGCGGCGGGCGAAAAACGATGCCGCCCCGCAGGCGCACCGCGATCACGATCGCAAGGAACATGAGCTCTGACTTCAGGTGTTCCGTTCCCAGCGGCACCTCGCCCGGATCGAAAACGAGCACTCTCCGACCGCGCCCGAAGACGAGCTGCTTGAGCCACTCGCGTCGACGGCTCGCGCGATACACGGTCTCATCAGCCCTCATCTGCAGCTGTTCGACCCAGCCGTCGGTTGTGCGGCCGACATACGCGTGCACGGTGCCGAGTCCGCGAGACCACTCGAGGACGCGTCGGCGGATGACAGCGTCACCCAGGTTGCCGCTGACTCCCGTCAGGATGACGAAGACGTGGGGAGGGGTTGTCATGAATGCTCTCTTCTCAACGCGTGCGTCGCACGCGGCCGACGGCTTTCCAGAGCTCGCGCTGGATCTTGTTTCGGAGACGGATGCGGAACGGCATCTTCGTCTGGTTCTGGTAGTCGCTGATCAAGGGCTGGATGGCGTTGAGGTAGACCTTGAGGTCGCGGGCGGCCTTTGCCTCGGCAAATGCGTCGTGGCTGACCTCCGAGATGCGCCGACGGTTGCGGATGAGTTCGATGCGCTCGGGGGTGACGTGGTCATACCCGGGCGCGACTCGCTTCTCCGGGTGCCAGCGGCCGGCCTTGTCGTCATCGGCCAGGCGAACGGCGAGGCCCTCGCGACGGTGTCGGAAGTTGCCGCCCTGCGTGCGCGCCACGGCATCCACGTCGAGTTCGTCGCACACGAATTCCCCAGAGGCGGCGCCCTCGGTGAAGAGCGCGTCGATACGTTCGTTCCGCGTGATCACGACGTTCGTGCCGCGCCAGTCGACCTCGTACTTCGACAGCCACGCATCACCGACGACGACATCAGCGGTCTCGGCGAAGACATCGTCGCAGTAGTTGCAGGCGTTGAGCTGAAACACCGCGTGACCCCAACTGCCCCCGACCAGCGAGAGTGTTTGCTTGGTGACCCATTCACCCGTCCGGCGGCTCTTCGCTCCGAACGAGTACTGCCGAGACGTGAGCCCAGGATCCTTGATGCGGAAGTCGACCGTCTCGAGGTCGTCGGGCTCCACTCCCAGTTGCCAGGCGAACGACTCGGCGTATGCACTGGACTTGAGATGACCGCACACGATGCCGATGAAGTACTTCAGCTGATCGCCAATCACCTGGTCTTCGGCGGCCACAAGACGAGCGCTGCGGATCGCGCAGGGCACCCCGACTATGGCGTAGCGGTTTCCGTTGCCCCGCACGGAGTTCAGCGCCTCGGCGAAGGTCGCGGGGTGGTACTTCGACTTGCGCCCGGCGAGGATCTCCTCGTCGGTGTGGGAAACGACGTACCCGAAGATAGGCGATTCGGTCCCAGCGACGTGAATGACCCCGTCGACGTCTCCCTCTTTCAGTAGCCGGCGGATGATCCAGGTCGTGAGACCGCCTGAGCTGCTGTCGGGGAGGACGGAGTCATCGGTCAGGCGCCCCGCGAACATCGACCGGTACGTGCCGGTGCGCTTGTCCGACTCGAGATCAGGGAAGATTGCTTCGGCGATCTCATCCTCATTCTTCGAGATGCCCGAGAACGGGCACGCTCGGGCTCCCACCGCGAGGTCATCGGCGGAGGCGCCAGTGAGATCGGCCTCGTAGTAGCCCCGAGGTCGTAGCGTGACCGGGATGCGCCCGTTGGTGGCGACCCCGCATCCGCCGCATCCGACACACATGCCGTTCTCGACGACGCGTTCCAGGGGAGAAGTCATTCAGTGATCGACTTTCGTCAGGGGGTGGGGGGCTCAGCGCGTTGAGGCGGACGGATCAGTGCGCCGTCTCGCCGGGGGCGAGCGCGGCTTTGGCGGTCTTGGTGAGGATGACGAAGTCGCCGAGCAGCGACCAGTTCTCGACGTAGGAGAGGTCGAGACGCACGGTCTCCTCCCACGAGAGGCTGGAGCGGCCGCTCACCTGCCAGAGGCCGGTGATACCCGGCTTCACGAGGAAGCGACGGTGCACGTGCGTGGCGTACTGCTCGACCTCGTTCGGCAGCGGCGGGCGGGGGCCGACGAGCGACATCGAACCGCCGATCACGTTGAACAGCTGCGGCAGCTCATCGAGGCTGAACTTGCGCATGATGCGCCCGATGGGCGTCACGCGCGGGTCGTTCTTCATCTTGAACAGCACTTCGTTGCCCGAATCGATGCCCTCTTCACGCCGCTGGCGCTGCAGGTTTTCGAGCAGCTCCTCGGCGTTGATGACCATCGAACGGAACTTGAGCATCGTGAACTCGCGACCACCGCGTCCGATGCGCGTCTGACGGAAGAGCACGGGGCCCTCCGACGACAGTCGGATGCTCATGGCGAGGAAGGCGAGAACAGGACTGAGCAGGATCACGCCGATCGTGCTCGCGAGGATGTCGACCGTGCGCTTCAGGAACAGCTGCCCCTTGCTGAAGCGCGGCGTCTCGACGTGGATCAGGGGGAGTCCGGCGACGGGGCGGGTGTGCAGGCGAGGGCCTGCGATATCGACGATGCTCGGCGCGAGCACCAGGTGCTGGCGGCCGGCTTGCAGCCCCCAGGAGATCTCTTTGACTTTGGTCGGGGGCAGCTCGTCGGTGCTGGTGACCGCGACCGTGTCGGCGCCCGCGCGCTCCATCGCCCGGTCGACCGCATTCACGCTGCCCATCATCGGGATGTCGGTTCCCGGCACGAGTGCGCCGACCTTGCCGGTGGGCGTGCACGCGCCGACCACCTTGTAGCCGGCGCTCGGCGTGCGGGCGAGCTCGCGCGCGATGTTCGTCACCGACTCGACCGAGCCGACGAGCAGCACTCGGGCCGCGTACTCGCCCACGGAGCGCTGCGCGATCAGCCACTGCCGCCAGAGCCACCGCACCGTGAGGAGAACGAGGATGCCGAGCGGCAGGCTGATGAGCAAGAACCCGCGCGCCAGGTCGATCTGGAAGAGGAACGCGACGATCGCCACCGCGCCGAACAGGCGCAGACTCGAATCCGCGACGCGCACGTACTCCGACGAGCCGGTGCCGAACACTCTGGGGCTGCGGGAGTCGCTCCACGACAGGGCACCCATCCATGCGATCACGAGGATGGCGGAGAAGACCCAATAAGACAGATCGCTCCAGCGGTGGTCCAGAGCGATGGTGACCTGAGCATTGCCGAGGCCGAACCATGCGATCTGGGTTCCAAAGACCACCCACACGACCGCGAGCAGGTCGCTGATCCACAGGCGCCGCTGATAACCGCGGCGCCAGTTCTTCGGCGCTCGGGCGGAGGTCTGAATCGGGCCGGTCGTGAGGGCTTGACGGGCCGCATCCGAGATGACGGGCTGCGGAGACGTTGCCGGAGTCTTGGGGAGCAGGAAATGGTCGGGAAGAGACGGTGACGCGTTCTTCGCTATCCGCGACTCCGTCGTCGCGTCGACCTCGAAATCGGTCGACACATCCTCCCCCTTCATCAGTCGTGCCTTGCTGACGGGCCGCACGTTAGCAGGTGAATGTGACGGTGATGTGTCGGGTGATTCATCTGGATTCATGTGGCGCGTCTCTGCGTGCGATGTTACGTTGACCAGTTCGTTGGACACAGTCCACCGAATGGGGGACAAACACATACTGTCCTGATCTGGCGCGGAATGGCGACGTGTTGCAATCTCGCCGCGGGTGAGTATTTCTGCGTGCTGCTCACGCCTCGACGGGCGGGAGGGCTTCGGCGAGGTGGGTGAGCTGAGTGGTGACCCACGCCGCGTACTGCTCGTCGGACCATCCGCGCGCGTGCGTGAAGTGGAGGTAGGTCGCCGGCCCCGTCAGGTGCCCCAGGACATCCGCCGCCACGTCGACCGACGCCTCCGGGATGCGGCCTCGAGAGGCGAACCACCCCGCGCTCAGTCGCATGTCGCGCTGGCGTCGCTCCTCGAGCTCGAGGTAGGCCGCGCGAGCTGCCGCATCCGCATCCGCCGCCGCCATCATCGCCTGCACGATCGCCGCCGATCGCCGATTCGCCTCGGTGAGGAATGCGACATAGCGCTCGAGCGCGGTCTCGAACTCCGGTTCGGCCATGATCTCGGCGATGAGGGGACGCTCGGTGAGCGAGTGCGTCCCCTCGTCGCCGGCGAACGACGTCTCGAACGCGGCGATGAGCAGCGCGTGCTTGGGTCCGTGCAACTGCACCGTCTGCGCCGAGACGCCCGCCTCCGCGGCGATCGCCTTCATCGACGTCGCCGCGTAACCGTCACGGATGAACAGCCTCGCCGCCGCCGCCACGATGCCGGCCCGCGTCGCCGCCGCCTCGGCCTCGCGGCGGGGGGAGTGGTACGCGCGGGGCATCCTCAGACCGTACCGCCGCTCGCGGCCGGACGCGCAGCGAGGAACACCGCGCCGACGACGATCTGCGCCACGCACGACGACAGAAGCGCGATCGTGACGGTCGCCGCGTCGTCGCTCGCCGACGCGATGCCGCCCGCGACCGCGACGACCGCGGCCAGTGCCAGCAGCGCCCATCGCGCCGCACCCGTCGCGATCCCGGCGCGCACGGCCCCCACAGCGCCGACGATCAGGAGCACGAGCTGCACGATCCCGAGGGTGAGCGGCAGCCATCCCAGTGTCGCATCCGCGCGGCCCTGCATGCCGTAGGTCATCACGTAGTAGACGAGCTGGTTCGCGAAGAACACGGCCCCGAAGCCGAGTAGCGCGAAGGTGCCCCGCACCCGGCTCCCCGTGATCCCGTTCGCCGCCATCGTGCCCAGCGCGAGGGGCAGCATCGCCACGGCGAGGATCGCCGCGCTCGCCAGGAACAGCACGGCGAGCAGCGGCAGGTTCGGGCCGGTCGGATCGGTGCGGAGCCCGACCTCGACCACGGTCGCCGCAGCCAGGGTCGCGCCGCCCACGGCGATCAGACCGCCGCCCCATCGTGCCCACGCCCTCGCATCCGTCTCGGCGAAGGCGGGATGCTTCGTGGTCGCCCGCGTGGTTACTGTGCTCATGATCGGTCCTCCCCGGATCTGTTGGTGTGCCTCAATATCCATTAGTGTGGCGAACATGTCAATTACGAATCGGTCCGCGCTGCTCTGCGCGATGCCCGCCGTGGGCCACGTCGACCCGATGCTCGTCGTCGGGCGGGAGCTGCGGCGCCGCGGGTGGCGGGTACGGATGCTGACGGGCTCGCGCCACGCGGATCGCGTGCGGGCTGCGGGCGTCGAGTTCGTCGCCCTCCCGGCGGAGGCGGACACGCTCGACTCCGTGGGTGCCGCCGGACGCAACCGCGGCATCGCGACGATCAACGCCGGCGTGGAGGAGGCCTTCGTGCGCCCGGCGCTGCCCGCCGCGCAGAAGCTCGACGCCCTCCTCGAGGAAGAGCCCGTCGACGTCGTCTTCCACGACATGACGTTCCTCGGCGTGCAGGGGCTGCTCGCGCGCCCCGCATCCGAACGCCCCCTCGTCGTCATGTGCGGCGTCGGCCCCGCCGGCTTCTCCAGCCGGGATTGCCCGCCCTACGGACTCGGTATCGTCCCGGCGCGCCGGCGAGCCGTCGGACGGATGCGGGATGCGGTGCTCAACCGCTCCGCCCGCTGGGTGCTGTCGGGCGCCCACCGGGCGCTCGACGACCTGCTCGCCCGACTCGACGCCCCGGGACTCGACGGCGCCTTCTTCATGGACGTGCTCGCGCGCAGCGACCTGCTCGCGCAGTTCACCGTCGCCGAGTTCGAGTACCCGCGCAGCGACGCCCCCGCGCACCTCCGCTTCTACGGGCCGATGGCGGCGCCCGCCGCATCCAGCGGATCCGCGGGGGAGCTCATCGACCGCCTCGACCCGGACGTGCCCGTCGTGCACGTGACACAGGGGACCGTCGCGAACACGGACTTCTCCGAGCTCATCGGCCCGTCACTGCAGGCTCTCGCCGACCGCCCGGTGCAGGTGGTGCTCACCGCCGGCGGGCGGGCCGCATCCGATCTGCCGCCGCTGCCGCGCAACGCGTTCGCCGCGGACTACCTGCCCTACGACCGCCTGCTGCCTCGCACGAACGTCTTCGTCACGAACGGCGGGTACGGGGGCCTGCACCAGGCCATGCGTCACGGGGTGCCGATCGTCGTGGCCGGCGACAGCGAGGACAAGGTCGAGACCTCGGCGCGTGTGCAGTTCTCCGGCGCCGGCGTCAGCCTCGGCACCGGCCGGCCGTCGCCGTCGCAGATCGGCCGTGCCGTCGACCGTGTGCTGGCGGATCCGCGGTACGCCGCCGCATCCCGTCGGATCGGCGAGCGGATCGCGATGGCGGGCGGTGCGCCGGCGCTCGTGGACGACGTGGAGGCCATGCTCTGGGGCTGAGCCCGGCGTTTCGGCTCGCTGCGCTCGCCGGGAACGGGTCACGCCCGCAGGGCCCTGGGAAGGGCGCCTGCGGGCATGAGGGAGGGTGGGTCAGTGGCCGCTTCGGGTACGGCGACGCCACCCGGCCAGGATGACGATTCCTGCGCCCAGCAGGAGCATCACCGCGGCCACACCGCCGGCCGCCCACGGCACCTCACTACCCGTGATCGCCAGCGGGGGCGCGGGAGTGCGAGCGTGGAACGGGTCGTCGTCGATGAAGACGATCGGCGAGCCGGAGCCGTCCTTCGCGATCACCGGGTTGCCGGAGTCGTCGAGCAGCGGCTCGCCGGTCGGCAGGCCCGTCGTGGGGTCCGGCTTGGGGACGACGAGCGTCCCGGTCACCGTGACCGTGTCGGCGTGCGTGTCGTTCCCCGGCATCTTCAGCGTCCCCTCCGCGAAGAAGGAGGCTCCCGGCGGGAAGAGCCCGGCCCACGCCCCGTCCTTCACGAACGAGTAGTCCGAGGGTCCGCCGAAGGCCGACAGATCGGCCGTCCAGTCGCTGCCGATGGCGGGCGCGTCGGAGGTGACCTCGACCAGCGTCAGGTTCGTCAGCCACGTCTTGCCCGTGTTGGTGACGACCCAGCGCACCTTCTGCGCCTTGTCGACCGGGTACGCGACCGCGGTCTGCGGCGTGTTCGCGTCCTGCGCCTCGTTCACCAGCGGCTTCGTCGGAGTGATCCAGCCGCCGGGACCCCCCACGAGCGGGTCGGGCTTCTGCCCGTCGTACTTGATCACCTGGATGCCGCCCGTGAACGCGTTGTACGGGTTGTCGTCGCCGACGGTCTTGCCCGAGAACGCGCCCTTCGCCGACACCGACGCGATGTCCTGGTGCGGATCGTCCGAGCCGTTCATGGTCAGCGTCGCGGTGCCCACGATGACGTCGCCCACGGCCCAGGTCGCCGTGCCCGGTTCGAAGGTGGCGCCCCACGCCGCGCTCCAGGTTCCTGATGCGGCGTCCCACACCGCATCCGTCGACGAGAGGTCGGGGAAGTTCCACCGCAGCGACGCGATCGCGCCGCCCGCCGTCGTGAGATCGCTCAGGTCGACCTCGCGCAGCGGTTCGGGGCCCGTGTTCGTGACCCGGATCACGATCGACCGGGTCTCGCCCGGACGGTACGCCTCACCGGTGTCGACCGAGTCGGCCTCGTGCACGATCGTGGCGGAACCCGCATCCCCGTCGCCCTTGGTGAGCTCCACGCTCGGGGTGACGTCGGTGGGGTTGTCGACGACCACGGCCACCGTGCTGTCGGCGCCGATCGTGAGCGTCGCGCCGTTAGGGGCGTCGACGCCGTCGATCTCGAGCGAGGGCGTGCCCCAGCTCGCGCCGTCCGGCAGTCCGCCGGTGGGAGCGCCCTCTGTCACGGTGACGACCGTGCCCGTCGGGAGGGCGGGGGAGGACCACGGGGTGCCGTTGGTGAGGTTCACCGTCTGGGCTCCGCCGGGCTGACCCGGGTAGCTGTAGGTGACGGGGAACACCGTGCCCGGAGCGAGCAGCGGCTCGCCCGGACCCGTGACCTCCTTCAGCAGCGAGAACTGCCCGTTGCTCGGCTCGGTCGGGTTCTCGAGCAGCACATGCACCTCGCCCGCCGCGCCGATCGTGAGCGTCGCCGGCTGACCGGGCGTCACGCCGGTCCCGCTGAACACCGGCGTCTGCCAGGTGACGTCCGCGGGTCCGGTCGGAGCGACCTCGCGCACCTGCACCACGGTGCCGACGCGCAGGTCCTGCGGACCGTCCACCGTCTGGCCGTCGGTCAGCTGCAGCGGCGCCCACGTGGTGCCGCCGTCGACGCTGTACTCGAGCGTGAAGGTGAAGTCGTCCGGCACTCGATCGGCGCCGGAGCCGGTGACGTCCTTCAGCACGTCGAAGCCGCCGGTCAGCACGGTGATGTCGTTCGTCAGGGTGAGGGCGGCGTTCGCCCCCTCGCCGACGACGATCTCGGCCGTGCCGTCGCCATCGGCGTCACCGGTGCTCCACGACGGGTTGCCCCAGTCGGCCCACACCGGGGAGCCGGTCTCGCCGGTCTCGGTGAGGGTGATGCGCGTGCCCACCGGGTAGGCGCCGGAGGAGTAGGCGAAGCCGTTCGCCGACGACAACTGCACCGTGCCGGCCGCGGTCCCGTTGACGCCCACGGCGACCGTGAACGTCGTGGCGCCCAGCTCGCTCAGCGACACCGACGGGTCGTCGAGCGCCTTCGCGATCGAGAACGTCCCGGGCTGGCGGAGCGTGTTGGTCACCTCCACGGCGGTGGGAGCGGAACCCGTCCCGACCACGAGCGCATAGCCGTCCGCATCCGGGGTCTGGGTGCCGTACGTCGCCACGTACGAGGCGATCGAATCGTCGCCCGACTCGCTGACCCGCACCTTCGTGCCGATCGGAACCGTGATCGCGGGGGAGGTGGAGTCGGCCGTGAGGTCGACGGATGCCGGTGCGACCGCGTAGTCGAGACCGCGGAAGTCGCGCCCGGCCACATCGATCGTGAAGGTCTGCCCCGCCAGCGGCGCAGGGCTTCCCGCCGCGATGCGCTTGGTGACGGTGAACGTGACGTCGGCCACGAGACCGGCATCGATCGTGTGATCGTTCTGACCGGGTCCGCCCACGGCGACCGTGGCGACACCGGAGGAGTTCACGTTCGAGTCGGTCGACGGGTCGGATCCCTGCGCCTGGTCGGTGAACGACATCGCCGTCCACGGCACCTCGCCGAACGTCGAACCCCCGTCCCACGTACCCGTGGTCGGTGTCGCGAAGGTCACCGTGTAGGTGCGGTTCGGCACCAGGTTGGTGAAGTAGTACTCGCCGCCGGGCCCTGTCACGACCGGTGCCACCGGGTTGCCGTCGGCATCGGTGACCGGGTTGCCCGACGCATCCGTCAGCGACACCGTCACGCCCGCGACGGCAGGCTCGTCCGCATCCTGAATGCCGTCCTGATCGGCGTCGAACCACACGCGGTTGCCGATCTCGACCGGCGCCAGCCGCGCCAGCACCGCCACGCCGCCGAGGCCGCCCGCCTTGGCGAAGCCCACACCTTCGACGACGTTGGCCTGCCTCATGCTGCCGTCCGAGGCGCGCGACCACCCTAGGCCGGACGTCCCGTCCTGCAACTCGTACGGCGGGGTGCCGGAGAGGTTCGGGACGTCGACGATCGTACGCATCGTGAGTCCGAGACCGGGAACGGCCGCCGTGGCCCCCGACATGATCTCCTGCTGCGCGTCGGTGGCGCCCGCGCCGTGACCCATCGCGTAGTCCTGCACGAACTCGCCACCGCCGGGACCCTGCCCGTTTCCGACACCGGCCGAGACGGGGCCCGCCCAGGCGGCCGAGCGCCCGCCGACCGTGCCGTCGGACTCGAGGACGAACGCACCCGTGCCATCGGGGGCGGCCACCAGAGCGTCACCCGCCGAGTAGGTGCGGTACGTGGCCGGGTCGGACTCGGTCGGGTCGGGGCGGTAGTTGTTCTGCCCGTTCTGCGCGCCGAACCGGTCGCTGAAACCCAGCTCCATCTCGCCGTACGCGTTGAAGCTCATCGACGCGAAGATCGGTTGCGGGAAGGTGATCGCGTCACCGCTGGTTGCGATCAGGCTCGCATCCCACTCGTCCTGCCACACGTTCCAGTGGGTGGCGTTGGGGCCGCCGTTGCCGTCGCCGAACGCAGAGCCGCGCGCGTAATCCAGCGGCGCCGAGAGAACCGGTGTCCAGGTCCCCGCCGAGGCGGCGGGCGAGGTGTAGGCCAGCGCGTTCAGCCCGGAGCGGTCCGTGCCCGCATCCGGGCTCGTGACGCCGCCGACATAGACGAGCCCGCGATGCACGCTGACCGCCCACGGATGCCAGCTGGATCCCGCCGCCGCGGGCGAGGGCAAGGGGATCGTCGTGACGTCCGACGCCGTCGGGGCGCCGCCGCCCGCCGGAAGTGCGATCGACAGGAGCGTGTTCTCGTGCACGTTCACGACGAACAAGCGACCCAGCTCCGCCGAGTAAGCGATCCCGCCGATTCCCGTCTTGCCCACGAGGCCGTAGACCTCGTGATCGTACGTGGCGACGTCGGGGTCGGAGACGAGACCCCTCGCGGCGTTCTGATCAGCCGCATCCGCCGTCGGCGCCACACCGAGAGCCGCGTTGAGGTCGGCGGCGCCGACGTCGACGCCGAGCTGCTCGAGGTCTGCCAGGAGGGTGGTCTGTCCGGTCGCGCGATCCGTCGCGTACACCCCGCCGAGCCCGCCCTCGCCGAGGCCGGCGAACCGGCGCAGCACGGCGGACGAGTAGACGACGTCCTTCTTCGCGTCATACGCGAGGCCCCAGATCGCGCCGGTGCCGGTCCCGGCTGCGGTCGTGTCATCGATCTTGGCGAGCGAGGCGGAAGAGCTCGCCCACCAATCGACGCTCACGATGCCGTTGTAGTCGGCGCTGCCGCGGCCCGACGGGTCGCCGCCGATCTGTGCGGCCACCGCGACCTGCGGTGCAGGCTGGACGTAGTCCTCGGGCACGAGGGCCGCGAAGTCCACATCCGTCGCTCCCAGCTGCACGAACTGCACGCTGGTGCCGCTGTCCGAGCCATGGGCGCCGGGGAAGTACCCCTCCGAAAGCTGCGCGGGGGAGAGGGCGAACTCGACGCGGACGCTGTCTGTCGCAGCCCCCGAGACCGCCAGCGTGTACGCACCCGACGCGTCGGTGGTGGCCGTGGCCACGACCGTGCCGTCGCGGTCGACCGCGGTGACGCCCACGCCGGCGAGAGGCAGGTCGTTGGCCAGGCCGCTGCCGGCCGAGCTACCGGTGTCGTACACGCCGTTGGCCGCGAAGTCGCGGAACGCGAGGCCGCTGACGGTGCCGGAGGTGGAGCCGGCCGCCGACGCGGCGCTCGCGCCGGCCAACGTGCACAGCGCCGCCACGACGGCCACCGCGGTGGTGCCCGCGGTGAGCCGCACGGCGGCGGAACGGGGGGAGGGTGATCGCATCGCGAGCCTTTCACACAGGACGGAATCCGGCGTCGCGCGTTCGGGGAACGCGTCGGCGCCGGGCAGACGCACGCCGGGTACACGCCGTCCGGCTCGCAGTCTGCCGGGGCGCCGGCCGCATCCATCGGGTCGCTCGGCAAGATCACCCGGCCCGTCACCTGGGGTATCCGCGATGCGTCGATGGCGCTGCCGATCGGGTGAGGGCGGGTGAGGGAGGCGGCGGATGCGGTGTGCCGGGTTCACCCGCGGGCTAACCCGGGTGCGGGGCCCGGGCCGGGCCGAACTCCTGCAGAACGGGCGCGTCGGGGATGGACGGGCGGGCCCGGGCGGATTGTGCAGGAGTTCGGGCGCGCGCGACGTGCCCGCCGCGCGGCCGGAGGGTGCGAGGGGCGGCCTCGCCGCGCGCGTGAGGGCCGTGTCGGATGAGGAGGGGCGGCGTCAGCGCGCGTCGAAGGGCACGTCGTAGAAGCCGACGGACTCCAGCATCCGCACTGCGCCGCGGCGTTCGTGGGCACCGACCTTGGCATAGAGCGTCTTCAGCTGCGTCTTCAGCGTGTTGACCGACACGTGCAGGGATGCGGCGAGTTCCGCGTTGGTCGCATGGCTGCTCGTGCGAAGCGCGTAGGCGACCTCGCGCTCGCGGCGGGTGAGCAGCAGGGGCGGCGTCGCCGCGCGCACGGAGGCGCGGACACCGGCGTCTGCACGTGCAAGGATCTGCGCGAATCGCTCTTGGAGCGCGGGCCTGCGCACGAGCGCCGCCGCCACCGGTGCCACCTCCCGCAGCGGGAGCAGGGGGGAGACGAAGGCCTCCCGCGGGTCGGTCCACACGCTCAGTGCGTCTTCGAGCGATGCCCGCGCCGCATCCCGTCTTCCGAGCCGTTCGAACACCAGCGCACGTGTGAGCAGAACGCGACCGAGCGTCCGGTGCGAGTGGTGCGCGGCGCCTCGCATGCACGGCGCCGTGGCGCGCAGCGCGGCCGAGAGGTCTCCGAGGTGGAGGTAGGCGCCCGCGCGCAGCCCGTCGAGGCACACGCAGTGATCCATCGTCGAGGCTTCGCCGTCCAGCATCGCGAGCGCCCGCGAGGGCTCTCCGCGCAGCACGAGCGCATCGGCGTGTGCGCCGAGGGCGAAGCCGCGCAGCGCGGGCGGGGCGCTGCCGGCGGCGACCGTCGAGGTCACCTGGCGCGAGTGCGCGATGGCGGTGGCGCTGTCGCCGTCGAGCAATGCCGCGACCGCCGACACCGCCCACGACGAGAGCAGCCAGCGCACATCCGACGCCGAGTCCCGCATCTCTTCCGCCACGGTCTGCAGCTCCGCCGCGTCACCCCGCGCCTCCGCGCGCAGGGCGTGCGCGAGCAGCAGGTGGTACGCGGTCTCGGAGCGCGGCCAGCCGTAGCGGTCGGCGAGGGCGGAGGCGGTCGCGACCAGATCCGTCGCCGCCGCGTGCTCGCCGCTCATCGCGAGGGCGAGCGCCGCGATCCCGTGTGCGCGATAGGCCGACGCCTCGCGGCCGTGCTCGTGCGCCATACGCGCCGCTGCGTCGGCGAATCGGTGCGCGCGTCGCGTCTCGCCGACCGCCAGCAGGCCGTCGCCGATCGCGCTGTACACGTCCGGCAGCAGAGAGGGCGCCGTGTGCACCCGCAGCTCGTCTGCTTCCGCGGCGAGCTTGGCGGCCGTCTCGGCGGCGCGACCATGGCGACCGCTCCCGAGCAGGGCGATCACCGTACCGGCGGAGACGACGAAGCGCGCCCCGGGGATGCCGGGCGGCAGAGCGGACGCCGCAAAGAGCGCCTCGCGATCGGATGCCGTCAGGATCGGCTCCCCCGGTAGCGGAGACAGCAGCGCGCGCACCGCCGCCTCGTACGCGGAGACGGGCTGCGCTCGGGTCGCCGCATCCGGTGTCATGGCTGTCTCGCATCGTCTGGCCGTCGGAGGAGGAGGGGTCGACGAGTCCAGTGGGGTGGGGCGTCGCTGCCCCACCCCACTGCCCCCAGTCCGGAGCGAATCTTGGGCCGGTGCGTCGGGTTCATCCGGCGACGCGAACCTATCTCCGCGCCACGTGGGCGGATGCGGCTGGCGCCGCGTTTTCACCCGCCGATTCGCCCGGAACCGGCCGAGCGTCGCGACAGCTGCACGACGGGTGGGGCGGGTGGGAGCGCAAGGGCCTCATGGGGCGTCCGGCGAGCGAGCGGCCGTGCGGACGTCGCGGGGCGGGTTGTGGACGGGTCGAGAGACGACGGCAAGGTTGGTTAGGCTGTGCTTACCTGCTCGTCGCGGCGCGGCGGCGGGTTCCCGAACGCACCACCCGAAAGGCGGCCGCATGCCCGCTCGTCCCCGTTCCCTCGCAGCCCTCGCGCTCGCCGCGGTCGCGGCCCTCGGCCTCGCCGGCTGCTCGGCCGCATCCGCCGAGCCCGCCGCATCCGCTCCCGCCGCAGCCTCCACTCACGAGGTCACGCACGCCCGCGGCACGACCGAGGTGCCCGCCGACCCGCAGCGGGTCGTGACGCTCGAGCCGCTCGAGCTCGACACGGCCGTCGCCCTCGGCATCACTCCCGTCGGAGCGGCCGTCGCGAGCAACGTCTCGGGCATCCCCGCCTACCTCGACGCCTCGGGCGTGGAGCCGGTCGGCACCGTGCCGGAGCCCGACCTGGAGGCGATCGCCGCCCTCAAGCCCGACCTCATCCTCGGCACCGAGGCGCGTCACTCGAAGCTGTACGACCAGCTCAGCGCCATCGCGCCGACCGTCTTCATCGCGACGCAGGCCGACCCGTGGCGCGACAACGCGCTGCTCATCGGCGACGCGCTGGGACACAAGGACGAGGTCCAGACCCTCCTGGGCGACGTCGACGCGCGCTGCGACGAGATCGGCAAGGAGCACGCCGTCGACGGCCAGACCGCGCAGCTGATCCGTCCCCGCGACGAGACGACGCTGAGCCTGTACGGTCCCACATCCTTCGCGGGCAGCCTGCTCGAGTGCGTCGGCTTCACCATTCCCGACCAGGACTGGGCCGACGGCATCCAGGCCGACATCTCGCCGGAGAACATCCTGCAGGCTAAGGCCGACCACGTGTTCGTGACCGCCACCGACGTCGCCGACACCTCGCTCATCCCCGCCGCCATCGCGCAGAACGCCGCGGAGTTCCCCGACGTCACGCTCGTCGACACCAGCTACTGGGTCTCCGGCGTCGGTCCCAAGGGCGCGATGAAGGTGCTCGACGACATCGAGAAGTACCTCTCGAACGCTCGGTGACCCTCACTCTCGCAGCCCGCTCACGGCGGCGCGCACGGCCTCGAAGCCTGCGCGTCGCCGTGGGCGCGTTCGCGCTCGTGGGCGCCCTCGCCGCCGCCGTCCTGCTGTCGCTGGCACTCGGGGCCAACCCCCTGTCACCCCGCGTCGTCGTCGACACCCTCGCCGGCGGCGGCACCCCCGAGTCGCAGTACATCGTGTGGCAGCTGCGGGTGCCGCGCACCCTCGCCGGCCTCGCCGCGGGGGCGGCTCTCGGCGTGGCAGGGGCTCTGATCCAGGCCTTCACGCGCAACCCGCTCGCCGACCCCGGCATCCTCGGCGTCAACGCGGGGGCGGCGTTCGCCGTCGCGCTCGGCGTGGCGTTCCTCGGGATGCGCGATCCCGCATCCTTCGTCTGGCTGGCCTTCGCCGGGGCGCTCGTCGTGACGCTGGGCGTGTACGTCATCGGATCGTCGGGACGCGGGGGCGCCGACCCGATCCGCCTCACCCTGGCCGGCGTCGCGCTGGGCGCCGTGTTCTCGGGGCTCGTCACCGGGATGACGCTCAGCAATCCCGATGCCTTCGACGCCATGCGCAGCTGGCACGCCGGGAGCCTGCTCGGCGCCGGAGCCGACGCGCTCGTCGCGATCGTCCCCTTCATCGGGGTGGGACTGGTCATCGCGTTCGCCGTCGCGCCGGGGCTCAACGCGCTGGCCCTCGGCGACGACGTGGCCCGGTCCCACGGAGCGAACGTACGCCGCATCCGTGTCTTCGTGGTCATCGCCGTCACGCTCCTCGCGGGCTCGGCCACGGCGCTCGTCGGACCGATCGCGTTCGTCGGGCTCATGGTGCCCCACGTCGCACGGTGGGTGTTCGGCGTCGACCAGCGCGTCATCCTCGGCGTCTCGGTCGTGCTCGCACCCGTTGTCGTGCTCGCCGCCGACGTGCTCGGGCGCGTGCTCATCGCCCCCGCCGAGATGCCCGCGGGCATCGTCACCGCCTTCGTCGGCGCTCCCGTGCTCATCGCTCTGGCGATGCGCCGCCGCGTGAGCGGGCTCGGATGAGTGCGCTCACGGATGCCGGCTACCGCCGGTTCGAGGCCGGATTCGGGGGATACCGCATCCGCCTGCGCGCGCGGAGCGTGGTCGTGGGGATCGCGCTCGCCGCGGCCGTGACCCTGCTCGCCGTCGTCTCGGTCGGTCTCGGCTCGTACGCGCTCGATCCCGCGCAGGTGCTCACCGCGTTCGCGGGCGGCGGGACGGAACTGGATCGCACCGTCGTGCTCGAGTGGCGGCTGCCGCGCACGCTCGCGGCCGTCGCGCTCGGGGCGCTGCTCGCCGTCAGCGGCGCGCTCTTCCAGACCGTCACACGCAATCCGCTCGCGAGCCCCGACATCCTGGGCCTGTCCAACGGCGCGTTCGCCGGCATGCTGCTCACCCTGACCCTCGTCTCGAGCAGCTGGCCCGCGCTGACCATCGGTGCCGTCGTCGGCGGCGTGAGCGTCGCGCTCGTGATCGGCGGGCTCGCCCGACGCGGCGGCGTGCAGGGCTTCCGGCTCATCGTGATCGGCATCGGCATCTCGGCCATGCTCGCCTCGCTCAACACGTGGATGCTGCTGCAGGTCGAGCTCGAGACCGCGATGTTCGCGTCCGCCTGGGGAGCCGGCTCGCTGAACGGCATCACCGCCGCGCCGCTCGGCGGCGCGCTCGCCTGCGCCGTGCCGCTGCTCGTCGGCGCCGCGGTGCTCGTGCCCCGTCTGCGCCAGCTCGACCTCGGCGACGACGTCGCCGCCGCGACCGGGGCGCGCCCCGCCCTCGTGCGCAGCGCGGCACTTCTGCTGGGAGTCGGCCTCGTCTCGATCGCCACCGCCGTGGTCGGCCCCATCGCCTTCATCGCGCTCGCGGCGCCGCAGATCGCGCGGCGTCTCGCGCGCACGCCTTACCTCTCTCTGACGCTCGCCGCCCTCGTCGGCGCGCTGCTGCTGCTCGCCTCCGACGTGATGGCGCAGCATCTGCTTCCCGTCGTGGTGCCCGCCGGTGTCGTCACCGTCACACTGGGCGGCATCTACCTCGTCGTCACGATCATCCAGGAGATCCGTCGCCGTGCCTGAGTCCCCGCATCCGTCCGACCCTCGCCTCACAGCCGACAGGGTGAGTCTCGCGTACGACCGCCGGACGGTGCTGTCCGATCTCACCGTGAGCATTCCCGACGGCTCGTTCACGGTGATCATCGGCCCCAACGCGTGCGGCAAGTCAACGCTGCTGCGGGGGCTCTCGCGCCTGCTCGCGCCGCAGTCCGGAAGCGTCGTGCTCGACGGGAGGGCGATCTCCGCCTACCCCGCGAAAGAGGTCGCCCGGCGGCTGGGGCTCCTCCCGCAGACCGCGATCGCCCCGGAGGGGATCACGGTCGCCGACCTCGTCGCCCGCGGACGCTACCCGCATCAGGGCCTCATCCGGCGGTGGTCGGATGCGGACGAGCGCGCGGTCGACGAGGCGCTCGACGCGACGGGTACCCGCGAGCTCGCCCCGCGCCCGGTCGACGAGCTCTCGGGCGGGCAGCGCCAGCGGGTCTGGGTCGCGATGGTGCTCGCGCAGCAGACGGACCTGCTGCTGCTCGACGAGCCCACCACCTTCCTCGACATCGCGCATCAGGTGGAGCTCATGGAGCTCTTCGGGCGGCTGAACCGCGCGGGGCGCACGATCGTCGCCGTGCTGCACGATCTGAACCACGCCGCCCGCTACGCCAGCCACATCGTCGCCATGCGCGACGGCGCCATCGTCGCCGAGGGGACGCCCGCCGAGGTCGTGACCAGTGAGCGGGTCGAGCAGGTCTTCGGCCTGCCCAACATGGTGATCGCCGACCCGGTGACCGGCGGACCCCTCGTCGTGCCGCTCGGGGGTGCATGATGCGGCCCTGGGAGTACAGCGCCTTCGCCGTGACCGTGGCCGAGGCGCGCGCGATCACGCCGGCGTGGCGGCGGCTCACGCTCCGAGCGCCCGAGCTCCGCGACTTCGCCCCGTGGGGCCTGGATCAGCGGATCAAACTCGTGCTGCCGCTGCCGGACGGGGGACTCGCCGACTTCGGTCTCATGGCGGAGCCCACCCCGCATCCGTCCCAGTGGTACGCCCGTTGGAAGGCGCTGCCCGAGGCCGAGCGCAACGTGCTGCGGACGTACACGCCGTCGGCGATCCGACCGGAGCAGGGCGAGATCGACGTGGATGTGCTGCTGCACGAGCCGCCCGGTCCCGCATCCGCGTGGGCTGCGCGAGTGGCGCCGGGGGAGCGCCTGTGGATCACCGGACCCGACCGGCGCAACGGATGGACCGGCTACGGTCTGCACTGGCAGCCGCCTCCCGGGGCCACGCGGTGGCTGCTGGCGGGTGACGAGACCGCCTTCCCGGCGATCGCCAACATCCTGCGCACCCTGCCCGAGGGAGGCCGCGCGGACGTGCTGCTGGAGGCGGCGGACGTGCGCGACGACATCGTGAGCGCCGAGGCGCCGGCCGGCGCGCAGGTGCGGCTCGTGCCGCGCGCGGCGGTCGCCGGCGAGGCGCTCGAGGCGGCCGTGCGGGAGACGGCGGTGGCGGACGCCGAGTACGTGTGGCTGGCAGGCGAGGCGGGGGCCGTCACCCGCATCCGTCGCCACCTCACCGCCGAGCGCGGGGTGCCGAAGGATCGTGTCTCGTTCCTCGGGTACTGGAAGCTCGGGGGCCCGCTCGTCGGGTAGGTGCTGCGTCGGGGGCACCCCTCTCGGGTGCCCGAATTGCGTCGCACGTGCGCAGATGCGACGCGTTTGCGCAGGTGCGCCAGGCAATGACTGTGGCGGATGCGGAGAAGTGTGGCCCGTCGGGTCCGGGCAGGTTTGCAGCCATGCGGCGACGTCTGCACGATCGGTGGTGCGGGTGGGACTCCGTGTGGATGCTGAGGCATGCCGTGGGCGATCGGTCGTGCAGACGTCGGCGATCGTGCGGCACGGTGAACCGCAGGTGGACAGCGGGTGGACTGAGCAGTTCTACGCGATGCCTCGCCGCCGGTGACGGACGCGGAGCAACTCGCTCGTAGTGTCGGAAGACACCCTGCGCGCACTTCTCTTCCTACACGCGCGCCCGGGATCGAGAGGCTCCAATGACTGATACACCCCTTCCCGGCGTGCTCGCGCGCGCCCCTCGGCGCCGCGCATGGCGGCGCGTCGCGGCCGGCGTCACGACGGCAGCTCTGGCCGCATCCGCCGCGCTCGCGGCGACTCCGGCGTACGCCGCGGGGCTCGCCCCCGAGGTGACGGCCACCATCGCCGTCGGCTCGACGCCGACTGCGCTCACCATCTCGGCCGACGGGTCGCGCGTCTACACCGCGAGCTACGCGTCGCAGGGCGTGTCGATCATCGACACCGCTGAGCAGAAGCTGCAGACCACCATCGCCGGTGGCGCGGCGATGATGGGTATCGTCGTCACCCCCGATCGCACTCGCGCCTACACCGCCGACTGGAGCGGCGGCGCCATCAAGGTCTTCGACCTCGTCGACAACACGCTGATCGGCAACGTGACCGGCTACACGGGCTACAGCCCCCGTGGCATCGCCATCTCGCCCGACGGTTCACGGGTGTACACGGCCAACGGCGGCTCGGTCTCGGTCATCGACACCGCGACGAACGCGCAGATCGGCACGGTTCCGACGCTCACCGGCTCCCTGCCCTGGGGCGTCACCGTCTCTCCCGACGGCAAGCGGCTGTACGTCGTGAACCACGAGTCCGAGGACCTCTCCGTCGTCGATCTCGCCTCGCAGCAGGAGATCGCGCGGATCCCCGTGGGAGACGGCCCCCGCCGCGTCGCGATCTCCCCCGACAACACCCGCGCCTACGTCACCAACGGCGGCACCGACACCCTGAGCGTCATCGACACCGTCGCGTTGACGAAGACCGCGGACCTCACCGTGGGCCGGCTGCCCTACGGCGTCGCGGTGACGCCGGACGGGGCTCACGTGCTCGTGGCCAGCTACGTCGCGTCGACCGTGACCGTCATCGACACCGCCGACACCGACACGCGAGCCACCGTCTTCGTCGGTTCCGGCCCCTACGAGCTCGCCGTGTCGCCCGACAGCACGACCGCGTATGTCGGGAGCCAGAACACCAGCACTGTGTCCGTCATCTCGCTCGTCGCACGGCCCGAGATCTCGCCCGCGACCCAGACGCTGAACGCTACCGTCGGCAGGGCGATGCCCGCATCCTCCGCGTTGACGGCGGAGAACTTCGAGGGCACGGTGACGTACACGATCGCCCCGGCCGTACCCCAGGGACTGACCTTCAACGGCTCCACGGGCGTTCTGAGCGGCACGCCGACGACCGCGCAGGCGGCGACGGAGTACACGATCACCGGAACGGATGGCGACGCCACGGCGACGGCGACGATCTCGGTGGCCATCAAGCCCGCCCTCGCGCTGGCCACGTCCATCGTCCAGGCGACGCGCGGAACGGCCATCGATGCGACGCCGGCCCCCACCGCATCCGGCTTCCCGGGCTCCGTCGCCTACTCGGTCGAGCCGGCGCTGCCGAACGGCCTCACGCTGGACGCCGCCACCGGCGTGATCTTCGGAACGCCGCGTGAGGCGATCGAGCGCACCGTGTTCACGCTCATCGCGAGCGACGGCACGTTCACCGCGTCGCAGCAGTTCGGGATCGTGGTGGCGGGGCTCTCTCCGTCCGATCAGCCGCTCGCCGCCGTGCACGGGCAGGCCATCGAGCCGACGTCGGCGCTGACCGCGACCGGCTTCGCCGGTGACGTCGCCTACACCGTGGTGCCCTCCCTGCCCGCCGGACTGTCGCTCGACGCGAGCACCGGCGTGATCAGCGGAACCCCGACGGGCGACGCGATCGACAAGACGACCTTCACCATCACCGCCACCGGTGCCGAGGCGGGCACCGCGACGTCGACGGTCAAGATCCGCATCGACGCCGTCGCGCCCTCGGCCCCCGGCACCGTGAACGTGGTGCCGGGCGCCTTCCAGGCGTTCGTCTCGTGGCCCGCATCCGAGGACGACGGCGGCGCGGGTCCCGTCAGCTACACCGTCACCGCTGTGCCGAGCGGCCAGAGCTGCACCACCACCGAGACCTCGTGCGTGATCACGGGTCTTCCGGCCGGAGCGATGACCTTCTCGGTCGTGGCGTCCACGTCGGTCGGATCGGCCGAGCCGGCGGTGTCCGCATCCGCATCCGTGCTCTCCAGTGCGGCGCCCGAGACGGTGCCCGCGGCGACCGCAGGCACGAGCGTGCGCTTCGTGGACGCGTCGGGCAACCTCGTGAGCTCGGTCACGCCGGGGCAGAAGGTCACCGTTGAGGCTTCCGGCTTCCTCGGGGGATCGAACGTGCAGGCCTTCGCGTACTCCACGCCCACCCTGCTGGGTGCGGCGGTGACGGATGCCGACGGCACCGCTTCGTTCCCGGTCACGGTTCCCACGGACCTCGCTCCCGGTGAGCACACCCTGGTGGCCATCGGCTTCGGCTTGGACGGGTCCACCGCCGTCGCGACCTCGGCGCTCGTCGTGGCCGCGCCCGGTGCGCCGGTGACCGCGTCGCTGCCCGCGACGGGTGTGAACCCGCTGCCCTGGGCTCTGCTGGCCTCGGGCCTGCTCGCTGTGGGGGCGCTGGTGCTGCTGGTCTCCCGGACACGCCGCCGCGCCTGAGTCGTGCGGAACGGGCGGGGCGGGTCCTTCGGGGCCCGCCCCGTTTCGTCGTGCCCGGGCGGAGTACCCGAGCTGCGTCGCAGGTGCCGTTTGCCGGGGAGGGTGCCGCGCGGGCGGCGTTGCCGGGCGGGCGGCGTTGTCGCGGCGCCCGAACTCCTGTGCATGCGGCGCGGGTCGGGCTAGCGGGCGGCGCGGGGGCTCGATATGCAGGAGTTCGGGCGCGGCCCGACCGCAGTCGGCAGCGCACCGTGCCCGCCGGCGCCGCCGAATCCGCACCGGCGCGGATGCGGTCGGCGCCGATCCACGTGGCTAGCCTGTGGGGATGACCTTCGAGCATCGCCCGGCCGGCCTCATCGACGTGGCTGCACGCGCCGGCGTGAGCGTCTCGACGGTGTCGCGGGTGATCTCGGGGCGCACGCCCGTCAGCGCGCGGCTGCGCGAGAAGGTGATGGCCGCCGTCCGGGAACTGGACTATCGGCCGAACGCCGCGGCGCAGGCGCTGGTCAGCGGCAAGCGGTCCACTGTGGCCGTGCTGGCGCGCAACACGATCCGGTTCGGATACGCGGCGACACTGCAGGGCATCGAGGAGGCCGCGCGGGCGGCGGACTACGTCATCCTCATCGCGGTCGTGGAGAGCGACGACGAGTCTGCGATCCAGCGGGCGATCGCATCGACGCTGTCGCAACCACTCGCGGGAGCGATCGTCATCGAGTTCGACGAGGTCGGTGTCGCGACCCTCGACGCCATGCCCGAGAATCTCCCGGTCGTGGCTGCCGCGGGTGCGCGGCGGGCTCGGGGCGACCGGCCGCACGCGTTCCTCGACGACGAGGCCGGCGGGTACGAGGCGACGCGCTACCTTCTCTCGCTCGGGCACCGCACGGTGCACCATCTGGCCATCCCCGCGACCCGTGCCGGCACCGGACGCGAGTGGGGATGGCGACGCGCGCTCGAGGAGGCAGGCGCGCCGGTCCCCGCCGTCGTGCGCGCGGCGTACTCGCCGATGTCGGGCTACGAGGCCACGCTGACCATCGCGGACGACCCCGCCGTCACGGCCCTCCTGTGCGGCAACGACGAGCTGGCCATCGGTGCAGCACGGGCGCTGCAGGAGCGGGGACGCCGGGTGCCCGACGACGTGAGCGTCGTCGGCTTCGACGATCAGCCCTTCGCACAGATGTGGGTGCCCGCCTTGACGACCGTGGCGCAGGATTTCACCGATCTCGGACGGCGCACCTTCGCCCTGCTGGAGGAGTGGATGCTCAGCGGGCGCGCGCCGGAGGACTCTGCGGTGCTCCCGCGCCTCGTCGTGCGCGAGAGTGCCGCAAGCGCCCGCTGAGCGCCGACCTCGCGCGTCTCGACGTCGTGGGGTGCTGTAGCGCGCCCGCTGACACGATTCTGACCAACGTTTGCAGAGGCTCGCCGCTGCGTGCTACGTTCTGACCAACGTTTGCAGACCAATGGTGGGAAGAGGCGAAGACGCTGTGACGATGCAGGCAACCGACGAGGGCGACGCCGCTCCGATCTCGATGGGCGAAGACGTCAGGTTCGTCGCGGGGGGTGTCGGGCTCGTCGTGTCCCTTCCCTCCCGCTCCTTGCCGCGCATCGTGCACTGGGGTTCGGACGCGTTCGACGACGCGGATGCGGACGAGCTCGCCCGCCATGCCGCGCCGCCGCGGGCGACGAACGGCGCCGATGTGCCGGTGCGGGTATCGCTCGTCCCGGAGAACTCGGCGGGGTGGACCGGAACGCCGGGCGTGTCCGGTCACCGCGCCGGCCGCGCGTGGTCGCCGTCCTTCGTCCCGGTCTCGACGGAGATCGAGCATCGCCCCGAGGGCGGACGCATCCTGGTCGTCGCCCGCGACGAGTTCGTCGGTCTCGAACTGCGGCTCGCGATCGAGCTGCTCCCGAGCGGACTGGTGCGCCTCGCGTCCGAGCTGAAGAACGTCGGCGCCGACGCGTACACCCTCGACGCCCTGACCTCCGCGATGCCGGTGCCCACCCGTGCCGATCTGCTGTTCGATCTCGCCGGGCGATGGGCGAAGGAGCGGGTTCCCCAGACGCGTGCGTTCACGGTCGGCACCCACCTGCGCGAGGGTCGGCACGGTCGCACGGGAGCGGATGCGGCACTCGTGCTGATGGCGGGGACACCCGACCTCGACTTCGACCGCGGGGAGGCCTGGGGGCTGCATGTCGCGTTCAGCGGCAACCACCGCACGCTCGCCGAACGCGCGTTCTCCGGCGAGCGGCTGCTACTCGGCGGCGAGCTGCTGCTGCCCGGGGAGATCGAACTCGCGCCGGGCGAGTCCTACGCCGCTCCGGCGATCTACGCCGCATACGGCGCGGGCCTGGATGCGGTCGCCGCACGCTTCCACACCCATCTCCGCTCCCGACCGCATCACCCGCGCTCAGCGCGCCCGGTCGTCATGAACGTCTGGGAGGCGGTGTACTTCGACCACGATCTCGACCGGCTGCTCGAGCTCGCGGATCTCGCGCAGAGCGTCGGAGTGGAGCGGTTCGTGCTCGACGACGGCTGGTTCGGCAGCCGTCGAGACGACACCTCCGGCCTCGGCGACTGGGTGCTGGGGGAGCAGGTCTGGGGAGACGGCCGGTTCCGGCACCTCGTCGACGGCGTCCGCGCTCGCGGGATGGAGTTCGGACTCTGGTTCGAGCCCGAGATGGTGAACCCGGACTCGGATCTCGCGCGCGCACATCCGGAGTGGATGCTGCAGGTGCCCGGAAGGCTGCCCATCCCCTTCCGCCATCAGCAGGTGCTGGATCTGACGCATCCGGGCGCGTTCGTCCACGTGCGCGATCAGGTCGTGGCGCTCGTGCAGGAGTACGGGATCTCCTACATCAAGTGGGACCACAACCGCGACCTCATCGACGCCGGCTCCACGCGCACGGGTCGTGCCGGGGTGCACGCGCAGACCCACGCCGCGTATCGGCTGCTGGATGAGATCCGTCGGGCTGTACCGGATCTCGAGATCGAGTCGTGCTCGTCGGGCGGCGCGCGCGTGGACCTCGAGATCCTCGAGCACACCGACCGGGTGTGGGCCTCGGACTGCATCGATGCGCGCGAGCGTCAGCAGATCCAGCGGTGGACGGCGCAGCTGCTGCCGCCGGAGCTCGTCGGCAGCCACATCGGCGCCGACCGCGCGCACACGACGCGTCGACGTCTGGACCTCTCCTTCCGCGCGGCGACGTCGCTCTTCGGGCACTTCGGTATCGAATGGGACCTCAGCACCGCGACGCCCGAAGAACGGGACGAGCTGGCGGAGTGGGTCGCGTACTACAAGCGGATGCGTCCGCTCATCCACGGCGGAACCACCGTGCGCCGCGCGCTCGAAGACGGTGACCTCTGGCTGCACGGTGCGGTCGCCGCCGACCTCAACGAGGCGCTCTACCTCGTGACGCTGCGGGAGCGTCACATCACCTGGCCCGTGGGGCGGGTCCGTCTGCCCGGCCTGGACCCCAGACGGCGCTACCGGCTGCGGGCCTCCGGGCCCGCGCTCGAACCGTACGACGAGCGCATCCATCCCTCCTGGTGGATCGACGGCACGGTTCTGACGGGCGCGGCGCTGGCCGAGGTCGGGGTGCATGTCCCCGCTCTGGATCCCGACCAGGTCGCCCTGCTGCACGTGGAGGCACTGTCATGAGTCGGAGCATCACGACCCGCGCACTCGACACCCGTGCGATCATCGCGCCCGGGTCGCGCCGCCGGCATCGTGGCGACTTCCGCGTCGCCATGCTGTTCATCGCGCCCGCAGCCATCGGCTTCCTGGCCTTCTACCTGATCCCCTCGCTGCGCGGCGTGTGGTTCAGCTTCACCGATCAGAACCTCATCGGCGCGGGCGAGTTCATCGGCACGGAGAACTACGAGCGGATGTTCCAGGACCCGCTGTTCTGGAACGCCCTCGGAGTGACGGCGGAGTACGTCGTCATCAACATCGGAGTGCAGACGGTGCTGGCGGTGGGCATCGCCGTGCTCATGCACCGCCTGACCCGCTCCGCCGTCATCCGCGGCATCATCCTGCTGCCGTACCTGGTCGCGAACGTCGTCGTCGCCCTCGTCTGGTTCTGGATGATGGACTACTCCACCGGCATCATCAACGTCGTCTTCGACTGGCTCGGGACCGATCGCGTCGCGTTCTTCGGCAGCGAGCAGCTGGCCATCCCCACGATCGCCCTGATCAACGTGTGGCGCTACGTCGGCTACACGGCGCTGCTCATCTTCGCGGGGCTGCAGACCATCCCCACCCAGCTGTACGAGGCCGCGGCACTCGACGGCGCATCGGAGACGCGGATGTTCCGTTCGATCACGCTGCCGTTGCTGCGTCCCGTGCTCGCTCTCGTGCTGGTGATCACGGTGGTCGGCTCGTTCCAGATCTTCGACACCGTCGCCGTCACCACGCAGGGCGGCCCGGTCAACGCGACGCGCGTCATCTACTACTACATCTACCAACAGGCCTTCGAACGCTTCGACCTGGGATACGCGTCGGCGATGTCGGTCTTCCTGCTCGTCGTCCTCGCCGCCGTGGCGTGGGCGCAGCTGAAGATCATGCGTTCCAACCAGTCGGACCTCGCCTAAGGAGCCGCCATGACCGCTGTGATGACGCCGCGCCCGGCGGCGACCGAACCCGCATCCCCCGTCCGACGCCGACCGCGGAAGCCGCTGCCCGTGGGGCGCATCCTCGCGTGGGGGGCCCTGGGAGTCCTTCTCGTCGTGACGCTCTTCCCGTTCTACTGGATGCTGCGCACGGCATTGTCTACGAACACCGCGCTGTACACGAACGCGGGCAGTCTGCTCCCGGTGGACTTCAGCTGGGGCGGCTTCGCACGTGTGCTGGGGCTTGCGACACCCGAGCAGGCGGCGGCAGAGGGGGGAACCACCGGTTCGATCGACTTCTGGCTGTACCTGCGCAACACCGTCATCGTCGCCACCGTGATCACCCTCGGGCAGGTGCTGTTCTCGTCCATGGCTGCCTACGCCTTCGCGCGACTGCACTGGCGGGGGAGGGAAGCGGTCTTCTTCCTCTTCCTCACGGCGCTGATGATCCCGCCGATCTTCGTGCAGCTCCCCAACTTCATCCTGATCCGCGACCTGGGGCTGCTCAACACGCTCGCCGGCATCATCCTGCCGTTCTTCTTCATGACGCCGTTCGCGATCTTCTTCATGCGGCAGTTCTTCCTCGGCATCAGCCGCGAGGTCGAGGAGTCGGCGAAGATCGACGGCGCGGGCCACTTCCGGATCTTCTTCCGCATCGTGCTGCCGATGTCGTCGACGCCGATCTTCACGCTCGCGCTGCTGACCTACATCACTGCCTGGGGCGAGTACTTCTGGCCGCTGCTGGTCGGCCGCGCCGACGAATCCCGTGTGCTCACCGTCGCCCTCGGCATCTTCCGCTCGCAGACACCGCAGACGGGGCCCGACTGGGCGGGACTCATGGCGGGAACCCTCGTCGCGGCGCTGCCCATCTTCGTGCTGTTCGTCCTCTTCGGACGAAAGCTCGTCGACAACCTCGGCTACTCGGGCATCAAGTAGCCGCTGTACGCCTGACCGACGGCGCCGTCGCTCGGTCGACCCGAAGAAACACCCTCACGAAAGGCATGTCATGCGTCATTCTCCTCGTGTGCGCCGCACCGTTGCGGTCACCGCGGTCGCCGTCGCCGTCCCTCTCGCCCTCGCCGGATGCGCCGGGGGCGGTGACGCGGCAGGCTCCGACGACTCCATCACGTACTGGCTGTGGGACAGCAACCAGCAGGCCGCCTACCAGCAGTGCGCGACCGACTTCGAGCAGACCAGCGGCATCAGCGTCAAGATCGAGCAGTTCGGCTGGGCGGACTACTGGCAGGGCTTGACCACGGGCTTCGCCTCGGGCACCGCGCCGGACGTGTTCGCCGATCACCTCTCCTACTTCCCACAGTTCGTCTCCCAGGGTCAGCTGCTCGACATCAGCGACAGGGTCGAAGCCGACTCGATCGACCTCGACATCTATCAGGACGGACTCGCCGAGCTCTGGACCGACCAGGAGGGCGGTCGCTATGGCCTGCCGAAGGACTTCGACACCGTCGCCACCTTCTACAACCAGCAGATGGCGACGGATGCGGGCCTGACCGCCGAGCAACTGGGATCGCTGGAGTGGAACCCCGCCGACGGCGGCAGCTTCGAGGCCGCGCTCGCGCGACTGACGGTCGACGCGAACGGCGTCCACGGCGACGAGCCCGGCTTCGACAAGTCGAAGGTGGCGGTCTACGGACTCGCGCTGAGCGGCAACGGGCTGAACGCGAGCGGTCAGCAGACCTGGGCCCCCTACGCTCTCGGCAACGACTGGTACTTCGGTGACAAGACGCCCTGGACCACTACCTGGAACTTCGACGACCCGTCGTTCGTCGAGACGATGACCTGGTACAAGAGCCTCGCTGACAAGGGCTACATGCCCAGCGTCGACATCGCGCTGTCCGAGCAGGACCCGCTCAACGGCTACCTCGCGGGTCGCTACGCCATGGTCACGGACGGCAGCTGGATGACGGCCTCGTACCTCGGGCAGACGGACACGCCCACGCTGGTCGTGCCGACGCCCATCGGCCCCGACGGGGAACGCGCCAGCGTCTTCAACGGGCTCTCGGATGGCATCTGGGCGGGAACCAGCAAGCCGGATGCGGCATGGCAGTGGGTCAGCTACCTCGGCTCCAGCGCATGCCAGGACGTCGTGGCCGCCGCCGCCGTCGTGTTCCCGGCGATCCAGAGCTCCACCGAGAAGGCGGAGACCGCGTTCGCCGACAAGGGCTGGGACGTCAGCGGCTTCACCGTCCAGGTGACCGACGGCACCACCAAGCTCCTTCCGATCGCCGACCACTGGTCGGACGTCAACGACACCATGACCGCGACGATCGAGTCGTTCCTGAAGGGCGGCTCGGACGCGGGCGCCTTCACCAGCGCCAACGACCAGATCAACGCACTGTTCCGATGACAACCCGGTGGGCGCCGCGGCACGCGGCGCCCACCCCTCTTCCGCATCCCCTCACGACAAGGACGTCACGATGACACTCGCCTCACCACGCCTGCGCAGCCGCGCCGGGCGCTCCCTCCGCCGGGCGGTCGCGACCGCCGCGTGCGCCGCCCTGGCCCTCACGGGCGCGGTCGTGGCCACACCGGCCGCCGCCGCATCCGCGGACACGGTTCAGATCGACTTCAGCGAACGCACGGGCCAGTTCCGCGGTGGAGCCTCCGGCATGCTCTACGGCCTCGGCGACGAGGGCGTGCCCACCGACGCGATCATCGCGGGTGCGCGTCCCTCGAACGTCACACAGAAGGCCCCGCGCGGTGCGCAGCACCCGAACGGAGACCCGCTGGAGGTGGAGGGCTCCTTCTTCCGCAACGGCGGCGACTACCTGATGGTCAACATCCAGGACTACTACCCGGACTGGCCCTACAACGGCGGGAAGCGCCCCGAGGACTTCGAGTCGTACCTCGACATCGTGCGCACCGTCGTCACCGACATCCGCGACAACTCCGCCTATCCGGAGCGCTACGTCTTCACCCCGTTCAACGAGCCCGACGGCATCAACTGGTACGGTCAGTGGGACCAGATGAAGGATCACTTCTTCTCCGACTGGGACGCCGCCTATCGCACGATCAAGGAGATCATGCCGGAGGCGCGTATCGCCGGTCCGGGCGACGCCTGGTGGCACGGCGGGAGCACGCGGGAGATCCTGCAGTCGGCGAAGGCCTCGGGCACCCTGCCGGACATCTGGACCTGGCACGAGCTCGGCGTCGAGAACCTCCGCACCTTCCGCGGACATCTGGCCGAGTTCCGTCAGATCGAGCAGGAGGTCGGGGTCGGGCCGCTTCCGGTCAACATCACCGAGTACGCGATGCGTCGGGACATGTCCGTTCCCGGCCAGATCGTGCAGTGGCTCGCGATGTTCGAAGACGCGAAGGTTGACGCCCAGACCGCGTACTGGACGTTCGCGGGCAACCTCAACGACAACATGGCCAAGGGTGGCGCCGCGAACGGCGCCTGGTGGCTTCTCAAGTGGTACGGGGATCTCTCGGGCGACACCGTCCAGCTGACACCGCCGCAGCTCAACGCGGTGGACACGGTGCAGGGGATCGCGACGATCGACGACGAGCGCCGGCAGGCGACCGTGCTGGTCGGCGGCGGCTCCTCCGACATCCAGCTCGACCTCGCGGGACTGGACCCCGATGTGTTCGGTCCGACCGTCGATGTGCAGGTGAGAGAGAGCAGCTGGACGGGGCAGGAGGGCGAGGCCCAGGCGCCGCGAGTCGTCGCGGCGGAGCGGGTCACGCTCGACGACGCGCTGGCGGTCACCGTGCCGAACGACGACAGGCAGTCCGCGTATCAGGTGGTGATCACCCCCGCGCTCGGCGAGGAGCCGGTCGTCGACGACACCTGGCGAACCGAGATCGAGGCGGAGGACGCGGAGCTGCGCTCGCTGCAGGTGAACGACCGCCCCGCCAACGACGCGTGGGTGTTCGCTGCATCAGGTCAGAAGGACGTCACCGGGTTCACCCGCGCCGACGCGTCGGTGAGCTGGGACGTGGAGGTGCCCGAAGACGGCGCCTACCGCTTCGCCGTGATCGTCGGCGTCGGCGGTCCGGGGAGCCACGCGTTCTTCGTCGACGGCGAACCGGCCGCGACCCTCGCATACGAGCCCGGCTTCAACACGACCTACCGCGGTCGCGCGGAGGCGATGCTGACGCTGGATGCCGGGGCGCACACCATCTCGGTGCGTGCGAGCAGTGACGGCTCCTCGGTGCTGCCGGGCGCCGATGTGTCGCTCGACCGACTGGAGCTCGAGCGGGTCGACGGCGCGGAGACGCACGACTACCCCGCCTTCCTCGCGCGCACGGATGCGGCGCCCGCCGCATCCGGAACCGTTCCGCTCGCGTCCGACGCCGGGGCCACGTTCTTCGTGTCCGCACGAGAGAGCGGCTACCACGACGTCGACGTGCGCTACGAGACCGACGGGCCCGCATCCGTGCAGGTCTCGCTCAACGGCCGTGCCATCGAGGGCGCTGCGGCCGAGTACGCAGGGCGCTGGACCTCGACCCTGCGGGTGCACCTGCGGGAGGGGATCAACCAGGTCTCGGTCACGGCGGATGCGGCGCAGCTCGCGGGTATCCGCACGACCCGTGTCGCTGAAGCGGATGAGGCCGTGACGCGCATCGAGGTCGAGGACGCGGAGCTTGTGACGCTCGCGGGCGGTGTCCGACGCGAGAACGTCTCCGCACCCACGAACGTCAGCGGTCAGCAGATCGGCTGGCTCGGCGGGGGTGCCGCCAACACGGCGACCATCGCGCGCGGCGACGCGCTGCCGGCGGGCGACTACGACCTGCAGGTGCGCTACTCCAACGCCGAGAAGAACACCGGTCACGCCTACAACGCCGACATCATCACGCGGTTCCTCGACGTCAGCGAGGTGGGCGGGGAGACGGCGCGGGGATCCTTCCGTCACAACTACTCCTGGAAGGGGTTCTGGACGCACAGCATGCCCGTCACGCTCTCGACCGAGAGCGGAGACATCGTGCTCGGCAATGCCACGTCGTACGCTCCGAACCTCGACTGGGTCGCGCTCGCGCCGCTCTCGCTCGCGGTGACGAACGTGCCGGCACCGCCGTCGGAGTCCGC
The DNA here is from genome assembly GCF_021398715.1 of Microbacterium binotii. Lineage (NCBI taxonomy): Bacteria > Bacillati > Actinomycetota > Actinomycetes > Micrococcales > Microbacteriaceae > Microbacterium > Microbacterium binotii. The sequence goes on along the minus strand of NZ_CP090347.1, from coordinate 2,657,822 downwards.
CACCTTGGAAGTGGTCTCCCCGCCGGTCAAGACGCGGTACGTCATCGGCGAGGTCTTCGCCGCGGAGGGGCTCGCGGTGGCGGTGCGAGACGGCGAGCGGATCATCCCGCTGGCGGAGGACGCATATTCTCTGCAGGGCTTCGAGTCGACGACCGCGGGGCAGAAGACGATCACCGTCGCCGCCGAGATCGCCGGTCGCTCGTTCACCACGACCTTCACCGTCGAGGTGGTGGTACCGGAGCCGGGGGTCGACCCCGCGATGTCGCTGTCCTCGTCGACGGTGGCGCAGGGTGGGAGGATCACCGTCACCGGCAGCGGGCTGCCCGCATCCGCCGCGGCCGAGGTGTGGCTGCACTCCGATCCCGTGCTCCTCGCTGACGCGGCGACCGATGCCGACGGTGCGCTGACGGCCACGGTCACCATCCCGGCGGGAACGCCCGTGGGATCGCACGAGATCGTCGTGCGGGTCGCGGGAGTGGAGCTGCGTGCCGACCTCGCGGTCACCGCCGCCGGCGGTGCGGCGGCTCCGGGTGCTCCGAGCAGCGATCCGCTCGCCAACACCGGCGGTCAGATCGCGTGGGGTGTGGGAGCGCTGGCGGCACTCCTGCTGGTCGCGGGCGGCATCCTGATCGCTCGACGTCGCCGGAGTGCTACCGAGCACTGAGCGAGGGCGGAGGTGGAGGGCGAGATCGGTGCGCCCTCCACTTCCGTGGCGTGCCGAACTCCTGCAGATGTGCGTCTGGGGTAGGCGGAGGGCGCTGAGTGGCGGGTGTTGCAGGAGTTCGGTCGTACCTCGCCGGGACCGGATGCGGCTGGGTCAGCCGACGGCGCGAACGGTGTCGCCGGCCCAGAGCCACAGGGCGTCGGACGCCGCGGCGAAGGCGGCGGGGCCGGCTGGAGCGTCCGCGAGGCAGGTATCGCCCACGAGGAGGCCCGCGCAGGACGGGTCCGTGCGCGCGGTGCGCGCGCCGTCGGCTGTCGCGATGACGGCGACCGCGCGTTCCGCGACGGGCTGCCACCCGCCGCCGTCCCACTGCTGCGCGATGCCCTCGCACACGAGGGTCAGTGCGCCCGCGTCGCCCTGCGCGCCCCAGGGCTCGGGGCACGGCGCCTCGACTCGACCCGACGGCGTCACGATCGCGGCGGGGGCCGCGGGGTCGATGTAGGTCGCCGCGGCCAGAGTCGCCGCATCCTGTTCCCAGAAGCGTCCCTGTGTGAAGGTGCGCAGCCCCTGCGTCTCGCAGGCGGCACCCATGCGCGCGACGATGCGCGCTTCCGTTCCGACGAACGCCTCGACGTGCAGGATCTCGCCGATGCCGAGATAGCGCGGCGTGACGTCGCTCCAGGTCTGGCCGCCGTCGGTGGATCGCTCCAGCAGGGGTGCGGTCGTCCCGCAGTCGCCGGCGGATGCGCGCCACAGGGCCTGTTCGCCCACGGCGAGGAACCGCTCCGCGGCGCCGGGCGCCGCAACCGGCGCGAGCGGTGCAGACGAGGCCGACGCGGCGGGGGACGGCGAGATCGACGGCGAAGCGGACGGCGCGGGGGACGGTGTGGTCGTGCGAAGCGGGCGCGTCTCGGGCGGGGTGGGCGGTGTCAGCGCGAACACCGCGAGCGCGATGGCGGCGACCGCCAGCGCGGAAACGAGAACCCCCGTCAGCGCGCGGCTGACGGGGGTGGAGCGATGAATCGGGCGACGACGTGAGGACATCGCACGAACGCCTCTCTGTTCAGGAGCCCTTCACGAGCTCGTCGAGGCCGGCGTCGTCCTCCGGCGCCCGCTTGCGTGAGTTCTTCGCCTTCGCGGGAGCCGGCTCCGGAGCCGTGCCGTACGTCCCGTAGCCGCCGTATCCGTATCCGTAGCCGTACCCGTACGCATCCGGTCCGCGGGTGGGGACCATGCTCATGACGATGCCGCCGACCTTCGCATCGACCGTCTCGAGAGCCGTGAGTGCCGCGGTGAGCTGACCCGTCGTCGTGCGACCGGCGGCGACGACGAGGATCGCCGCCGTCGTCTCGCGCGACAGGATCGCCGCATCCGTCACCGGCAGCAGCGGGGGAGCATCGAGAAGCACCACGTCGAAGTCGCGGCTGATCGCCTCGAGCAGCTGTGCCATCTGGCGCGAACCGAGCAGCTCGCTGGGGTTCGGCGGCACCTTGCCCGCGGGCAGGACGAACAGCGGGCGCTTGCCCCAGGGGAGCATCACGTCGCCGACCTTCGCGCGACCGATCAGCACATCCGTGAGGCCCGCGCCGCCCTCGATACCGAGGTACTCGGCGACCTTGGGCTTGCGCAGATCGGTGTCGATGAGAGCGACGCGCTTCCCGGCATCCGCGAGGGCGATCGCCAGGTTCACCGTCGTCGTGGACTTGCCCTCGCTCGGGATGGAGGAGGTGATCACGAAGGAGTGACCGCCGTCCATCTCGATGAACTGCAGGTTGGTGCGCAGGGCCCGGAAGGACTCCGAGCGCGTGTTGTACGGGTCGGCCTGGATGATGATCGGCCGCTCCGCCGCCTTCGCGTCGAACGGGATCGCGCCGAGGATCGGGCGGTCGGTGATCTGGTTGACATCGCGGATGGTGCGGATGCGGGTGTCGAGCACCGTCCGCAGCACGGCGATACCGATGCCGACGGCGAGACCGATGAGTGCACCGAGCGCGAGGTTCAGAGGGACGTTCGGGCTGACCGGAACGTTCGTGGGGACCGCCGTGCTCGCCGTCGTGAGGCGCACCGGGCTCTCGCCTCCCGTGGACGGCTCGATCTCCTCGACCGCGAGCGGCAGCTGGGCGGCGACGGCATTGGCGATGTCGGCGGCCTTGACCGGGTCGGCATCGGTCACCGCGATCGTGATGAAGGTGGTGTTCAGCACGCTGCTGACACTCACGTTCTTGGCGAGGGCTCCGGCGCTCATGTCGAGTCCCAGGTCGCGGATCACGGGATCGAGCACGAGCTGCTTGGTCGCCACGTTGACATAGGTCGCCACGCGCTGCTGGGTGAAGTTCGATCCCTGCGAGATCTCCTGCACGCTGCCGCTGGACTGTGTCGAGACGACCACCGAGGCCTGCGACTCATAGAGGGGCGTGCGGGTCAGCGAGTATCCGGCGGCCGCCCCCAGCCCGACGAGAGTTGCGACGACGATGATCAGCCAGTTCTTCCGCAGAACCCGGATGTAGTCGCTGAGTTCCATGGTGCCTCTCAGATCGGGAGTATCGCGCACCATCCTGCCACAGGCCTTATTTCGGGCCGGTGAACGATAACGCTCATCGGACTTCTCGGATGTCGGCGGTGCCGGGGGAAACTACTCAGCCGCACACTCCTGCCGGCCGCGTCGAGGCTAGATTCGTCACGGCGGTCTCCTGGGGGAGTCGCCTGTCTGGGGAAGGGCGTGCGATGTCTCTCGCGAATGCTGCCGCATGGGCGGCCACGGCGACACAAGGTCTGCCGTGGGTGTGGGGCGCGCTGGGCGTGCTCGGATTCGCCACGCTGGTGATCATCGTCGTGCGCGGGCGTCGCGAACGAGAGTGATCGCGCCCACCTCCGACCGATGGATCCGCCGTGCCCGCCGCGTCGGATCGGTGAGCATCTCCCCGGTGGCGCGGGCGGCCGCATCCGAAGAGCGCGCGCTCTCGCGCATCATGGTCGGCGCGACCGCCCTGGTGGCGGGTCTGGGTGCGGTGCTCGCCAGCGTGCAGGCCGTGCTCGTGCTCGGAGTGGTCTCCGACGACATGCGCCAGCTCGCCCCCGATCCGTTCTCCGAGATCGTGCTGCGGTGGGCGTACAACTTCACCGCCGTCGCGATCGTGGTCGGCGGGGCGTTCCTGCTGCATCCGGAACGGCGCGGCACGCGCGCGCGGTCCGCCATCGTGCTCTCGCTCGGAGTCGTCGCAGCCCTCAGCCGATCCCTCCTGCAGGTGCTCAGCGGCGTGGTGGATACAGCGTCCGAAGGCGCCGTGCGCGTGGTCGGCCTGGAGACGGCGATGACCTTCCTCCTGGCGCTGCTCGCGCTCGGCAGCGGACTCCAGTTCGCGGACGTCTGGCGTCGCGCGCGCGAGGCGGATCTGACCCGCATCGAGGCGCAGGAGCGGGCGCTGACCCTCATGGACGATGTCCGCGCCGAGGAACTGCGCGTGCGCAAGGACGTGGCCGCCACGATCCACGGCTCCGTGCAGGGCACCTTCGTCGTGCTGGAGGCGGAGCTGCGCGACATCGCTGCCGCCGCTCCGATGCCGCAGCGCATCGTCGCGGTGGCCGACACGCTCGCCCGCCTGCGCGAGCACGAGCTGCGTGCCCTGAGCGAACGGCTGTACCCCGTCGATCTCGACCGGGGGCTGGCGCCCGCCGTGCGTGCGCTCGCGGCGCGTACTCCCGCGCACGTTGAGATCATCGACGACGCGTCGCCGCTGCTCGCCGTGCTGGGTGCGCGCATCGACAAGCGGATGCGGGTCGTCGTGGTGCGGGTGCTGGAGGAGGGGCAGACCAACGCGCTGCGCCACGGCGGTGCGCGCCGCATCCGTCTCGCCGCGCGCGTGATGCGCGGAGTGCTGCTGCTCGAGGTCGTCAGCGACGGCGCCTCGCCCGCCGCGGACGTCCGGCTGTCGGGACTCGCCCGCTTGCACCAGCAGCTCGACGTCGTCGGGGGCGCGCTCGAGCTCGCCGCCGGGGCGACCGGCGGCGCGGTTCTGCGCGCGCGACTGCCCCTGATCTGAGCGGTGCGACACCCTATCCGATGGTGTGGGAAGGATGCGCGGCGTCTTCCCAGATGGGAAGACGCTATGCGATCCCTAAGCTGAGCATGTGCGTCGTCGCATCGGCGCCGGTGATCCTATGGGGGAATCATGGTTCGTTCACGCCTGCTCGCCATCGCGCCGCTCGCCGTTGTCGCGGCGCTCGCTCTCACGGCCTGCTCGGCCGCGGACGGAGACAAGGGCGATGACCGCCCCGAGTCGCCGCTGTCGGCCTACCTCTCCTCGATCTGGGGCGGCGATCTGTCCACCGAGGAGCAGGAAGCGCGCTTCACCGAGCAGCAGAAGAAGTCCGAGGAGCTCGTGGCGCAGTGCATGTCGGAGGAAGGCTTCGACTACACGCCCAACATCCAATCGGTGTCCTTCAGCAGCAGCAGCGACGTCGAGTGGAAGCCGGACGACCGCGACTGGGTGACCCAGTACGGCTACGGAATGATCAACTACCCCGGCCGCGACGAGACGCCCACGGACCAGGAGCAGTACGTCGACCCGAACCAGGACTACGTCTCGAGCCTGTCGGAGTCGGAGCAGACCGCGTTCTACGAGGCACTGTACGGTCCGTCCCCCACGGAGGAGGAGCTGAACGAGGACGGCTCCTACGAGTACGACTGGACGAAGGCCGGATGTCAGGGCTGGGCGCAGCACGAGTCCGGCGCCAACCCGATGATGGACGAGGAATTCCAGGGCATCAACGACGCCATCAACGACTTCTACACGAAGATGGCCGACGACCCGGGCTTCGCGAAGATCGACGCCGAGTGGGCCTCCTGCATGGCCGACGCCGGCCAGTCCGGCTTCGCCAAGCAGGGCGATGCGCAGACGAGCATGTCCGACAAGCTGAACGAGTACTACAGCGGACAGACCGCGTACGTCGAGGACGACCCGAAGCTCAAGGAGCTCGGTGAAGAGGAGATCACCCTCGCCCTCGCCGACCTCGATTGCCGTGAGAAGACGGACTACCGAGACGCGTACGAGAAGGTGCAGTTCGCGCTCGAGGAGCAGTTCATCGCCGACAACAAGGCCGACCTCGACGCCCTCAAGGCGGCCGCCGAGCAGGCGAGCTGACCGAGGTGGCGCGAAAGGACCTCGATCCCGCCTCCGACGACGCCTCGGACGACTCCGCGCTCACGCGCGAGCTGCTCGGCGAGGACGCGGCCGCGGCCGCGACCGACGCGGAGGATGCGGGAGGTGCCCGTGGGCGCTTCGCCGCCCTGCGCGGGTGGGGGCGCGTGTTCCGCGGCAACCGTCCGCTGTGGATCACCTCCGCCGTCGCGGTGGCGAGCCTCGTGATCGGACTGCTCGTGGGGACGTTCGTCGTCTCACCGGTGGAGGCCGCATCCCGCGCCGACGCGCCGGAGCCCGGACTCATCACGGTTCCGGTGGAGTTCGGCGAGCTGAGCAACGACGTGACGATCCGAGCCGATGTCGGCTATGCGGACGCGGTCGAGGTGACCATCGACACGGCCACCCTGTCGGGGCCCGCCGTCGTCACCGGTCAGGTGCCCGAGGTGGGCACCGAGCTGAACGCGCTGTCGATCGCGCTGGAGGTCGCGGGGCGTCCCGTGATCGTGCTGCCCGGCGACCTGCCCGCGTATCGGAGCCTGCGCTTCGGCGTCTCGGGGCCCGATGTCGTGCAGCTCAAGAACGCGCTGCGCAGCGTCGGCATCGACGGCGGAGACCCCGCCTCGAACGTGTTCGACGCCCAGACATCCGCCGGCATCACGGCGCTGTACGCCGCCGTCGGCTACCCGGCGCCCTCCGGGGATGAGGGGGCCGCCCAGGCCGTGAGCGCCGCCGAAGCCGGCGTGCGCTCGGCCCAGCAGGCGGTCGCCGCGGCGCAGGCAGATCTGCGCAAGGCGCAGTCGGGAGCCGATCCTGTCGCGATCAAGCAGGCGGACAACGAGGTGGCGGCGGCGCAGCGCGCGGTGAACGATGCGATCGCCAAGGGGAACGCATCCGAGATCGCCGCGGCACAGGATCAGCTCGCGCTGACTCAGCTGCAGCGTCAGCAGTTGGATGCGCCCGCGGACACCTCCGCGCAGCGCGCGGCCATCGACGCCGCGAACGTTCAGGTGCAGCAGGCGCAGCAGGATCTGCAGCGTGCGCGCGAGGATTCCATGGCCTTCCTGCCCTCGTCCGAGGTGCTGTACCTGACGGGCCTGCCGCGTCGTGTCGATACGGTCAACGTCACCCGCGGCGCGGTGCTGCAGGGCGCCGCGATGACCGTCTCCGGCGCCACCGTGCGCCTCACCGGGTCGGCGGGCGAAGCGGATGCGGCCCTGTTGCAGGTGGGCGGCGAGGCGAGCTTCGAGCTGCCCGACGGAACGCCCCACCGCGCTGTCATCACCGCTCTCGCCCCCAGCACCAGCAAGGACTCGTCGGGGCGCTGGTCGATCGAGCTGGAGCCCGACCCGCTGACGCCCGAGCAGATCCAGCAGATGCAGGGATCCAACGTGCGCGTCGCGATCCCCGTGGGCGCGACCGAGGGCGAGGTCCTCTCGGTGCCGGTCGCCGCCCTGACGGCGGGGCCCGGCGGCGAGGCGCGGGTCGAGGTCGTCGAAGGCGACCCCCGCGACCCCGACGCGAAGACCCGCCTGGTCACCGTGAAGACGGGCCTCGCCGCCAGCGGCGCGGTGGAGATCTCGCCGCTCGAGGGCGCCGTCGGCGAGGGCGACCTGGTCGTGGTCGGACGATGACTCAGACCACGGTCGTGACGGATGCGGCCGGGATCGACTCGGGCTCGGCGGCGCCGCTCGTGCAGCTGCGCGATGTCACCCGGTCCTTCCCCGGCCCTCCGGAGGTGCAGGCGCTGAAGGGGATCAACCTCACGGTCGAGCGGGGCGACTACGTCTCCATCGTCGGTCCCAGCGGCTCCGGAAAGTCCACGATGCTGAGCATCCTGGGCCTGCTCGACCGACCGAGCGTCGGGGAGTACCACCTCGACGGCGTGCTCACCGCATCCCTCGACGAGGACAGCAGAGCCGCCGTCCGGGCGCGCCGGATCGGGTTCGTGTTCCAGGCCTTCCACCTCATGTCGCGGCGTACCGTGCTCGACAACGTGCTGATGCCGATGCTCTACAGCGGCGTGCCGCGCGGTGAGCGCGAGGATCGTGCGCGTGCCGCGCTCGACCGGGTGGGGCTGGGCGGACGCACCGGCTTCCTGCCGGGGCTGCTCTCCGGCGGTGAGCGCCAGCGCGTGGCCGTGGCGCGCGCGGTCGTCAGTCGGCCGAGCCTGCTGCTCGCCGACGAGCCCACGGGCAACCTCGACCGCCGCACCTCCGACGAGGTCATGGACCTCTTCGACGAGCTCCGCGCCGACGGGCTCACCCTCATCGTCATCACGCACGACGACGCCGTCGCCGCGCGGGCGAGCCGCCGTGTGCGGATCGCCGACGGCCGCCTGAGCGAGGTGGCATGAGACGCCACCGTGCCGCCGCCCGGGAGCGCGTCGACCTCAGCGCGCTGGTGCCGCCCACGCCCCGTGCCGACCGCTTCACGTCGCAGGACCTCGTCGCCGAGGCGACCGCCGACATCGGTTCGCGCCCCGCGCGGCTCATCATGACCATCGCAGGCACCGTGCTCGGCATCGGCGCCCTCGTCGCGACCCTCGGGTTCGCGCAGACGGCCGCGGGTCAGATCGCTCGCCAGTTCGATCAGGCGGCGGCCACACGTGTGGAGATCACGCCGGCCGAGGCACGCACGCAGTCCGGCGCCTCCGTCGCCACCGCGCGCCTGCCCTGGGACGGCGCCGAGCGCGTCGAGCGACTCGCGGGCGTGGTCGCCGCAGCGACCCTCGCCGAGGTGACGCTTCCGGCGGGCTCCGCGATCACCGCGGTGCCCGTGTACGACCCCTCTGCCGCATCCTCGGCACCCGCTCCGGTCGTCGCCGCATCCTCGGGTCTGCTCGATGCGCTGGGTGGCCGGGTCGTCGAGGGGCGCATGTTCGACGGCGGGCACGATGTGCGCGGCGACCGCGTCGCGGTGCTCGGGGCGCGGGAGGCGGACCGGCTCGCCATCAATCGCGTCGACAGCCAGCCCTCGATCTTCATCGACGGGCTGGCGTATGCCGTCATCGGCATCGTCGACTCCTTCGAGCGGCGCGCGGACCTGCAGGACGCGGTCATCATCCCGGTCGGCACCGCGCGCGCCGACTTCTCGCTGGCGGCTCCCGGCAGCATCCAGGCACGCGTCGTCGTGGGGGCGGGGCCGCAGATCGGCGAGCAGGCCCCGCTCGCCCTGGCCCCCGACGCCCCGGACCAGATCAAGGTGGCCGCTCCCAGCGGACGCAGTGACCTGAGCCAGAACGTGCAGGCCGACGTGAACGTCGTCTTCATCGCGCTCGGTGTCATCGTGCTCCTCGCGGGAGGGCTCGGCATCGCCAACGTCACCCTGCTCTCGGTGATGGAGCGCACGCCCGAGATCGGACTGCGGCGGGCGCTGGGCGCGACCCCGCGGCAGATCGCGGGGCAGTTCATCGCGGAGTCCGCGATCATCGGAATGCTCGGCGGGATCATGGGCTCGGCGGTGGCGGTGCTCTCGGTGGTCCTGGTCTCGGTGATCGCGGGGTGGAGTCCGGTGATCAACCCGCTGGTCGCCGTCGGTGGGGCCTTCCTCGGCGCCGTCGTGGGGCTCGCCGCCGGCTGGTTGCCTGCGCGGCGCGCCGCGCGCATCGAGCCCATCGCAGCCCTCCGCGGATGACTCGGGCCGCGAGCCCGATCCGCGTGCCGGTCGAGAGCGCCTGCGCCGTTCCCTGACTCGGGTGGGTGCGGCGTCGGGCGTGCCCGAACTCCTGCAGATGGGGCGGTCCGGGGCTGGATGCGGCTGCGGGTGCCGGTTCTGCAGGAGTTCGGGCTGCCGGGGGTGGGTGGCAGACGGCGGCACGCAGCCCGGGGTGCGGCCGGGGTCGCGTTCGGCATCCGTCCCCCGGGTGCGGCGTCGGGCGTGCCCGAACTCCTGCAGATGGGGCGCTTCGGGGCTGTATTCGGCTGCGGGTGGCGGTTCTGCAGGAGTTCGGGCACCGGGAAGGGGCGGGCGCGAGACCAGGGCACGAAACCGGGGCGACACACGCGCGGCGTAGCCTCCGGGCATGCCCGCAGACACCTACCTCGCTCAGGTCGGCAGCCAGCAGATCACGCTGCCGATCATCCCCGTCTCCGACGACCTGTCCATCGCGCTGATGATGGTGATCGATCACGGGGTGCGATTCGCCGAGACCGCCGGGCGCGAGCTGGCCGAGCACTTCGCGGATGCGGGCGTCGATGTCGTCGTGGCACCCGCGACGCTCGGGATCCCGGTCGCGATCGAGGTCACTCGCGCGCTCGGCCTCGACGACTACGTGATCCTGCAGAAGACCCGCAAGGTGCACCTCGGCGACGCGCTGGAGGAACCCGTGCACGCCATCACCAGCACGACGGGCGCTGCCCTGCTCCTGGACCGCGCGCGCCTTTCGGCGGTCGCGGGCAAGCGGGTGCTGTTCGTCGATGACGTGATCTCCAGCGGCTCCTCGTCGGGCGCCGCGCTGCGCCTGCTCGAGCGGGCGGGTGCCGAGATCGTCGGGATCGGTGCGCTCCTGGCCGAGGGGGAGGGGTGGCCTGCGGCGCTCGCGCCATACGAGGACCGCGTCGCGGTGCTCGGCCGCATTCCGGTGTTCCCGCGCACGTGAGCGTGGTCGACACCGTCATCGACGACGCCCTCGTCGTCACGATGGATGCGGCGCGGCGCGTCGCCCGGGGGTGGATCGCGATCCGCGACGGCATCGTCGATGCCGTGGGCGAGGGGCCCGCGCCGGCGGCGCGCGAGCGGATCGATGCCCGCGGCGGCATCGTGCACCCCGGGTTCGTCAGCGCACACACGCACTCCATGGATGCGGCCGCGGCCGGCTCGCTGGATGCGTCCGTGCCGTTCTTCGACTGGTTGTTCGGAACGTACTACCGCACCGTCCTCGCCCTCACCCCGGCGGATGCGGCGCATGCGGTGCGCAGCCTCGCGACTGATGCGGCGCGCGCCGGCATCACGACGGTGCTCGACTGCTGGGGCGTCGGCGACGTCGGCACGCGGCGCGCGGACGACGCCTTCGCGGCGAGCGCGAGGGCCGCGCGGGGGTCCGGGATCCGGTGGGTCCTGGCGCCGATGGTCTCCGACCGCCTCCCCGTGCAGTGGGACCCGTGGCTCGACGCCGCCGAACGTGCGGGTGGTTTCCGACGTGAGGCTCTTGTCGCCCCCACGGAGACGGCGCTGCGCTTCGCCGCGTCGGCGCTGGACGCCGGATCGGGGCGGGTGTCGGTGTTCGCCTGCACGGAACTGCCCGAGATGGCCTCCGACGCGCTGCTGGTGGGGTTGGGTGCTCTCGACGCGCCCGGCATGACCACGCACCTGTGCGCGTCCGAGGCGGGCGCGGCCGGCATCCCCGTTCACGCGGGAAGGCCCGAGCGGGCGGTCGCCCGCCTGCAGCGGCTGGGCTTGCTGGGTCCGAGCCTGGTCGGAGCCCACCTCAGCGCGACGGATCCGGACGACAGGGAGCTGCTGGCGGCTCACGGATGCGGCGGCGTGCACTGCGCGGCCTCCTCCATGTATTCCGGCGCCCACCGCAGCGCACTGGGGGAGCTGCGGGAGTCCGGCATCGTGGTGGGCCTCGGTCTCGACAATCGCAGCCTCAACACGCCCGCGGACATGGTCGCCGAGATGCGACACGCACTCGCCTTCGACCGGGCGGCCGGAACGGGCGCCGGGCGGGTCACCGCAGCCGAGCTGCTGGCTCACGCCACGATCGACGCGGCCCGGGTGCTGGGCATGTCTGACGTCATCGGCTCTCTCGAGCCGGGCAAGCGCGCCGACCTGGTCGTTCGCGCCGCCTCCGGCGGCCCGGCGATGTCGCCGGAGGCGCGGATCGTCCTGGCCTCCCGCGCAGACGACGTGCGGCTGGTGCTCGTGGACGGCGAGGCGGTGTTCGCGAGGTGACCCGTCGCGCCCGGACCCTCGAAGGCCCGGGCGCGATGCCTCAGAGCTCGACGGTCTCGTTCTCGCCTTCGACGCGGTGGCCGGTGAGGGCGGCGACGGCGCGGACGATCTTGCCGCCCGGCGCCGTCCAGTACTCCGCGCTGTCGGCGTGGAAGCGCAGGAGACCCGCAGCGGGGTCTGCCGGGCCGCCCTCGAACCAGGCGTCGACGGCGGGGCTCCACAGCTGCTCGAGCTTCGCCCGGTCATCGACCATCGCGGCCGTCCCCGACAACGACACCCACGTGTCGTCGCTGCTGAGCGACACATTCACGCGGGACTCGCGCGCGACGTTGACGGCGGCGGAGGTCACCGTGCCGACGATGAACCACAGGTCGCCGTCGAACTCCGCCTCCTGCACGGTGAGCGGGTGGGCCACGAGCTTGCCGTCGGCCTCGGTGGTGGTGACCATGGCGAACCGGAACTTCTTGATCAGACCGGCGAGCTCTTCGTGTGCGTTCTCGGACATGTCCGTCTCCTCCTCTGCGGATGCGTGTCGCCATCGTCACGCGCGTCGATCCGATCGGTCGAGGGCCCTCCTCGGCGAGAGCGGATGTGATACGCGTACGGAGTGGAGTGCTGTCAACCCGGCTGCGGGCGACGAGACGCCGACGCAACATGGACGACATGGGCGAGCGGCTGAGTGTGGGCGATCGAGTGAGCTGGAACACGTCCCAGGGGCGCACGCGTGGGCGGATCGTCGACACGCGTACCCGTGACTTCACCTTCGACGGACAGCACTTCACCGCCTCCGCCGAAGAACCCGCGTACATCGTCGCCTCGGAGAAGACCGGTGCCGAGGCGGCTCACAAGGGAGCGGCCCTACGCAGACTGACGTCGTGAGCCGTCGAGCGGATGCGGCGCGGGCATGTTTAGTGCAGAATCCAGATGACGCGTACCCGACGCGCCGAGCCGACGAGCGATGAACTGATCGACGTCCCGATGGGAGCCGATATCTCCGAGTCCGAATCCTCCGCCGCACCGTCGATCGACGAGGCGCCGGTCGCGGCCGCGCCCGCATCCGGTGTCGGCCTGCCCGTTCCCGTCACCGCCGTCCCCGCGGACGCCGCGACGGGCGCGCTCGTGCAGGACTGGACCGCGCAGGTCACCTCCGTGGCCATCGTGCACCTCGACGTCGAGGGCCGGGTCGTGGGGTGGAATCCGGGTGCCGAGAAGTTGAAGGGGTACACGCCCGAGGAGATCCTCGGTTCCTCCTTCACGCGCTTCTATCGCGAGGAGGACCAGCTGCGCGGCGTGCCGCTGCGCCTGCTCGCGATCGCCGCGACGCGGGGATCGGTCGAGGACAACGGCTGGCGGGTGCGTGCCGACGGCTCGCTGTTCTGGGCCCACGTCATCATCACGGCGCTGCGCGACGACGCGGGTGAGGTCGCCGGTTTCGTGAAGATCGTCTCCGATCTCACGGCCGCCAAACAGCGGGAGGATGCGGAGCTCGACTTCCTGCGAGCCTTCGCGCACGACTTCCTCTCGCCCATCACCGCCCTGCGCGGCTACGTGGACCTCATGGCCGAGCCCGGTGGCGCCACGGTCGCCGCGGTCGAACGCATCTCCGCCGTCACCGACCACCTCGCCACGATGATCCAGGACCTGTCCGCGCGGCTCGTGCCCTCCCGCCCGCGCCAGGCGCGGAGCCGAGCGGATGCCTCCGTCACGGTGCGGGAGGCGGCCGAGCTGGTGCTCCCCGGTGACGCGTACGGACGCATCCGCTATCGATCGCCGCGCTCGGTCGCGGTGCAGGCGGACCCGGTGGCGCTGCGGCGCGCGATCGCGAATCTCGTCGACAACGCGGCGAAGTACAGCGAGGGACCCATCGAGATATCGGTGGAGGTGGACGGTTCCCAGGCGCGCATCGCGATCTCGGATCGTGGACGCGGTATCGCCCCGGAGGACCTCGAGCGCATCTTCGACCCCCTCGAACGCGGTCGGCTGTCGAACCCGGACGACGGCGGAACCGGGATCGGACTGGCGAGCACGAAGGCGCTCATCGAACGCCAGGGCGGCGAGGTGCTGCTGTGCAGCACGGTGGGTGAGGGCACGACGGCCACGATCACGCTCCCCGTCGACGGCGACGGCGGACGCGCACCGGGCGACGCGCCCCGCTCGGCCGTGCGCGACATCCGAGCCGCCGGTGACCGGCACGCCGCCGGCGACGGCTCGGTACGCGACTACGCGGCGCGTCCCGCGGCGTGACGATAGCTGTCGGTAATCGAATGATCGTCGTCAGGTATCTTCACTCCCGCGTAAAACCCGCGTAACACCGGCTTCGTAGCGTGGCGGTGCGCCCGCGGACTGCGCTGGACGGGTGTGAAGGAGAGCCGCAATGACCTGGAACCACCCGTGGGCGCAGATCGTCCCCGGACCCGACGGAATCGCCCGTACCGTCCTTCCCGCAGCTCCCACGGATGCGGATGCGGTGCGCGACATGTTCGCGCAGCATCCCACCGGCATCGCGGCGATCTGTGCGCTCACGCCGGAGGGGCCGCAGGCGATGGTGGCGACCTCGTTCGCGCTCGGCATCTCGTTCGACCCGCCGCTCGTGCTCTTCTCCGCTCAGCAGTCCTCGCGCACGTGGCCGCTGATCTCCGGCGCCTCCCGCATCGGGGTCTCGGTGCTCGGTGAGGAGAACGCGGCGGCGGTGCGCACGCTCGCGTCGCGCGCGGGCGATCGGTTCGCCGGCCTCGTCACGGCGCAGACCGACGGCGGCGCGATCCTCATCGACGGCGCGCGCATGTGGCTCGAGTGCCGGGTGCACAGCGATGAGCCCCTCGGCGATCATCGGCTGGTCGTGCTGGAGGTGCTCGGCGGATCGAGCCACCGCGGCACGGCGCCGCTCGTCTATCACGACGGCGGTGTGGGGAGTCTGGCCGCATCCTGACGCCGCCCGCGGGCCGGTCGTCTCGCGGTGAGGGGGGCGATCGGCATCCCGAGCCCCGCCCGCCCCACCGCGACACGACCGGCTCGACATCGAACCACTCGGACCGCTGCGTCAGCGTCGAAACGCGGCGCAGCGGTCCGAGTGCGGGTGCAGATCGTGGCCGGTCCCGACGTCTGCGCTTGTGCGGGAACCGACGAACACGTCACGACACGGAAGGCGTGTCGGGGAGAGAGACCGCCAACCCACCGCAGGGGTCTGTCTCCACCGGCACCCGTGTCGCACTCTCTGCGTCCACGTGCCCTACTCAACTCCCTTTCGCGGCGCGGATCCGCGCCGCGGACCGTGAATAACGAAGGCGGGATGCGAGCGCCGTCAACCGCACCGAGGAAAGACGAGGGGCCGCGGCCGAACGGCCGCGGCCCCTCGTCTTTCAGGGGTCTCAGTAGCTGTTCATGTTCACCGCGGCGACGCCGGCGACGATGGCGATGATCCAGAGGATGACACCCAGGCCGAAGAGCACGGCGCCGATGATGATGCCGACGAGGGCGGGGGTGTTCTTGTAGCCGGCCTTCTTCGACTGGTTGAAGGCGATGGCAGAGATGATGAGTCCGATGACGTTGAAGAAGATCGCGACGACAAGGCCGACGACGCCGAGAGTCTTGCCCGGGTAGTCGACGCCGGGAGCGGGCTGCTGAGTCATGAAGAGTCCTTTTGCTCGAGACGGATTGACCGCACCACTCTGGCAGAAGTCTGGGAGTCAGCACAGAGCACTTGACACAAACGGGTGAAAACTCTCATGAAGTCTCACGTACGCGTCGCGAGGGCGAGCAGTCGTACCGTCTCCCCCAGTGCAGGCATCAGCTCGGACGCCATCTGCTCGTACACCTCCCACTCCCGCCGGTACGGGTCGACGACGTCGTCGAGCGAGGGATCGGCTGGTGCCTCGATCTCGCCGCGCACCGACACGAGGTGTGCGAGCAGCGCATCCAGCCGCGCGCGCGGGTCGGAACCCGCTGCGTCGGCCACCGAGCGGGCGTCTTCGTCGGACACGTGCGCGGCCAGGCGAGCGAGCTCGCGCACGGTGAAGGTGCGCCGGGTCGCCGCGGGAGCGAGCTCCACGGCCGCTCTGCGGTGCTCCCGCGTCATCGCCAGCACGAGTGCGGGGGTGCGCAGATGGCTCTCGTTCAGCCAGCGCGCGCGATGCGCACCGATCAGATCCTGCGGGACGCCGTACGCCTGGGCGAGCGCCGCCGCCTCGGGCGTCATGGGCTGGTCGACGAGTGCCTTCACTCCGGCGCTCGCGGCCGTGACGCCCACCCGGCCCAGTTCGTCGCGGAGGATCACCTCGGCGAACGGCGAGCGGCAGATGTTGCCGGTGCACACCGTCAGAACCTCGAGCATCGCGGGTGTCTCCTGTCCGCCGGGCCCTGCCCGGTAACCTGGCCCCTGTGAGCGATCCTACCGAGCCCGACCGCGGCGAGTCCGGCGCCTATCGTTCCTCGCGCTTCGAGCGCGCCTCGGACGGAGCCTGGACCGCTCGCCGTGAGGACGCAGCGGCGAGCGCAGGACGATTCGAGAACCTCGGTCTCGTCGAGGCGGAGATCGACGAGCAGCCGGAACCCGAGCGTCGTCCCCGCCGGCGCCGTCCACGCGCACCGCGTGTCTGGCTGCAGGGCGGCAGCACGACGCAGCGGTGGAGCTGGCTGCTGGTGGGCGGCGCACTCATGGGGCTCGGCGCCGGTCTGCTGATCGCGACGGCGGCGTCGACGCTGATCGGCGGAACGTTGGGCGGGTGGGTCGGCAGCCTCGTGCTCTGGGCCTCGATGATCGTGCCCGTCGTGATCGCCTACTCCCGCTCGGTGCCGCGGGGCCTCCTGCGCTTCCGGGCGACGGACCTGCTCTTCGGGCTGATCCTCGGACTCGGCCTGCGCGTCATCAGCGGCTGGTTCGAGCAGGCGGAGCGCGGCACCGCGCTCTGGCCTGCGCTGTCCACGACCAACGGCGGCCTCTCGGGTGTGGACTGGCTCGTCGACGCCGTCGTGCCCGTCGTCATCTCGCCCGTCGTGGAGGAGTTCTTCTTCCGCGGGTTCCTGCTGGTCGCGCTGTACACCGTGTTCCGTCGCCTCACGCGCTCGCCGTCCGTCGCCGGCGCGGGGGCGGCCCTGATCAGCACCGGTATCTTCCTGCTGCTCCACCAGTTCACGGGATCGCTGTCCGACGGCGCGGCCGGCGCCGCATCCATCGCGCTGTTCGGACTCGCGACGTCCGTGCTGGTGCTGGTGACCGGCAGATTCTGGGCGGCGCTCGTCGCCCACATCGTCTTCAACGGCTCGTTCGTCGCGCTCGCCGTCGTCGGCACCCTCGCGGGTCTGAACGGGGGGATCGTCGCGGCCTGAACGGGCCGGGGTGAAGCCGCGGGTGAAACCCGGCGCCGGGGTGTTCGCGGCACCGTGCGCCGAGGTTAGCGTCTGTTCACCCGATCCCGTCTGTCGGAGATCGACGCTCGGCCGTCGGTCTCCGACAGCGCCGCACCCTCACCGCCCGGAGGCCCCCATGCCCCGCTCCTCCCGCGCCGCTGTGCGCCTGGCCATGCTCGGTCTGACGCTCGTCCTCGCGGCGAGCGTCCTGCTCTGCGCGATCGCCGTCATGCGCGGCACCCTTCCGCTCTGACTCTCAGCGACCGAGGCTCGCGCCGAGGGCGCCGTCCGTCCGCCCCGGAACGATGAGGAACGACGCGGATGCGGTCGGCGTGGCGAACGTCATCAGATCGTCCGTCTCGTCGAGGCGATGCTGCGTGCGCACGAAATCGTCGAGCTCCCGCTGGAAGCACATGAACAGCAGGCCGTCGTCGGGCTCCTGCCCGGGGCCTGCGGCATTGCTGTACGCGTACCCGCGCCGGAGCATGAGCCGGCTGCCCGTGAACGAGGGGTGGGCCGCGCGCACGTGTGAGCGCGACGGCACGAGATAGCTGCCGTCCGGGCTCTTCGCCGTCAGGTCCGCCTCGGCCGTGGGGCCACCGCCGGACAGGGGATCGCCCGTGGTGCGCACGCGGCCGACGACCGCATCCTGCCGCTCGCCCGGCAGTGCGCCGAACCCGGCGGTGTCGAGTCGGAGGCGCCGGATGACCGCGATCGTCCCTCCGGCTGCCGGGCCGTCGGCGATCCAGACGTTCTCGTCGAGTTCGTCGCCTGTGTGCGGCACGATGATCCCGTCGTGGTACCCGAACGGATTGCGCACGATGGTGCCCTCGCCGGCGCCTCGGACGCAGGGCTGCGTCCACCGGCGGACGGCTCCGCCTGCGGCGGCGAGGACATCGGCGATGCTCGCGTGCAGAGCACCCGCATCCGACGCATAGGCCGAGATCAGCAGGTCCCCGCCGCGCATGTCGTCGGACAGTGACGCGTCGCTCGCGAAGCGCGGGAGCGTCGCCGCTCCCGGAAGCGACGTGTCGATCGCGGCGACCAGTCGAGGACCGAGGCCGATCGTGATCGTCAGGTCGCCGGGGCCGTCCGGCAGCACGATGCGCTCGGTGGCTGCGGGATCGGTGAGAGCGTCGATGCGATCGCCGAGCGATGCCAGCATCGCGAGCACCCCGTCCGCCGTGGTGATCTCGGGGGTGTCTGCGACGACCACCAGCCCGTTGCGCTGCGGCGTGGCCGGACGAGCGATGCCCGCCTGCGTGCGCCCCCGCGAGGGAACGGTTGCGCTTCCGGCCGTCGGAGCAGCATCGGGAACGGGCGCCGCGCTCTGCGCGAGCGCCCACCCGCCCGCGGCGCCGAGTGCCGCGCCACCGAGTCCGATACCGCCGCCCAGCAGCAGTGCGCGCCGGCTGAGCCCGGATGCGGGTGTCCCGCTCACGGCGTCGTTCCCGCCGCCGCGGTGAACACGTCGGGGAGCGAGACGCCGTCGGCATCCGCGAACGTGACGGTCGTCCACTCCGTGGCTCCACCCAGGCGCACATCGAGCCGGCGCAGGAGTGACGTGCTGTCGAGCCAGTAGCGGACGGTGGCTGCGGCGGGGTCGGCGGCGGGTGTCGCGGCGACCTGATCGCTCTCGGGCCCCGCGTAGACCGTCAGGGTCTCACCGTCGACCTCTCGCGTGCCGAGCCAGAGCGCTCCGCCCTGCTGCAGCAGCAGCGGGTTGTCCGGGCGATCGGCGCCGAGCTGCGCGATGACCGCCAGGAGGGCGTCGCGGCGGGAACCGCTGGGATCCAGTGCCCCGCCGGCCCACGCCGTGTCGAGTTGATCGGCGTCGGGGATGGGTAGCGGCGCGGGGCCGTCGCCGGCCTCCGGGGTCGCGGTCGAAGCCGGATGCGTGCCCGCGACCTGCGTGTTCCACAGCAGCAGCTGCGGATCGATGCTCTGCCACCGCCCGTAGCCGATGACCGAGGCGTAGTCGTACCAGCCGTCGAAGCGCGATTCGCTGCCCTTCTCGGTGAGCGAGAACGAGATCGCGCGGGCGCCGGTGTCCTGGTTGCGCAGCCGCATCGTCGCGAGGTCCTGGGCCTCCTCGCTCGTGAGCGGGCGCGCGTCGCCGGCGGCGAAGTCGTCGGAGGCCGCCGCGGTGCATCCGGAGAGGGTCGCGATCGCGACGGCGGCGACCACCAGTGCGGCGGTGAGACGGCCCCTCATCCGCGAGCCCCGGCGGCGAGCAGATCGGCCGCCGGAAGTGTATAGCGGCTGAGGTCGGGGGCGCCGAGGGAGGCGGGGAGCGAGCGCGCGGGGGCGTCGGGGTCGGGAAGCTGAGGCTGCGGCGGGGGCGGCGGCACGGCGCGGAAGCTGACGCCGGGCGGAGCGACGGACGAGGGAAGCTCCGCCGACGCCGCGGCCGGCTGATCCACGCCGCTCGCGCAATCCGCGGCGAGGGTCGCGGGCAGCACTGTGACAGCGGCGGCATCCACGCAGTTCCCCTGCGCGGGCGCGCGCGGACCCGAGATGTTCGCGGTGTCGACGCCGTTGGCCTCGAAGGCGTTGCCTGTGAAGACGTTGCCCTGCGCGCGCAGATCCTCTGTGCCCGCCAGCAGGATGCCCGCGCGCGCGTTGCCGGTGATGCGGTTGTCGCGGATGTCGTTGTCCGTGCCGCCGCTGATCCCGATCCCGATCCCGAACCCGCCGTCTGCCTGCACGGGGGAGGTGGGTTCGACGTTGTCCGAGACGAGGTTGCCGACGACGGTGTTGCCCGCCTGCGGGACGAAGGCCTCCTGGTAGTTGGAGATCAGCGTCAGACCGACGCGGTTGCGGCTGAAGCGGTTGCCCACGATGTACACGCTGTCGGAGGCGTTCGCGTTCTCGAAGCCGACGGCGTTGTTCTCGGCGATGTTGTCTCTGACGGTGATGTCGCAGTCCCGGCACTGCCCGACGTAGATCCCGCTGTCGGCGGAGCCGGACGCGTAGGAATTGGAGATGACGCCGTGCTGGGCGTCGAAGGCGTAGAGCCCGTACAGACCGTTGTTGTAGGCCGTGACGTGATCGATCGAGAAGCGCTGGACCGGGGGGAACTTCTCCGGGTCCAGGTGCGTGTATCCGCCGCCGCCGTGCGCCGTGGGCCCGTTCTCGTCGTGGAGTCCCGTGACGAGCACGCCGTAGAAGGTGGCTCCCGTCACCGTCAGGTTCTCGACGCTCACGCCGTCGGCGATCGCGACGATTCCGTAGGGACGCTGCCCCTCGCCGTCGACGACGGTGTCGTTGCGATCGAGGCCGCGCACGGTCACCCCCGGCTTGTCGATGAGGACCTGCTCCGGGTAGACGCCCGGGGAGACGAGGATGAGCCCGCCTTCGGCGACCCGCGCCACGGCCTCGGAGATCGTGGGCGCATCCGCCGGCACGGCGACCGTCTGAAGCGCCGCGGGCTCGGCGGCGCAGGCGGCGAGGGCGGATGCGGCCAGGGCGAGGGCAGCGAGAGCGGCCGCGAGACGGCCCCTCGAGGAAGCAGGCATGACCGGATACTAACCGTGCACGGCGCAGGTGCCTGCGTCGGCATCGGATGCGGGTGAAAGGGCGGGTGAAATACCCGGCTCACCCGGCTGGACGCTCGGTCCGAACGAGAGCCTGAGATGTCCTCCCTGCCCGAGGGAGGACATCCCCTGTTCTCGCACGCCCGCCCGAGACCGCCCAAGAGTCCGCCGGAGGATCGTCATGCCCACTGCCCTTGCCCGCCCTAGACACGCTCGCCGGCGCCTGCTCGGCGCGGCGATGGCATGGACGCTCGCCCTCACCGGCGCAGGCCTCGCCGCCGCGGCACCCGCATCCGCTGCGCCGCAGGACGAGGTGCGGGGAACCGTCTTCCGCGACTTCAACGGCAACGGCTTCTTCGACACCGGTAACGCCGCGGGAACGGGGCAGGCGAACGACCGCGGGCTCGCCGGCGTGACGGTCACCGTCGTCGACGGCGCCGGCACGCTGCTGGGCACGACGACCTCCGCTGCGGATGGCACCTACGCGATCGACGCATCGGACGCGCTGAGCTCCGACGTGCGCGTCGAGTTCTCCGACTGGCCCACCGCGTACGAGCCGAGTGGCACGAGCGCCGCGGGCACGAACGGCACGAGCGTGCAGTTCGCCAAGGTCGGCCAGTCCGGCGTCGACTTCGCCCTCAACCAGCCCGGCGACTACTCGCAGGCCAAGGCGCCGATCGTCACCTCCATCCAGCGGGCGGGCGCCCCGACAGCGGCGC
Source organism: Microbacterium binotii (assembly GCF_021398715.1). NCBI lineage: Bacteria > Bacillati > Actinomycetota > Actinomycetes > Micrococcales > Microbacteriaceae > Microbacterium > Microbacterium binotii. The sequence continues at coordinate 2,636,524 of NZ_CP090347.1, read as the reverse complement.
AGGGCGGCTCGCCGGCAGCCATCAACGGAGCGGCGATCACGGCACTCCCGTACGAGGCGAGCTACCGGGGCGCGCAGCCGGCCGGGTTCGCGAACCTCACGACCCTCGCGACCTTCGGCGAGGTCGGTGCGGTCTCGAGCGTCGTCTATCAGCCGCAGTCCAACAGCGTGTTCGCCTTCGCGACCTACAAGCGCCAGAGCGGGCTCGGGTCTCTCGGTATCGGCGGCGTCTACCGGGTCAGCGATGTGCTCGGCGCCGACGGCAAGCCCTCGGCCGCCGGGTCTGTCACGCCGTGGCTCGATCTGACCGACCTGGGGATCGATCTCGGCACGGCCGCGACGAACGCCTCCCGCGGGCTCACCTCCGGGACGACGGCGACCCACGACGTCGACGGTTTCGAGAAGGCGGGCAAGATCGGCGTGGGCGGCGTCGCCCTCTCCGCCGACGGCTCGACCTTGTTCTTCATCAACCTCCACGACAAGAAGCTCTACGCGATCGACGTCTCCGACCCCTCCGTCACGCCGACCGGCTACACGTCCTGGGATCTGGGGCTCGGCGACGGCCAGCGTCCCTGGGCCGTGACGGTGCATGGCGGCTCGATCTATGTCGGCTACGTCGACTCCGGCGAGACCGCGTCCGGTCCGCGGCCCGGGCTCTCCGCCGCCGCGGCAGGCATGTCGCTTCACGTGCTCTCCACGCCCGCAGGTGCGCCGGGAACGTGGACCGAGGTGCTCTCCTCATCGCTCGGTTACGCCAAGGGCGACGTCGCGCTCGGCGCGCTGAGCACCCAGGCCAAGCGCTGGAACAGCTGGACCGACACGTGGACGTGGTCGGGCGGCTCGGTCAGCGAGGCGAACGGCGGCTGGCACATCTACCCCCAGCCGATCCTTTCGAGCATGTACTTCGATGACCAGGGCTACCTCAGCCTCGGACTGCTCGACCGCACGGCCGTCCAGGGCGGCAACCGCAACTGGGGCACCGTCAGCACGGGCTTCTACGAAACCGCTTCGGGCGGCGACCTGCTGATCGCCGCTCCCAACGGCGCGGGCTTCGTCATGGAGAACAACGGTGTCGTGGGCACCCGTACCGCGGCCGTGGGTGCGACGCCCGAGGGCCCGGGCGGACGCGAGTTCTACGACGACCGCCAGAACCTCGGCTCCGGCAGCTTCCACCACGAGACCTCGCTCGGCTCCGTCATCGGCATGCGTGGCACGGGTGAGGTCGTCGCGACGACCTACGACCCGCTCGGCGGGATCCGACTGGCAGGCCTCCAGTGGTTCAACCAGAGCAACGGCCGCTCCCTCTCCGGCTACGAGCAGACCGCCGACGGCGGAGGCAGCGCGTCGGCCGACGGGACATTCCAGAAGGGCGGCGGCCTCGGCGCCGTCTCTCTCGCCGCCCGGGAGGCGCCGGTCGAGATCGGCAACCGCGTGTGGTTCGATGCCGACCAGGACGGCATCCAGGATGCCGATGAGCCTTCGATCGAGGGGGTGACGGTCGAGCTGCGCGACAGCACGGGAACCGTCGTCGCCACGAAGGTCACGGACGAGAACGGCGAGTACTACTTCCGCTCCGACGCCGACGGCTTCGCGACCTCCGGCTCCTACACGGTGACGTTCGTGAAGCCCACCTCGGGCACCATGGACCTGCGCGGGCCCAACGCGACGAGCTTCGGTGCCGTGCGCTGGCAGGACGCGTCGTTCACGAAGACCGCCCAGGGCGGCGACCGGGCGATCGACTCCAACGCCGACGCATCCGGCCAAGCTTCGGTGACGATCGCAGGAGCCGGCTTCAACGACCACACGATCGACGCCGGATTCGTCGCGAACGTGCCGTTCACGGTCGAGAAGGACATCGACGCCTCGGGCGGTGCTGCCACTGACGGACAGGAGTTCACGATCGATCTCGCCGCACGCGACTTCCGCGGCGGATCCCTCTCGCCCCCGCTCACTCAGAACAGCGTGACCCTTGAAGCGGGTGAGGTCTCGGGCACGTTCACCGTGCCCGTCGGAACCCGCATCAAGCTCTCCGAGAGCGACGCCAAGGTGAAGTCGTACGTGGTGACCGGGGCCGGCGCGGCGGATGCCGACGGCTACCGTGCGCTCACGGGCACCGGCACGACCCTCGCGCTCGTCGTGACGAACACCCTGTTCGCGCCGGGCACGATCACGGTGACCAAGCAGGTCACGGGCGACTTCACGCTGGCCTCGGACCAGCTCGAGGACGCCGTCTTCACGGTCGCCTACTCCTCGGCCGCCGGCAGCGGAACGCTCGAACTGAAGAGTGCAGCCTGGAAGGCGACGAGCCTTCCGCTGCCCTACGGCACGGTGGTGACGCTGAGCGAGCCCACCATCACGGGCGCCGACCCGAGCGTCTCCTTCGCGACGCCCGCGTGGAGTTCCGGCGACAACGGCGACGGCACGGCCACCGTGACCGTCGGTGACGGCACCGACACCGCACTCACGCTCACCAACCCCTCGACACTGCTGACCGGTACGTTCTCGGTCACGAAGGACGTCACGGGGCCCGGAGAACCGCGGGTGCCCGCGGCGACGGCGTTCGTCGCGCAGTACTCCACCGACGGCGGCACGACCTGGATCGACCTCGCCGAGGTCACCGACGGCGAGACCGTCACGGGACCCGCGGCGCTGCCCACCGGATCGACGGTTCTGGTGCGCGAGAAGACACCGCCGACCCTGCCCGACGTGGCCTGGGGCGCGGTCGCCTTCTCCGGAACGGGTGTCGTGGACAACGGCGACGGCACCGCGACGGTGACCATCGGCAACGGCACGACCGTGCAGGTGACCATGCAGAACCCGACCACGCCGCTCAACGGCCAGTTCTCTGTGACGAAGGACGTGACGGGACCGGGTGCGACGCTCCTCGACCCCGGCACCACGTTCGACATCGACTACACCTGGTCGGGTGGTGACGGCACCCTCACCGTGCGCGACGGCGAGACGGCGACCTCGCCGGCCCTGCCGACCGGGACCGTCGTGACCGTGACCGAGGTCGCGCCGACGACGGGACTGCCTTCGGGCGCCGCCTGGGGCACGCCCACGCTCACGATCGGCGGCACGCCCGCTGCGAACGGGGCCACCCTCACGATCGGTGACGCCACGACCGTCGCCGTCGTGGTCACCAATCCCACCACCGTCACGCCCTCCGTCGAGATCCGCAAGGGAGACGGAGACCGGGCGACGGGCGCCATCGTCCACGAAGCCGACAGCGTCACGGACGGCCAGGCGTACAGCCCGGATGAGTCTCGCGCGGTCGTCTTCCGGCTCGTCAACACCGGTCCCGAGCCGCTGCGCAAGGTGGCACTCACCGACGCCACGGTCGCCGGAGGCGCCGTGACCCAGCTGAACTTCGCCTTCCCCGACGGATCGACGACGGCGGCGGACTACGACGCCGCCACGGGCGTCTGGACGGCCGAGTGGGCCAACACCTTCGCGCCGGGCACGACCGAGTGGGCCGTCGGCGACGTGATCGTCGGTACGGCCGTGCTGACCCCTGGCGTCGGTGACGGCGCGCACCAGAACGTCGCCACGGTGACGGCCGAGGGCGCGCTCTCCGGCCAGCCGGTCGACGACGAGAACGGCTACAACGCCTTCACGGGGGCGATCCAGGTGATCAAGTACGACGGCAACCTGCCCGACCCTGCGGTGAAGGACACGACCGGCAACTGGATCGTGCCGGCGAAGCCGCTGCTCTCGGCCGCGCAGGACGCGAACACCGAGGACACCGCGGTCACCTACCCGGTGCTCACGCCGCAGAAGGTGCGGTGGGTCGTCACCAACACGGGTGACACCTGGCTGACCGACCTCTCGCTGGTCGACCTCACCCAGGACGGTCCCGCCGTGGGCGACGACTGGACGGCGGACCTCTCCGGCATCGGCGGCCCCGCGGACTACTCGTTCACGAAGGACGGCAACTGGCAGGGGCTTCTCGCCCCCGGCGCCTCGTTCTTCGCCGAGGGCACGCTGACGCTGCCGGCATCGACCACGCACGCCGACCAGGTCACCGTGGTGGGAACGGTCGTGGTGCCCGAAGCGGATGCGGACGGCAAGCCGACCGATCAACCCGCCACCTCCGGCGGCACGCCGGTCACGGCGAAGCGCGACGACGGCACCCCCTTCACCGTGACCGACGAGGACCCGTTCCACGCCAAGACCGGGGTCGGCCCCATCGTCGACATCCAGAAGGGTGACGGATCGGGGACGGCCATCGCCCACGAAGCCGACACGATGACCGACGGCGAGGCGTACACGCCCGGAGAGACGCGCACGATCGTGTTCCGTTCCACCAACACCGGTGACGAGCCCCTCGTCTCGGTCGAGCTCGGCGACGTCACGATCGCAGGCGGTGCCGTGGTCTCGATGAGCTGGACCCTGCCCGACGGCACACCGCTGCCGGCGACGCAGGACCCCGCCACCGGTACCTGGTCCGCGTCGTGGGCAGGGCCATGGCAGCCCGGTGACGTGATCACCGGCACGGCATCGCTCACCCTGGGCACCGCCTCCGAGGTCCACGTGGACCGCGCGAGTGTCAACGCCGTCGGTCAGCTCTCCGGCATCCCGGTCACGGACTCGAACGACTACAACGCGTTCACGGGTGCGATCCAGGTGATCAAGTACGACGGCAACAAGCCCGACCCGGCCATCACCGACGACGCGGGAGCGTGGGTCACGCCCGCCAAGCCCCTGGCGGATCCCGCGCAGGACGCGAACGACGCCGACCACGCCGTCGAATACCCGGTCGGTGTGGCCGAGCCGGTGCGCTGGGTGGTCACCAACGCCGGAACGACCTGGATGACCGACATCACGCTGACGGACACGACGGATGCGGGTCCTGCCATCGGTTCCGACTGGACAGCCGACCTGTCGGCGTTCGGCGGACCGGCGGACTACTCGTTCGCCGAGAGCGGTCCGTGGCGGGGCCTGCTGCCGCCCGGCGCCTCGTTCTTCGCGCAGGGAACCCTGACCCTGCCCGCCGAGCAGTCCCACGCGGACACGGTCGACGTCGCCGGTACCGTCGTCATCCCCGCGGTCGCCGCCGACGGGGTGACCCCGAACGGCCAGCCGCTGATCGTGGACGGAGACGCCGTGCGCGCCACCGTGCCCGACCCGTCGGATCCGACCCAGCGCATCCCGTTCGTGCTGACCGATGACGACCCCTTCCACGCCCGTACGGGTGTCGGCCCCTATGTCGACATCGAGAAGGGTGACGGCGAGGGTACGACGATCGCGAACGACGCGGACACGATGGCGGACGGCCAGAACTACGAGAACGGCGAGACCCGCACGATCGTGCTGACCGTCACCAACACGGGCGATGAGGATCTGCACCGCGTGGTGCTGAGCGACGAGAACCTCTCGGGCGCCGGGATCCAGTCCCTCGTGTGGACGCTGCCCGACGGCTCGACGCTGCCTGCCACCCAGCAGGACTCCGGCTGGAGCGCGCGCTGGGAGCAGACGTTCTCGGGCGATGCGGTCTGGCGCCCGGGTGAGGTCATCACGGGATCCGCGACCCTCACGCTCGACGGGGGAGAACCTCATGTCGACCGCGCGGTGGTCGAGGCCGAGGGTGTCGCCAGCGGCATCCCGGTCACGGATCGTGACGACTACAACGCGTTCACGTCCGGCATCCAGGTCATCAAGTACGACGGTGACAAGGCCGATCCTGCGGTGAAGGACGCCTCGGGCGACTGGGTGGTGCCCACGAAGCCCCTCGTCGACGACGCCCAGGACGCGAACGACCGCGCTCACGCCGTGAAGTACAAGGCGGGCAGCGAGCACAAGGTGCGTTGGGTGGTCACGAACACGGGTTCGACGTGGCTGACCGCGATCGACCTGACCGACGTCACCGCGACCGGTCCCGACGTGGAGCGCTGGACCGCCGACCTGTCGGCGTTCGGCGGGCCGGCGGCGTACGACTTCGTCGCGAGCGGGACCTGGCACGGGATGATCCCGCCCGGTGCGTCCTTCTTCGCAGAGGGGACGCTGCGCCTCGGCGAAGGCGTCACCCACGCGGACACGGTCAGCGTCGGCGGAACTCCCCTCGTGCCTGCCGCCGACAGCGATGGCGTGCCCACCGGGCAGCCGCAGGTCGACGGGTCGGGCAAGCCCGTCCCGGTGACCGATGCGTCGGGAGCTCCCGTGCGACTGACCGACAGCGATCCGTTCCACGCCTACGCACCCGAAGCGCTGGCGATGACGGGACTGACCCTGTCGATCACGGGTGCGGTGCTCGCGGCACTGCTGCTCATGACGATCGGCCTGATGGTCGTGCTGGTCGGACGAGGACGACGCCGGGCCGGCGCCTGATCCCCGCGTCGTCACTCCGTCACGTGCGGGGTGGCGACGCGGAGCCGACATGCCGCACTCGGTGAGCGCACGCCCGCCCCTGTCCGCTGATGCGGACGGGGGCATCGGCGTGCCGCCGCCCGCCGTATCGGGCCGACGTCCGGGTGGCGTCGTAGGGTGGAGTCGGCGGCGGGGTGCTCGACACCCGGGCACGTCGCCGGAGACGACCCGATGAGCCTGTCCGCTGTGCCGCGCGCCGGCGTCGGCGTCCTCGCGCGACCCCGACTGGTGGCCGCGCTCGACGACGCCGCTCCGCTGGTCGTCCTGCACGCCCCCATGGGGTACGGCAAGACGGTTGCGATGGCGCAGTGGGCGCGCGGCACCGCGCACCGCGGCGTCTGGATGCGGGTGCGCGACGGCGGCGGCGAACCGCGACCCTTCGTCCAGCAGCTCGCCGCGCAGCTCGTGGATGCCGGGCTCCTCGACGACGGGAACCCGCTCCGCACGGCCGCGGAGACCCTCGCCGTCGACGACGATCCGTGGGGTCTGCTCGCTCGCGGGCTCCGGCGCCGGCCCGGCCTGCTCGTGGTCGCCCTCGACGATGGTGACCGGCTCTCCGACGTCACCGTCCGAGGGCTCATCGACCTCCTCGCGGACGTCCCCCAGCTGCTCGTGCGCGTCACGGTCCGTCGCGCCTCCCTCTTCACCGAGCCGAGCCTCGCGGTCCTCGTCGACGCCGTCATCGTGGGCAGGGGAGAGCTGTCCTTGACCGCATCCGAGGCGCTCGAGCTCACCGGCGACGCCCAGGCCGCGGACCAGATCGTCGCGGGCGGCGGCGTGCCCGCTCTCGCCCGCATGCTCACGCTCGGCGACGTCGGTGCCCCAGGGGTGAACGTCGAACAGGCCGCCCGGTCCCTGCTGCGATTGCGGGGCGGGAACTGGGACGATGCGTTCGTGGCGTTCCTCGAGACGGTCGCCGTCGCCGACGCGCTCGACGTGCGCCTGGCCGAGGCGATCTCCGGCCGAGCCGACGCGCTGCGACTCCTCGAGACGGCGGAGGCGGAGGGGCTCGGCTCCTGGGAGACACCCGGTCCGAGAGACTCCACCGCCGTGTTCGTCTTCTCACCGTTCCTCCGTCTGGCCGCGGAGGAGAGTCTGCGTCGCGAGCGTTCGCGACCCGAGGTGCGCGAGATCATCCGACGGGTCGCGCGCTGGGAGCTCGAGCGGGGCTTGGCGTTCTCGGCGTTGCGACGCGCGGCGGAGATCGACGATGCATCGCTCGTGGACGAGGTCCTGCGGCGGCACTGGAACGAGCTGCTCACGTACCGCGGTCGTCTGACGGAGCTGTTCGCTCACGTGCCGCTGCTGTCGTTGCGTACCCGGCCGCTCGTGGCGATGGTGCTGGCGATCGTCGCGAACGCGAGCGGCACCCAGCGTCTGCGCGCGCTCGAGTACTTCGGCCTGGCCATCTACGGAGCCAGGATGCAGCGGGCCAGCGCACCGCCCGCCGACCGCGTGCTGCTCCGGGCGATCGAGACGACGTCCTACCGCGTCTCCGGGCGCTCCGGTGCGCTCGCCGCCGCCCGCGACGGCTACCGCGCACTGCAGGAGATGGACGCGGCCGAACGGGACCGGTTGGGACGCAATGAGCCCACCGTGTACAACCAGATCGGCACGTCGCTGTTCTACGGGGGCCTCACCGCCGAGGCGCTCGACTGCTTCCGCCGTTCGACGGCCGTCAGCGACGCGAAGGGTCTGTTCGCGGGGCTGCAGGGACTGGCGCTGACCGCCGGGGCGCTCGCCGTGACCGGCGAGGTCGGCGAGTCACGAGAGGTGATCGACGAAGCGCTCTCGCGCGCATGGCCCGAGCGCTGGATCGACGGGTATCCGGGGAGCTTCCTCCAACTCGCGCGCGGCTTCTCCGCCCTCGAAGGCGGTGATCCGGATGCGGCGGACGCCGCCCTCCGCATTCTGGACGCGCACCGTGCGACGATCGAGCACTGGCCGCTGCTGACGCACCTGGACGTGCTCATCGCCCTGGCGCAGGGCCGGGTGGGTTCAGCGCACGCCGTGCTCGCGAACGCGCTGCGCACCCAGCAGGCGCGTCACGCGACGTCCGAGCTGACGCTCAGCAGGCTGCGCCACACGCGCGCTCTCGTGCTGCTCGCGGCGGGAGATGCCGCCGGGGCGGAGCGGGTCGTGGCGAAGGACAAGGATCCCGTGCGGCGCGGCGTGAGCCTGGGACGCATCGCGCTGGCCGCCGGCGACGTGGAGGGTGCCGTGCGCGTGCTGCAGGCCTCGGCGGGCATGGCCGCATCCGCTCGCATCGAGTCGGAGCACCTCGCGCTCACCGTCGGCGCGCTCGCTCTGGGGGGCACCGACCCGGACGGAGCCCGGCGGATGCTGGATCGTCTCGCGGTGGTGCTCGAACAGCGCGCCCTGCTGGTGCCGCTGGCGATGGTGCCGGCCAACGCGCTCGAGGCCATCGCAGAGATCGCGGTCGATCCCGATGTGCAGGAGCTGATCGCGCGTGCCGGGCGGATCGGCATGATCCCGGCTACTCGTCGTCGTGTGCAGCTGACGCCTCGCGAGATCGCGGTGGCCGACGAGCTGACCCGCAGCGAAACGGTCGCCGAGATCGCGGCGGCGTTGGTCGTCTCGCCGAACACCGTGAAATCCCAGCTGCGCAGTCTCTACCGCAAACTCGGTGTCAGCTCGCGTGTCGACGCCCTTCGTGCGCTCGCGGCGCTGGATCTGCCGGGGTCGGAGCACTGACGGGGCGGCGCGCGTACGAAGCGACGAGGCGCAGCAGCACCAGCGCGAGGAGCGCCACCGCCGCCGCGGTCACGTACAGGGCGACGTAGTTGCCGCCGCGCCCGCCGAGTGCATCGCCGCCCGTGGCGAGAAGCGCCGCAGCCGCCAGCGGGCCGACGACCTGGGGGATGGTCTCGGTCGCGTTGAGGATCCCGAGGTAGGCGCCCGTGCGTTCGGCGGGGATCGTGCGCAGCGCGAGGGCGAAGTCGACGGCGAAGAAGGTGCCCATGGCGAGGCCGCCCACGAGCGCACTCGTCCACAGCTGGATCGGCTCCGCGGCGAAGGCGCGCAGCAGAGAGGCCGCCATGAGACCGACGATGGAGGCCGCGAGGAACGGCCGGTAGTCGCCGCGGCGACCGGCGAGCAGTCCCATCGTGACGGCGGCGACGACGATGGCGCCGCCGCCGAGCACGGTGGACAGAGAGGTGATGCTCGTGGCCGACGCCTGATCGCGCAGCATGCGGTCCATGACGAAGTACAGGGTGAAGGCGGTGGTCAGTGAGAACGCCGATTGCAGGAGGAGCCGCTGCACCCATACGACGGCGAAGCCGGGGGCGAGGGTGAAGCGAGGACGACACGAGGGGCGGGAGGGGGGACCGACGGTCGCGACGGCGGTATCCGGGACGAACAGGACGCACAGGACGACCGCGATCACCGCAGCGGCGGGCATGATCGCCGAGGCGAGCGCCAGCTGGCTGGGGAGGGTCGCTGCGATCACGAGAGGGGGGACCGTGCCGAGGAAGGCGGCCGCCGCGAAGATCCCGGAGGCCCCCGCTCGCCATCTCTCCTCGACCGTGTCGGCGAGCTGGGCGGCCGCCGTGGCCAGCACCGCGTTGTAGCAGACCTGCATCCCGATCCACGCGAGCACGAGGGTGAACAGGTCGCCCGCGCCCAGCAGCCACCAGGTCGCCAGCGGCCCGGTGACCGCTCCGGCCAGCATCCAGGGGCGTCGTCTGCCCCACCCGACTCGTGTGCGGTCCGAGAGGAACCCGACGAGCGGGTTGGCCACGATCGCGGCGAGGGCGCCGGCGGCGATGACCACGGCGAGCGTGCCCGCGCGATCGGCGGCCGGCACCAGCGCCGCCACCCGCACCGGGAGTCCCACGACCGCCGGAGCGGTCAACGCTCCGAGAGCGGCGAGGTTGACGGCGGCGAGGAAGGGGACGGTGCGCAACGCGCGGACGGGGGCGACGGCGTCGGGCATCACAGCCTTACGTTACGGAATGGCCGCGTGCCCGGGCCGCGCCGGGGTCGATCTGTGGACGCAGAGTCCATGGCTCTCACGTTCGGCCGGCCGCGCGCTCGGCCCGCCAGGCCGGCAGATAGCAGAGCGCACCGAACACGCTGAAGGCGCCTGCGACCGCGAAGGCGATGCCCGTACCGGTGTGCTCGGCCAGCACGGTCAGGGCGAGCAGGCCCGCGCTGTAGACGCCGCCGGAGACCATCGCGTTGGCGGAGAGCACGCTCGCCCGCGTGCCCGCGTCGGCCTGGCGGTGCAGCAGCGTGTTGTGCATGGGGCTGGCGGCTCCGTGCGACAGGTACGCGGCGCCGTACGCGGCGAGCAGGCCCACGGGCCCCGCGACGACGCCCATGACCACCACGAACGCGCCGTTCAGGATGCGGGCGAGCGCCGCGGTGACCGCCACGCCCCATCGCCTGGCCGCACGCCCCGCCAGGAGCGAGCCGAGAGCGAAGAGTCCCCAGGCGGCGGCGGATGCGGGCCCGAACAGCGCGCCCGCAGCATCCTCGCCGCCGGCGAGTTCCGCCAGCCGCACCGGTGTGAGGGTCTCGAACGCGACCATCGCGACGGCCCAGAAGACCTCCACCGCCAGCAGCGCCCGCAGGACGGGGGATCGGCGGACCAGGCGCAGCGCCCCGAGCAGTCCCGACGTGCCGGAGGACGCGCCGCGCACACGACGGCGGGGGCGTGCCGGCTCGACGACGAGGACCGCCGTGACGACGACGCTCACGGCGGACAGCGCGAGACTCACGAGGAACGGCAGCACGAGTGCGGAGCTGCCGGGAAGCGGCGCCCACGCCACGAGCAGTCCGCCGCCGAGCGCTCCCGCCGCGATCGATACGCCGAGCACCGTGGCGGCGCGGGCGAGCCCCTGCTCCACGGGGGCGTCGGGATCGGCGGTGTGCGCCGCGTCGACGTACCAGGCCTCGAGCGGGCCGGAGTCGAGCGTGCGGAACACGCCCTGCAGGAGCATCGCGATGGCGAAGGCCGCCACATCCTGCGCGAGCACGAACAGCACGGTCGACGCGAGTCCGATCAGCGCGGCGATCAGCAGCACCGGACGGCGCCCCAGCGTGTCGGCGAGTCCGCCGGTCGGCAGCTCCAGGACGAGCGCGACGATCCCTTGCAGCGACAGGATCGCGCCGACCTCGACGAGGCTGAGACCGCGCTCCAGCGGAAGGAGCGCGGTGAGTCCGAACGTCACTCCGACCGGCAGCCAGCGCAGCGCGGTCAGCCACAGCAGCCGGCGCTGGGCGCCGGCGGCGTCGATCACGCGTCGTCCAGGTCGAGGGGCCGCGCGAAGGAGGTGACGTGGATGCGGCGTGCCCGTGCGTCTGCCGCGCCCGCATCGCGGTAGCGCGCCATGAGCTCCGCCAGCTCGGCGGAGAAAGCGGCGGCCTGCTCGGGTGTGACGGTCAGCAAGCCGTCGGACAGGCCCAGCACGTCGACCCATTCCGCGGGCCAGTGCTCGGCCGCATCCAGCCAGCGCTCGGCCCCCGCCGCGAACTGACGCACGTAGTCGCGGCTCAGCCACGCCAGCGCGGTCCGGGCGTCTTCGTCGCCGGCGAAGTCGGAGTCGACCCACGAGTGACGCTCGCTCGCCGCACGCCACTCGCGGCGGCGTCCCTCGCCCTCTCCGGTGTCGGTCACGAGTCCCACCTCGCCGAGGGCGCGCAGGTGGTAGCTGGTCGCGCCCGAGTTGGTGCCGAGAGCGCTCGCGAGCTCGGTCGCCGTGGCGGGGCCGTGGGTGCGCAGCCGGCTCAGGATGCGCGAGCGCAACGGATGGGCGAGCGCGCGCACGGCGCGACTGTCGAGGCGGATGGTGCTGTCGGTGCGGGGCTCGTCCATGCCGCGACTCTAGCCATACACAGTTCCTTTGCACAACTTCTGTGCATCAACCCGGTAGCTGCGAAGCGGGGTCGGATGCGGGGGTGGGGGCTTCGGCGTGCTAGGCTTCTCGTTTGGTGCCGCATCCCTGCTGGTCGGTGCCGCGAACGTGAGCCCTCCACTGGCGTCTTCTCATGAGAAGCACCCCGGAGCGGGATTCACGAACCTCTCCGTTCGATCAAGAAAGCAGCACTAACGTGACGCGCACTTTCACCCCCAAGGCTGGCGAGATCCAGCGTGAGTGGCTGGTCATCGACGCGACCGACGTCGTCCTCGGACGCCTCGCCTCGCACGCGGCCACCCTCCTCCGCGGCAAGCACAAGCCCACCTTCGCCAACCATGTCGACACCGGTGACTTCGTCATCGTCATCAACGCCGACAAGGTGGCCCTCACCGGGCAGAAGCTCGAGCAGAAGAAGGCGTACCGCCACTCCGGTTACCCGGGCGGCCTCAAGTCCGTCACCTACTCGGAGCTGCTCGAGAAGAACCCCGTCCGCGCCGTGGAGAAGGCCATTCGCGGCATGCTCCCCAAGAACAGCCTGGGCCGCCAGCAGCTCTCGAAGCTGAAGGTCTACCGCGGTGCGGAGCACCCGCACGCCGCGCAGCAGCCCACGGCTTACGCCTTCGACCAGGTCGCCCAGTAAGCGCCGCTCAGACTAAGGACACTCTCGTGGCGAACATCGAAGAAACCACCAACTACTCGACCGAGACTCCGGCCGACCTCGAGGCTGCGGCCGTCGAGCGTCCCGTGCTCTCCGTCCCCGGCGCCGCCGTGGGTCGTCGCAAGCAGGCCATCGCCCGCGTGCGTATCGTTCCCGGCACCGGCAAGATCACGATCAACGGCCGCACGTTCGAGGACTACTTCCCGAACAAGCTGCACCAGCAGCTCGTGACCGACCCCTTCACGATCCTCAACCTCACCGACGCGTACGACGTGATCGCCCGCATCCACGGTGGTGGCCCGTCGGGTCAGGCCGGTGCGCTGCGTCTGGGCATCGCCCGCTCGCTCAACGGCATCGACGAGGAGAACAACCGCCCGACCCTCAAGAAGGCCGGCTTCCTCTCGCGCGACGCTCGTGTGAAGGAGCGCAAGAAGGCTGGTCTCAAGAAGGCCCGCAAGGCTCCTCAGTACTCGAAGCGCTGACACGCCGAATGGCGTTGTTCGGTACGGACGGCGTGCGGGGGCTGGCGAACGGCCCCCTCACCGCCGATCTGGCGCTATCCCTGGCCCAGGCGACCGCTGTCGTCCTGGGCCAGGGCCGTTCCGCGGAAGCCCGGCGTGCGGCGGGCAAGCGGCCCACCGCTGTCGTCGCGCGCGACCCGCGGATCTCGGGAGAGTTCCTCGCCGCGGCGGTCGCCGCGGGCCTCGCCTCCTCGGGAGTCGACGTCCTGGACGCCGGTGTGCTCCCCACGCCGGCGGCCGCCTTCCTCATCGGCGACATCGACGCCGATTTCGGAGTGATGGTCTCGGCGTCGCACAATCCCGCTCCCGATAACGGGATCAAGATCTTCGCGCGCGGCGGTGTGAAGCTCCCCGACGCCGTCGAGCAGCGCATCGAGTTCGCGCTCGCGGGTCCGAAGCTCCAGCCCACGGGAGCCGCGGTCGGCCGCATCCGTCGCTTCGCCGACGCGGAGGACCGTTACGTCGTCCACCTGCTGCAGTCTCTGCCGCACCGCCTGGACGGCCTGCACGTGGTGCTGGACTGCGCGCACGGCGCGGCCGCCGGTGTCTCTCCCGAGACGTTCCGGGATGCGGGCGCGCGCGTCACCGTGATCGGTGCCGATCCCGACGGGCTCAACATCAACGACGGCGTCGGCTCGACGCATCTCGATCACCTGGCGGCGGAGGTCCTGCGGGCGGGTGCCGACCTCGGCATCGCGCACGACGGCGACGCCGACCGTTGCCTCGCCGTGGATGCGGCGGGCCGCGTGATCGACGGTGATCAGATCATGGCGATCCTCGCCGTGTCGATGCGTGATCGCGGCGTGCTGCGCGACGACACCCTCGTCGCCACCGTGATGAGCAACCTGGGGCTCCACCGGGCCATGGCGGCCAACGGCATCCGTGTCCTGCAGACGGCCGTCGGAGACCGTTACGTGCTCGAGGAGATGAACGCCGGCGGATACGCGCTGGGCGGCGAGCAGTCGGGTCATGTGATCATGAGCGACTTCGCCACGACGGGCGATGGACTGCTGACCGGGTTGCACCTGATGTCCGAGATGGCTCGCCAGGGGCGCTCGCTGGCCGAGCTCGCTTCGGTGATGACCGTCTTCCCGCAGGTGCTCATCAACGTCAAGGACGTCGACCGCACCCGGGTCGCCGATCCGGGTGTCGCGGAGGCCGTCGCTGCGGCGGAAGCAGAGCTCGGATCCAGCGGACGCGTGCTCCTTCGCGCGTCAGGGACCGAGCAGCTCGTGCGCGTCATGGTCGAGGCGGAGGATGCCGAGCAGGCCCAGCGGATCGCGGAGAGGCTGGCGGAGGTCGTGCGCGAGCGTCTCGCTCTCTGAGGCGTCTCAGCCTCGCGGCACCCGGGCGACGAGTTCGGCTCCGGGCTCCGTCGGAGTCAGCACCAGGCATCCGCCCAACCCCTCCAGTCGGTCGGTCAGGCGGCCCAGCCCGCTCAGCGCGGCGGTCGGGTCCACTCCGATGCCGTCGTCGCGCACGCTGAGTCTCACCTCGTCGGGCCCGACGTGCAGGACGACGTCGATCTGTGCGGCCAGCCCGTGCCGCAGCGCGTTCGAGACCCCTTCCTCCGCGACGCGCACGAGCGCGAGCCGACGGCCGAGGTCGAGTTCGGGCTCGGCCCCCGAGGGGACAATCGTGAAGGACGCGTCGATCGCGGCCGGGATGCGGGAGACCAGCGCCCGGAGGGCGGCGACCACTCCGCGGTCGATGCCTTCGGGATAGAGAGTCGCGCTCACGGCGCGCAGTTCGTTCTCGCGCAGGGCGTCCAACTCCTCGCGGATCCGCTCGATCCTGCTGCGCTGATCGCCGTCGAGCGCGGCGGCCACATCACGCAGGTCGGCCTGCAGCATCACGACGCGCCCCTGCAGCGTGCCGTGGAGGGTGTCCGCGATCTCCCGTCGGACGTGGAGCTCCTCGTCGTGCAGCGCGGCCAATGCCGCGGTCGCCTGCGCCGCCTGCGCGAGGCGGGCCCGCTCGGACTCGCGCGCGCGGCGCCGGGACCCGACGCTCTGCAGCGCGAACACGAAGGTCACCGACATGAGGAGCGTCGCAATGGCCGCATCAGCGAGCGCGAGTGCCACGGAGGGATAGATCCCGACGAGGATCTGCGCGGCGGCTCGGCACGCCGCCGCGCACCCCGCGCAGCCGACGAGCACCGCGATGCGAACGATCCCGGTGCGGAAGATCAGGCGTGCGCGGCTTGCGAGGAGCGTGGCGATCGCGACGCCGCAGAGGTTGATGGTCACCCGGATGACGAGATCGCCGAACGGCGATGCGTCCGTGCCGCGCAGGGATACGGCGTTGATCCCGAGCAGGAGGACGGCCTGGGCGCTGATGGCCAGGGAGAGGGTGCCGCCGAGGGCCAGGGCGACGAAGGAGAACTGCCGCTGATCGGCGGCCCGATCCACAAGAGCGATGTCGCTCGGCGGATCTCCGCTCACGCGCTCTCCTCGAGGAAGATGCGCACGGCGCTCACGCGGGGGTTGCGCTCGGCGTCCCCGCCGAGGCCCAGGGCGCTGTAGACGGCGTTGACGTGGTTGTCGACGGAGCGGTCGGCGAGACTGAGGCGGCGGGCGATGGCGGTGTTCGTCAACCCCTCGGCCAGGAGTGTGAGCACTTCGAATTGACGGTTGCTGAGGCCCGCGAGGCGACCGCGCGGGCGCGCGCGGCGACGCTCGACGAGCTCACGATCGAGCACGCTGCGCCCTCCCGCACTTGCGCGGAGGGCGGAGACGAGCGACGGCGCCGACAGCGCGGAGGTCTTGGAGAGATAGCTCCATCGGCGGCGTTGCTCTTCCGGCACGTCGAGCAGGGTGTTGAGGCGGTCCACGGCCGACAGCAGCACGATCGACAGGGAGCTCTGGCGCTCCTGCAGCCGACGGCCCACCTCGATGCCGTCGCCGTCGGGGAGGGTGATGTCCAGCAGCGCGATGTCGAGATCGCGGGGGAAGGCGGCGGTCTCCGCAGCGGAGCCGGCGGCGACGACGAGGTCGAAGTCCGGGACGGCGCGGAGGAGACCCACGAGCATGTCGCGGTAGAGGGGCTGGTCCTCGACGAGTGCGATGCGCAGTCTCGCCACGGGTGTTCCTTCGCAGACAGATGGGTGTGCGCACGGATGGTGGGGATGGGCGCCCCCGTATCTTATCGGCTCACCCGGATGCGCTCAGGCCGTATGACGGGGTTCTCCCACGGCACGGGTCAGGCCCATGAGCAGCGACCAGAACGCCAGTGCGGGCAGCTCCCACGGGACCTCTTCGCCGTCGATGCCTTCGCGCAGCACGACGTCGTCGATTCCTTCGATACCGACGAGACGCTTGCTGGCCATGCCCTCGATGAGCGATGCTCCGGCCGCGGCGATCTGCAGCCAGGTGACTCCGGGAACCGGCTCCCGCTCCACGCGGGCGAGGACCCGCTGATAGATGTCGGCGATCTCCGCAAGGAATCGGGTCTCGCTCGCCGCGAGCGCACGGCGCACCTCCGCCTGTTGGTCGGCGGGAAGCGAGCTCACCGAAACGGAGAGCGCCATGTAGTTCTTCCACTCGGTGGAGGCCATCGTGTCGAGCACGTTCTGTCCGATGGCTCGGCGCACGGACTCTTTCAGAACCCGCTCGATGCCGACGGGGTCGGGCTCACCCTTCGCATCGACCAGGTGGTCCGCATACTGCTCGAAGACCGCGGTCGCGATCTGGATGGTGGCGGCGGAGTAGCCGATCGGATGCGGCCCGCGCGGCTCCAGCAGGCGCAGCATCAACGCGGAGAGCAGCTGGTCCTTGCCGCCGAACGCCGCGAACGCCGAGCTTCGCGGCACACCGACGCGCCGGATGAGCTCTTCCATGTTGAGCTGATGCAGCCCCACGCTCACGGCACCGTCCGCGAGCAGGTCGGCCGCCGCATCCAGAACGCGACGGCGAAGCTCGTCACGAGGGATGCGTCGCGCGCGGCCCGTCTGTGACGAATCGTTATGGACTCTGCGTCCAGAGTCTTGTTGTTCGTCCTGAGTTGGCATATTTTCGTTCCTACCGACGGAAGGTCCTGCTCTCGAGTTGACGGCGGCCGCCAATGGGGGGACGTCGGTACCGTGATCCGCGGGCCGGGTGCAGATGACCCCCCGCGGATCACGGCGGTCAGTCTATGGTCGCCCCGGCCATGCGGGCTATGGGCGATCAGCCCCAGGCCATGGCCTCGATGTAGCGCAGCAGCACGCCCTCGCGCAGCGCCCACGGGCTCACCTCGAGCTCGTCGATGTCCAGCGTGCGCATCGCGGTGTGGAGCACGACCGCGCCCGCGACGATCTGGAACGTGCGATCGGGGGTGATTCCCGGGAGCTCCTGGCGTGCACTGGCGGGCAGGCGCGCCAGGCGCGGGATCCAGGAACCCAGCGCCTGCCGCGGCAGGAGCAGCCGTTCGCTCCCGGACCACCCCGGCGCCGGATAGCCCGCGAGCCGGGCGAGCGAACGGATGGCCTTCGACGACCCGGCCACGTGGTCGGGTCGCGGCAGTGCCTGGAACCCGGCCGCCACGGGGGAGAGCACCTCCGCGGCGTGCGCCCGCAGGCGCTCGACCGCCTCCTCTCCCGGAGGATCCTCGGGGAGGTAGCCGACGGTCATCCGACCGGCGCCGAGAGGAACGGATGCGGCGCGCTCGGGAAGCTCGTCGGAACCGGCGGCGATCTCCAACGAGCCGCCGCCGATGTCGAACAGCAGGATCTGGCCCGCCGACCAGCCGAGCCAGCGCCGGACTGCGAGGAACGTGAAGCGCGCCTCGTCCTCCCCGCCGAGCACCTGGAGAGGCTGGCCGAGCGCCTCCTCGATCCGCGCGATGACGAGCTCGCCGTTGGTGGCGTCGCGCACCGCGGAGGTCGCTGTCGCGAGCAGCTCCGCGACGCCCTCGCGCCGCGCCGTCTCCCGCGCCTCGGCGACCGCATCCTCGAGCGCGCGCACGCCTTCTTCGCTGATCGCGCCCGTGGGGGTGAGGTAGCGCATGAGGCGCAGGACGGTGCGGTGACTCGTCGTCGCGAGAGGCCTTCCGCCGGGGTGTGCATCCGCGACGAGCAGATGCACGGTGTTGGAACCGATGTCGAGAACTCCGAGCCGCACCCGATGAGAGTAGCGGCGTCCGGCTTTGCGCGCGCTGCGAGGGGCAACGCCGCGCCGGTGCGTCAATGCGTGTCGTCATCCGCCGTCACCCGATGTCACGTCGTGACGCGCTCATAGTGATCTCTTAGGGCGTTGATAGGTTCGCGGCATCCCCGACCCAGAGGTTCCTGATGCTCGCTGACTTCGACCCGCTCGCCGCGGTCTCCCTGGGCCTCGTGCTCGTCGCTTTCGGGGGGCTCGTCGTGCTCCGTCGACGCGGCTTGGGGTTCACGAGCCTGGTGCTGATCGCGCTGCTACTCGGTGTCGGTGTCGGTGCCGCCTTCGGCGGTCACCTCTCGTATGTCGAGTTCCTCGGCGACATCTACGTGCAGCTGATCACTGCAGTCGTGGCCCCGCTGATCTTCATCTCCGTGCTCTCCAGTGTGACCTCCCTCGGCTCTGTCGCGAAGCTGCGCACGATCGGGCTCTCGAGCACGCTGTGGCTGCTCGCGACGAACGCCATCGCGATCGTCCTGACACTCGCTGTCGTGCTGACGATCGGACTGGGCAAAGGCGTGCAGCTCGATCTCGCGCAGAGCGGCGCCGACTCCCTGACGGGTCTGCTCCGGCCTCTCGACGACGTCCTGCTGGGGCTGTTCCCCGCGAACCTGGCCGGAGACTTCGTCGGCAACAACATCGTGCCGATCATCCTCTTCGCCCTCGTCCTGGCCGTGGCGTGGATCGTCGCCTCGCATCGCGAGGATCCGCAGCTTCGCGCATTCAAGGACGTGGTCGACGGAACGAAGAAGGTCGTCATGACCGCGGTGGGCTTCGTCGTGGAGCTGACGCCCTACGCGGTGCTGGCACTCGTGGCCTCGACGACGGCCGTCGCCCTGATACGGATCGACACTGTTCTGTCACTGCTCGCGGTGCTGATCGTGGCGTTCGCCGTGACCTTCTTCGACGCCTACGTGGTCAACGGGCTCCTGCTGCGGCTCGTGGCGGATGTGAATCCCCTCCGCTGGTTCCGCCTGCTCACCCCCGCGCAGTACACCGCATTCACCACGCAGTCGAGCGTCGGCACGTTGCCGATCACGATCCCCACCCTCGTGCGCAAGGTGGGAGTACCGGAGGACGTCGCGGCGTTCGCCGCGCCCGTCGGCACCACGATCGGCATGCCAGGATGCGCAGGCATCTGGCCGATCATCGTCGCCGTCTTCTCCATCAACGTTCTCGGCATCGACTACTCGCTGACCGACTATCTCGTGCTCGCCGCCCTGTGCCTGCTCGTGTCGCTCGGCACGGCTGGTGTACCGGGAACCGCCATCATCACGGCCACGGCGGTGCTCACCGCCGTGGGTCTGCCCGTCGAGATCCTCGTCATCCTCGTGCCCATCAGCGCCGTAGCGGGAACCGCGAGCACGATGGCCAACGTCAGCGCCGCGGCGACAGTGGCGACGATCGTCGCTCGTCGCCGTGGCGTGCTCGATGACGCCGTCTTCCGAGCATCGCCCGGAGACCGGCGTCCGGGAGCGCGCGCGGAGGCCGCCGGCTCCTCCGTGCCGGCCGCCGATACGGCGGTGCTCGACGCGCCCACCGAGACCGTGCCGGTCGCCCCCACACGCGCCAGCGCGCGCCAGTCGGGCGCCGAAACCGAAGCCATCCCACTGCCCGACGACGCGCTCATCGGCCAGTGCGAGATCCCACCCGTCTCCCGAGCATCGAGGACTCCATGACAGCGAAACATCCACTCATCGATCTCCTGCGGGTGCGATCCCGGGGCTGGGCGACAGCGCTCGTTCTGACCGGAGTCGTCCTCGTCGCCCCCATCGTCGTTGCGCAGCCGGCGCACGCGGCCGGAGACGTCTGCGATCTGTGCTCGATCAACTTCGACCCGAACGCCTGCGACGCGATCGGGGGCTGGCCGTACGACTCCACTCTTGAAGCGGCGCCGCCAGCGGTGTCCGGCGGAGGCGTGACACCCCCGCAGCAGCCCGAACCCGCGCAGCCCGCTCAACCGCAGCCCGCTCAACCGCAGCCCGCTCAACCCCAACCGGCTCAGCCCGGGGTCGCCACGCAGAACGATTCGGGCAGCAAGGCGAGCAACTCCGGGGCGCCGTCGGGTACGGTGCCGGCGACGGGTGCCGTCGCCGCGACGGTGCCCGCCGCTCCCGGCGGGCTGGCGTCGTCGGTGTCGGGCCGTGTGCTGTCGCTCACGTGGAGCGCCCCGGCCGACGGCGGGTCGGCGCTCACGGGCTACAAGCTCGTCATCAATCACGGCACCCCGTTGGCGGTCGGCGCCGATGCGACATCGTACGAGATCACGCTCGGCCCCGGCGAATACGAGGCCCAGCTCTACGCGACCAATGCGCTCGGCGACTCCGAGCCCACCGCGGCCGTCGCCGGCATCGTCATCTCCGCCTCGGCGACCCCGACGCCGAGTGCGAGCGCATCGGTGCTCCACGCCTCGTCGGCGTCGAACGAGACGGATGCGGCGCCGGTCGCCGGCGGCATCGCCGCGGTCGTGCTCCTCCTCGCCGCCGGCGGCGGTTCGCTCCTGTGGTGGCTCCGCCGGCGCCACGCCGTCGCGACCGCCGATTGACATCTCCCGTACGACGACTCCGAAGAAGGAACACAGATGACCAGACCTCGCAGGTTCGCGGCCGCCCTCGTGGCCGCATCCATCGGCCTCGGCGGCGCCGTCGCCATCACACCCGCCGCTCACGCGGCACCGACTCCGAGTGGCGCCCTCGACTACTTCGCCGACACGATTCCGGGGCTCCGCGAGGGCTCCGTGCTGACCCCGGTCACCTTCGAGCGTTTCGAGAGTCTGCTCAATTCGTCGGGGCGCTTCGCGTTCCTCATCGGCGGGCCGGAGGATGCGACCATCGCCGCCGCAGCGACGCACATCGACGCGGTCGCCGCCGAATACGGTGTCGACGAGGTCTACGTGTTCGACCCGCGGCTCGACGGCGACAGCCTCGACATCCGCACGACCGGCAATGCGGAGCTCGCCGCGCTCTATCCGCGCCTGACGACGAATTTCCTCAACAAGGACACGACGCCCCAGTTCGGAGTGCCCACGACGGACCCCTACCTGTTCGTCTACGACAAGGACCACACGATCGGCGGTGCCGAGGACCGCATCGTCACCTCGCTCGGCGGCACGGTGAGCGCCGCCGGGCTCGACGATGACGCCGACGTCGCGGGGTACCGCGCCCAGGTGGCGCAGGTGTTCGACGGTCTCGGCGACGGCGGGGCCGACACGCAGAGTTCGTTCGAGTTCTTCTCGAACGCCGTGAACGCGCGGCACTCCGCGACGTACGCCGATGCCAGCCTGTACGGCGGAGACATCTTCACGGGCGAGGACAGCGACGGGTTCGCCTTGCAGTCGATGACCTACCCGGAGCTCGTGCATCTCCTCGAATCCGATGGCGAACACGTCATCCTGTTCGGCGGCACGTGGTGCCACAACACCCGTGCCGTCATCAGCCAGATCGACCGGGCGGCCGCCGCATCCGATGACAAGACCGTCTACGTGTTCGATCTGCGATTGGACGGCTGGAGCGGTGGGCAGGCGCACATCCGCGACACGAACTCCGCCTTCGCGCACCTGTACGGCGACCTCGTGGCGGAGCACTTCCCCGTGCTGCGTACGCAGTACGTGCCGGCGGCGGGTGCCGGTCAGCGGGTCGACTACTACCCGGGCGGCGATACGACCGTCGCGCGCGCCACGGCGCAGAAGCTTCAGGTGCCCTATCTGGTCCGTTACGACAAGGACCGGGGCGGAATCGTGGACGACTGGATCCGGGACAACGGCGACGGCTCGTTCACCGAGTACATGACCGAGTATTGGTGGGTGGCAGGCCTTCCCGGCAAGCGCCCGAACAACGTCACCGAGGAGGCGTGGCCGGCTCGTCAGGCTGCAAACTGGGCCTTCGCGGACGAGGCGGTCGCGAAGATCGACCTCTTCTTCGCGGACGACGAGCAGCCGCCGGCGGCGACCGCGCCGTACGCGCCCGCCGCGCCGTCGGCGACTGTTTCCGGGCGTGACATCACGGTCAGCTGGGTGGCACCGTTCGACGGCGGCTCGCCGATCACCGCCTACGGCGTGAGCCTCGACCGCGCAGAGCCGATCGAGGTGGCGCCCGAGGTGACCACGCTGACGCTGCGCGACGTGACTCCCGGAGCGCACAACGTGACCGTGAGCGCTGTGAATGCGGTGGGGGCGACCACGTCGGCCGCCTCGGTCGTCACGGTCGCGGACGCGGCTCCGAGCCCGGAGCCGGTGCTCGAGCCGACCGTGACGGTGACGGGGGATCTTCGTCCGGGCGGGAGCATCGTGGTCACCGGGGCCCATCTCCCCGCCGACACCAGGGTGACCGTCGAGCTGCACTCCGTGCCGCAGACGCTGGGCACCGACGACGTCGCCGCCGACGGCAGCTTCCGTCTGCAGGCCGTCGTCCCGACGGCGACGCCCGCCGGTGCGCACGCGGTCGTCGTGCTCGTCGACGGCGTCGAGATCGCGCGCGCCGCTGTCACGATCACGTCGGCGCCCGCGGCGCTTGCGGCCACCGGCAGCGAGGCACCGGTCGCACTCGGTGTCCTCGGTGGTGCGTTGCTGCTCGCGGGTGTCGCATCACTCACGATTCGGCGTCGACGCTCCGCCTGACCCGCCCAACGATGCCCCGGCGAGAGCGGCCGGGGCATCGTTGCGTCGGTGCGTCGCCACTACGATGGGCGGGTGCCAGAGGAGACCACCCTGTCGGCGGCGTCAGCCGAGTCCCTGTACCGCGAGATCGAGCGCGCCGACTGGGCGCGATTGGCCCGCGGCATGGACCAGCCGCTGACCGAGGCCGAGGTCGTGCAGCTGCGGGGCCTGGGCGACATGCTCGACGTCACCGAGGTGCGCGAGGTGTATGTGCCATTGAGTCGGCTGCTGTCTCTGCGGGCCTCCGCCACGAAGCGTCTCGGCGCGGAGGAGAGCACCTTCCTGGGCGAGCCCGACGAGACCACGCCGTTCGTGATCGGCGTGGCCGGCTCCGTCGCCGTCGGGAAGTCGACGATCGCGCGGCTGCTGCGCGAGCTCGTGAGTCGCTGGCCGGGCACGCCGCACGTGGAGCTCGTCACCACCGACGGCTTCCTCTATCCCAACGCGGAGCTGGAACGGCGCGGGTTGATGGACCGCAAGGGCTTTCCCGAGTCCTACGACCGCCGCGCGCTGATCGCGTTCCTCACGGCGGTGAAGTCGGGGGCCGCCGAGGTGCACGCGCCGTACTACTCGCACATGCGGTACGACATCGTCCCCGACGCGCACACGAGCGTGCACCGGCCGGACGTCCTCATCGTCGAAGGCCTCAACGTGCTGCAGCCGCCGCCCGTTCCGCACGACGTCGCGGTGAGCGACCTGTTCGACTTCTCGATCTATGTGGATGCCGACCCCGCGCACATCCAGCGCTGGTACACCGACCGGTTCCTGGCGCTGCGCGACGCAGCCTTCAGCAACCCGAACTCGTTCTTCCGCGGGCTCGCGGACATCTCGGACGAGGATGCGCGCGAGCGCGCCGCGTACTACTGGAACAGCATCAACCTGCCGAACCTCATCGAGAACGTGCTGCCCACGCGTCACCGCGCCTCGCTCGTGCTGCGCAAGGGCGCCTCGCACGCCGTCGAGACGGTGCTCCTGCGCAAGCTCTGACGCGACGGCCCGCTTCGCGGGTGCCCGGTACCCGAGTTGCGTCGCAGTTGCGCAGATGCCGCACCTTTCCGCATCCGCCACAGTCATTCACTGGCGCGGATGCGGAGAACTGTCGCTCCTGCTGGCGGCACACGAGACGGCACGCGGACGGCACACGAGCGGGGCACAAGACGCGCACCGAGCACCGCGGCAGGGGCCTCGATTGCACGGCCGGGCGTCGGGCGGCTTCACTGCTGGGCGCAACTACGATGGAACCCATGTGTGGAATCGTCGGATACGTCGGCCCTCGGCCGAGCCAGGACATCCTGATCTCGGGCCTGGCCCGTCTGGAGTACCGCGGGTACGACTCGGCCGGCATCGCTGTCATCGACGCCGACGGCGACCTCGGGATGCGCAAGCGCGCGGGCAAGCTCAGCGTGCTGCGCGACGACCTCGCACGCGTCCCCCTCACGGACGGCACGACCGGAATCGGCCACACGCGGTGGGCGACCCACGGCGGTCCGACGGATGCCAACGCGCATCCGCATCTGGCCGATGACGACAAGCTCGCCGTCATCCACAACGGCATCATCGAGAACTTCGCGGCCCTCAAGGCCGAACTCGTCAGCGAGGGCTACACCTTCCGCAGCGAGACCGACACCGAGGTCGCCGCGGTCCTGATCGGCCGGGAGTACGCGGCATCCGGCGACCTGATCGCCGCCTTCCGTTCGACCGTCGGCCGCTTCGAGGGTGCCTACACGCTGCTGGCGATGCACAAGGACCACCCGGGCCTCGTGGTCGCCGCCCGTCGCAACTCGCCGCTGGTGATCGGCCTCGGCGAGGGTGAGAACTTCCTCGGATCCGACGTCGCCGCCTTCGTCGAGTACACCCGCAACGCGCTCGCGATCGGCCAGGACGAGATCGTCGCCATCACGCCCGAGGGCGTCGAAGTCACGGACTTCGACGGCAACGTCGTCGAGCCCGAGCCGTTCGAAGTGACCTGGGACGCCGCCGCCGCCGAGAAGGGCGGATGGTCCTCGTTCATGGCGAAGGAGGTCTCGGAGGAACCCGAGGCCGTCGCCAACACGATCCGCGGCCGCATCCGCGACGGCGCCGTCGTCGTCCCCGAGCTGGACGGTCTGGACGAGCTCTTCGCCGACATCGACCGCGTGGTCATCATCGCCGCGGGAACGGCCGCTTATGCCGGGCAGACGGGCAAGTACGCGCTGGAGCTGTGGACCCGCATCCCGGTCGACGTCGAGCTCGCGCACGAGTTCCGCTACCGCGACCCGGTGATCGGTCCCCGCACGCTCGTCGTGTCCATCAGCCAGTCGGGCGAGACCATGGACACCCTGATGGCGGTCAAGTACGCCCGCGAGCGCGGCGCACGCACGCTCTCCATCTGCAACACGCAGGGCGCCACCATCCCGCGCGAGTCGGACGCGATCGTCTACACGCACGCCGGCCCCGAGGTCGCCGTGGCCTCGACCAAGGCCTTCGTCGCGCAGATCACTGCGATCTACCTGCTCGCGCTGCACATCGCTCGCGTGCGCGGCTCGCTGACGGCCGCCGAGATCGCGGACCACGTGCGCGAGCTCGAGTCGGTGCCCGGCAAGATCAGCACCATCCTCGAGACGCAGCAGGAGCGCATCACGCAGCTCGCGCACTGGATGGCCGACACGCGCTCGGTGCTGTTCCTCGGTCGTCACGTCGGTTACCCGATCGCGCTGGAGGGCGCCCTCAAGCTCAAGGAGATCTCCTACATCCATGCGGAGGGCTTCGCCGCCGGCGAGCTCAAGCACGGACCCATCGCGCTGATCGAGCCCGGTCAGCCGGTGTTCGTGATCGTGCCGTCGCCGCGGGAATCGTCGGTGCTGCACGACAAGGTGGTCTCCAACATCCAGGAGATCCGCGCGCGCGGTGCGCGCGTCATCGTGATCGCGGAGGAGGGTGACGCGAGCGTCCTGCCGTTCTCCGACGAGGTGCTGCACATCCCGCTCGCCGGCCCCCTGTTCGAGGCGCTGCTCGCGGTCGTCCCCCTGCACATCTTCGCGATGGGCCTCGCGACGGCGAAGGGGCTGGATGTGGACCAGCCGCGCAACCTCGCCAAGTCCGTCACGGTCGAGTAAGAGCCACACTTCTGCGCAAGCGCGCCTGTGATCGACAGGCGCGCTTGCGCATTTCTGTGGCGGATGCGCAAAGGCGACGCAACTCGGGTATCCGGGGCGCGGATAGGGTGGCGGATGCGGTGGGCAGCCGCATCCGGGAGGGCACATGATCGTCGGAGTCGGCGTCGACCTGGTCGACGTGCCGCGGTTCGAGCGCACGCTCGCGCGCACGCCGGGTCTGCTGACCCGCCTGTTCTCGCCGGCGGAGCGCGTGCTGAAGCCGCGGTCGCTGGCCGCGCGGTACGCCGCCAAGGAGGCGTTGATCAAGGCGCTCGGCGGATCGGACGGCGTGCACTGGGTCGAGATCGAGGTGGCATCGGAGCCCTCGGGCCGGCCGATCTTCGCGCTGACGGGATCGACGGCCGAGGTCGTCTCGGCGCGCGGCATCGTGGCGCTGCACCTGTCGATGAGTCACGACGCAGGGCTCGCGACGGCGTACGTCGTCGCCGAGGCGGCGCCGGCATGATCGCCCGCATCGCCGTCTACACCGGCTCCGCCCTCGGCGCCTCGCCCGCCTACGCCGCGGCCGCCGCCGCCGTGGGGGAGGCGCTCGCCGCATCCGGTCTCGGGCTCGTGTACGGCGGCGGGCGCGCCGGACTCATGGGGATCGTCGCGGATGCGGCCCTCGCCGCCGGCGGCGAGGTGCACGGGGTGATCCCGCAGGCTCTGGTGGATGCGGAGCTCGCCCATCCCGGCCTCACCCGGCTCGAGATCGTAGCCGACATGCACGAGCGCAAGATGCGGATGGCGGAGCTCGCCGATGCGTTCGTCGCCCTGCCGGGCGGCGCGGGCACTCTCGAGGAACTCTTCGAAGCGTGGACCTGGCTGCAGCTCGGCCTGCACCGCAAGCCGGTGTCGCTCTACGACGTCGACGGCTACTGGGCGCCCCTGGGCGCGATGCTGGACGGGATGGTCGAGTCCGGCTTTCTCACCGCGGCCTTCCGGGACACCCTCGGAGTCGCCGCAGACCCGGCGGCGTTGCTCGCGGGATTCGCGGCATGGGAGCCGCCGGCACCCAAGTGGCGGCGCTGAGCGTCCTGCGCCACCCGGTACCGTGGATGCGGCGACGGGAGGTCCCATGAGTACGCTGCCGGCCGGGGTCATGCGAGAAGCGGTCATCGATGTCGAGGCGATCGCCGACAACGTGCGTCACCTGCGGCGCTTGACGGGTGTCGAGATCATCGCCGTCGTCAAGGCCGACGGGTACGGGCACGGAGCGGCGCGATCTGCCGCGGCGGCGCTCGCCGGCGGCGCGACGCGCATCGGTGTCGCCGACATCAGCGAGGCGCTGGCGTTGCGGCGCGCCGGGATCGACGCGCCCATCCTCGCCTGGTTGCACGCCCCCGGCGCCTCCTTCGGCGAAGCGGTCGAGCGCGGCATCGAGCTGGGCATCTCCCGCCTCGACCAGCTGAACGCGGCCGCCGCCGCCGGAAGCGGTGATCGACCCGCCGTGCTGCACCTCAAGCTCGAGACCGGGCTGGGGCGCAACGGCGCATCGCCCGCCGACTACGCCGCGCTGTTCGCGGAGGCCGCCCGGTGGGAACGGCTGGGCCGGGTGCGCGTGATCGGGATCTTCAGCCACCTCTCCAACGCATCCGCCGAGGACGACCTGGCAGCGCTCGCACGCTTCGAGGATGCGGTCGCCGCCGCGTCCCTCGCGGGATTGACCCCCCGCCTGCGGCACATCGCCGCCACCCACGCCGCACTCGCCCTGCCGCAGACGCGCTTGAACTGCGTGCGCATCGGGATCGGCATCTACGGCCTGTCGCCCTTCGACGACCGCTCCTCCGCCGACCTGGGCCTGCGGCCGGCCATGACGCTGCGGGCCTGCGTCGCGGCTGTCAGGCGCGTCGGTGCGGGGCAGGGCGTCTCGTACGGCTACGACTACCGCGCGAGCGGAGACACGACCCTCGCCCTCGTGCCGCTGGGGTACGCCGACGGAGTGCCGCGCCAGGCCTCCGGAGCGGGGCCCGTGCGCATCGCGGGCGAACGTCACCGTGTCGCCGGCCGCATCGCGATGGATCAGTTCGTCGTCGACGTGGGCGACGCCGAGGTGAACGTCGGGGACGAGGTCGTGCTCTTCGGCGATCCCACCCTCGGAGTGCCCTCCGCGACCGACTGGGCGATCGCTGCCGGCACGATCAACTACGAGATCGTCACGCGGATCGGCGCGCGCGTGCCGCGGCACCACATCGCCTCGTGAGCGGGCATGAATCCGGCACCGCCGGTGTTCCAGAGGGCATGACGAACAAGGTCGGTGAGCGGGCGATGGACGAGTTGCTCGGTGAACGGGAGATCGTCTCGCCGCAGGACATGGAGCAGCTGGGTCGGCAGATGGGGGAGCGCCTGCACGCGGGCGACGTCGTCGTGCTGACGGGCGCGCTGGGGGCGGGCAAGACCACCCTGACCCGCGGGATCGCGGCGGGTCTCGGTGTGCGCGGTCCGATCCAGAGCCCGACGTTCGTGATCGCCCGCACGCATCCCTCGCTCACGGGCGGAGCGCCCCTGGTGCACGTCGACGCCTACCGGTTGGGGTCGGCGGCGGAACTCGACGACCTCGACATCGATCTGCCGGGCTCGGTCGTGGTGGTGGAATGGGGCCACGGACTCATCGAGGCGATCGCCGACTCCTGGTGGGAGGTCGAGCTCGACCGCGAGTGGGACGGTCGCGGAGTCGACAGCGCCTGCGGCACGTACCAGCGCCACAACGACGATCTGGATGCGGAGACCCCGCGCCTGGTGACGATCACGCACCACGCCGTCTGAGCACGGCGGGCCTGCCGCATTACCCTGGAGGGGTGTTCCTCGGCATCGACACCTCGCTCGGAACGGCGCTCGCCGTCATCGATCCCGACGGCGTCGTGCGCGCCGAGGTCTCCAGCGACAACCCGCTCGGTCACGCCGAGGTCATCGGCGACCTGCTGCTCACGGTGACGGAGACCGCGCGCACCACAGCCGCCCACGGCTCGGGGCTGGGCGCGGCCGACGACGCGCGCATCACGCATGTCGTCGCCGGTATGGGGCCCGGTCCCTTCACGGGGCTGCGGATCGGCATCGCCGCCGCGCGCGCCTTCGCGCTCGCCCGCGGCGTGCCGGTGGTACCCGTGGCCAGTCACGACGCCGTCGCGCTGGGCGTGCTCCTCGCTGCGGCGATGGAGGATGCGGACGCCGGCACGTTCGCCGTCGTCACCGACGCCCGGCGTCGGGAGTTCGCGTACACGGTGTACCGCGGCCTCGACGACGACGGCCTGCCCGAACGGCTCGCCGGTCCCGCTCTCAGCCCGCGCGACGAGCTGGATGACCGGCTCGCGGCGCTCGGCGCCGCCCGCATCGATGCGGGTGCGATCCCGGCGACGGTCCTGGCGCTGTGCGGCGCACGTGCCGTCGCCGCCGGCCGCACGATCGCCGCGGACGAGCCGCTGTATCTGCGTTCGCCCGACGTCACGAGTCCCCACGCCCCCAAGCGGGTGAGCTCGTGATCCGCCCGGCGACGCCCGCCGATCTCGATGCGATCATGCGCCTGGAGCGGGCGAGCTTTCCCACGGATGCGTGGAGCGACGCCATGATGCGCGAAGAGCTCGCCTCACCGCACGGGTACTACGTCGCGCTCGAGCACGGCGGTCGACTGGCCGGCTACGCGGGGTTGCGTGCGCCCGCGGGAGCGCGTGACGGCGACGTCCAGACGATCGCCCTGGACGAGTCGGCCCGCGGACGCGGCCTCGGACGGGCGCTGCTGCGCACGCTTTTGTCGAAGGCCCACGAACGACGCGTCCGCGAGGTGTTCCTCGAGGTGCGCGACGACAACCCCGTCGCCCGTGGGCTGTACGCCTCGGAGGGATTCGTGGAGGCCGGCCGGCGTCCGCGCTACTACCAGCCCGACGACGTCGATGCGATCGTCATGCGCGTGGACGTGCCGGCGTGGGCGGCGGCCCGCGGCGAGGATGCGGTCGCATCCGGTGTGAACGGAGGATGGTGCTCGTGAGCGGACCTCTCGTGCTCGGCATCGAGACAAGTTGCGACGAGACCGGCATCGGCATCGTCCGCGGCCGCGAGCTGTTGACGAACACGATCGCCAGCAGCATGGACGAGCACGCCCGCTACGGCGGCGTCGTCCCCGAGGTCGCGGCGCGCGCGCATCTCGAAGCCCTGCAGCCCGCGATCCACGCGGCGCTCGCCGAGGCCGGAGTCGGCCTCCACGACCTGGATGCGGTCGCCGTCACCTCGGGGCCGGGACTCGCCGGCGCGCTCATGGTGGGCGTGGGGGCCGCGAAGGCGCTCGCCGTGGGGCTGGGCAAGCCGCTCTACGCCGTGAACCACCTCGTCGGCCACATCGCGGCCGACATCCTCGACGCGGATGCGGAGCCCCTGGAGTACCCGACGGTGGCGCTGCTCGTCAGCGGCGGGCACACCTCCCTCCTGCTCGTGCGCGACCTCACGAGCGATGTGGAGCTGCTCGGCGAGACGGTCGACGACGCGGCGGGGGAGGCGTTCGACAAGGTCGCCCGCATTCTGGGTCTGCCCTACCCGGGGGGCCCGCAGATCGACCGCGCCGCCGCCGAGGGAGACCCGACCGCCATCCGTTTCCCGCGTGGGCTCTCTCGGGCTTCCGACATGGCCGAGCACCGCTACGACTTCTCCTTCTCAGGGCTGAAGACGGCTGTCGCGCGTTACCTCGAGCAGACGCCGGACGCCGCCGTGCCCGACGTCGCCGCATCCTTCCGTGAGGCGGTCGTCGACGTGCTCGTGACGAAGGCGCTGGATGCGTGCGAGCGCCACGGCGTGCCGCGACTGCTGCTGGGCGGCGGCGTGATCGCCAACCGCCGGTTGCGCGACGTGGCTCTGGAGCGCGGCACGGCGGCCGGCGTCGCCGTCCGCATCCCGCCGCTGAGCCTGTGCACCGACAACGGAGCGATGATCGCGGCGTTGGCTGCGGAGCTCATCTCCGCCGGTCGCGCGCCGTCGACGCTCCGCTTCGGCGCGGACTCCACGCTGCCGGTCACCGAGATCCAGGTGGCGGAGCAGCGGTGAACCGCGAACACGGGAAGGACGCACCGGAGGAGCCGGGGGCGCTGTCGTCGGCGTTCGGGCCGGACGACGCGGCCGCTCAGCCGCTGCTGGCCGCCGCCGCGGCGCTGGACCCCTCGCCGCAGGAGCCGGTCGTCGAGCCGCGGCCGGTCGTCGCCCGGGTCGAGTCTGCCTCGGACGACGTCATCGTTCCGACGCAGGCCGCCGACCTCCCGGGCACACACCGCGGCGGCTTCACCCGCCCGCCGACGGCGCCCGTGGACGTGCGGGAGCAGCTCGCCCAGCACGAGGAGCTTCCGGCGACGACCGCGACCCTGCGGACGACGGATGCCGCGTCGCCCGCGAACTTCGCGACGCTCTCCCTCGGCTTCGCGGTGGTCGCCCTCATCGTCGCCATCGTGGTTGGTTGGGGCTTCCCGATCGGCGTCGGCGCCGTCACGCTCGGGGTCATGTCCCTGCGCGGGCGCGTGGAAAGCCGCCCGATCGCGGCGTGGGGTGTCGCGCTCGGTGCCCTCTCGTTGGTCTACAGCGCGGGATGGCTCATGTACGCCGGCATCCAATCGGGGTGGATCGGCTGATTCTCACCCCGCGAGCACGCTCTCGGTCCCGACGGGCTTGATAGGTTCGCAGACATGGGGATCGAGTGGGGACGAATCAACCCTGTGGTCGTGATCACGGCCGGGGTTTTGGCCTGCATGTTGGTGCCGAGCGCGGTGTTCATCGCCGTATCGGCCTTTCTCGCAGACAATCCGCTGCTGGGGGCGGCGGCGGTCGTCGCGGCCGGCGGCATCGTGATCGCGGCTGTCGCCGCGTTCGTGTGCGCGGCGGCCGTCTTCCGCAGACGCGCGGCCGTCGGCGAGGGCTGATCAGACGCGGTCCGCGAGGATCGCCGTCCGCTTGTCACCGATCCGCGTCAACAGCAATGTGGCCGATCGGTCGCCCTTGAGCTTGAGGCGGGTGCGCAGGCCGGCCGGGTCCACGTCGACGCCGCGCTTCTTGATCTCGAGCGTGCCGATACCGCGTTCGCGGAGAGCCCTGGCGAGTTTCTTCTCGTCGACGGGCAACTGCTCGCGTACGCGGAAGCTCTGCACGAACGGGCTCGTGATCGGTTCGTCCGAGGTGAGGTACGCGATGCGTTCGTCGAGCGTGCCCGCATCCAGCGACCGCGCCACGTCGCCGATCAGACGGGAGCGGATGACGGCGCCATCGGGCTCGTGCAGGAAGGCACCGAGCGGGCGCGGCGCGACGTCCTCGGCGTCGTGGCCGGAGGTGATCTCGTGCACCTCGTCACCGCGGACGACGAGCGCTGCACGTCGGACTCCGTCGCGGGCCAGCTCCCGGGAGAAGATCACGAGCTCGATCGTGGATCCGTCCACACTGATCCACTGCGCCTCCACATCGTCGGGGATGCTGTCGCGATCGAAGCCGGGACCGAGCTTGATGCCGGTCGGAATGCGCGCCGCGACCTCGAACGCCCAGCTGAGCGCAGGGCTGTACTCGTCGGCCCGCAGGCGATCGTTGTGTGAGCCGCCGACCGGGCGTCTGGCGGGGTCGAGCCACACCGCATCCCGGTCGGCGAGATCGACGTCCCCCGCGCGGGCGTGCGAGACGGTGACGGTGTCGCCGAAGGGCGCCAGGTTGTAGGCGGCGACGGCCGCGGTCGGCTCGTCGGCGTCGACGGCGGTGACCTCGAGCCCGAGGGCGGCGAACCCCAGGGCGTCGCCGCCGATGCCGCATCCGAGATCCGCGATCCGGCGCCGTCCCGCATCCCGGAATCGTCCAGCGTGGCGGGCCGCCACGCTCAGGCGCGTGGCCTGCTCGAGGCCCGCGGGAGTGAAGAGCATCCGCCCGGCGAAGGGCCCGAACTTCGCCGCGGCACGGGAGCGGAGTCGCGCCTGACCGACCACGGCAGAGACGAGGTCGGGACCGTGTCCCGCGGCGCGGAGCCTGCTCACGGCCGTGGCGACCGCGGCCGTCGACTCGATCGGCCCCGTCTCATCCAGCAGGCGCAGGCCTTCGGGGGTGAGAAGGGCGCGCAGCTCGCTCATCTCCATCGCTCCAGCCTAGGCGTGACGTCGTGTTGGCACTCGCGTTGCACGAGTGCCAGGACGCCTCTAGACTTGCCATTAGCACTCTCGGTGTGAGGGTGCTAACTGAGTCTTCCGTTTCACGAAGCGAGAAAGAAGAGGTAGACCGTGTCGGTTTCCATCAAGCCGCTCGAGGACCGCATCGTCATCCAGCAGGTCGAGGCCGAGCAGACCACCGCTAGTGGCCTGGTCATCCCCGACACCGCCAAGGAGAAGCCCCAGGAGGGCGAGGTCGTGGCCGTGGGCCCCGGCCGCATCGACGACAACGGCAACCGTGTTCCGCTCGACGTCGCCGTCGGCGACCGCGTGATCTACAGCAAGTACGGCGGCACCGAGGTCAAGTTCGGCGCTGACGAGTACCTCGTGCTCTCCGCGCGCGACGTGCTCGCGGTCGTCGTCCGCTGACATCGCCTGCTCGAAGCCCTCGGCCGTTCGGCCGGGGGCTTCGTTCGTTGCGGGCGCGCCCCGCACCCTGCCCGCGGTTCTAGGCTGGATCGGTGAACCCACGCACTCCCACCGAGCAGGGCCTCGCCGGCGGCCTGTACGCCTTCTCCGCATACCTGCTGTGGGGCGTGCTGCCGCTGTACTTCCTGCTGCTCGCGCCCGTGGGGGCGTTCGAGATCGTGGCGTGGCGGATCCTGTTGTCGCTCGTCTTCTGTGCGCTCCTGATCGCGGTGACGCGCTCGTGGCGACGTCTCGGCGCGATCCTGCGCCAGGGTCGGCTCGTCGCCCTCACGGTGCTCGCCGGCATCCTGATCTACGTCAACTGGCAGACGTATCTCATCGGCACCCTGAGCGGCCACGTCATCGAGACGAGCCTCGGCTACTTCATCAATCCGATCGTGACGGTCCTGCTGGGCGTGCTCGTGCTGCGCGAGCGGCTGCGTCCGACGCAGTGGGTCGCGATCGGGCTCGCCACCGCCGCGGTCGTCGTGATCGTGATCGGGTACGGCGCCATGCCCTGGATCGCGCTCATCCTCGCGTTCTCGTTCGGCTTCTACGGACTCGTGAAGAAGAAGATCGGCCCCTCCGTGGATGCGGTGAGCGGGCTCACCCTGGAATCGCTCTGGCTCACCCCTCTCGCCCTCGTGCAGCTCGTCGTGGTGGCTCTGACGACCGGGCTGGGCTTCGCGTCCGCCGGGGCGGGCACCACGGTGGCGCTGGCGCTGGCGGGGGTCGTGACGGCCGTTCCGTTGCTGCTGTTCGCCGCCGGCGCGCGTCGGGCGCCGCTGACACTGCTCGGCATCGTCCAGTTCGTCGCGCCGGTGCTGCAGTTCCTCATCGGATGGTGGGTGCTGGGCGAGCCGATGACGGCGGGACGCTGGGCGGGCTTCGCGCTCGTGTGGGCGGCTCTGATCCTGCTCAGTGCGGATTCGATCATCGCCTCGCGTCGTGCGCGCAGGGGCGCAGGATTGCAGAACGCTCCGTCCGACGTGGCCGAATTGACGTAATGCGTCGAAAAGCGGCGTGATTCATAACGATTTCGTCGCGAAAGGGTGCGAGGACTGTGCGCGACGCGCGCCTACAACACACTCGTAACAATGCGCGGCTAGCTTCTGGCGCAACGCGGCGTCCAGGTCGCGCATTGAAGAGTGAAAGGACGGAACCAGATGGTTCACTCCAAGAAGGCGTGGTTTGCCGCGACCGCCCTCGCGGGCGTCTCGGCGCTTGCGCTCGTCGGGTGTGCCGGCGGGGGCGAAGCAGCGCCCTCCGGCAGCTCAGACGCAGGTGGCGACTACACGGCGCAGAACTGCGCCGACGGCACCACGAGCGCTGACATCCTCAAGGTCGGCACCCTGCTGCCCACCACGGGAACCCTGGCATTCCTCGGCCCGCCCGAGATCGCCGGTGTCGGCCTGGCTGTCGACGACATCGTCGCCGCGGGCGACGAGGCATGTACGTTCTGGACCGACTCCGGTGACAGCAACGACATGACCGTGTCCTCCGCTTCGGCCGACGAGCTCATCAACGCGAAGGTCTCGATCGTGATCGGCGCCGCATCCTCCTCGGTGTCGCTGAACGTCGTCGACAAGCTCACCAAGAGCGCGAGCCCGATCGTCCAGATCTCGCCCGCGAACACGGCGGCTTCCCTCTCGGGCTACTCCGACTTCTACTTCCGCACCGCTCCGCCGGACACGGTGCAGGGTTCCGCGCTGGGTCAGCTCATCACGAGCGACGGCAACGCGAACATCGCGTTCCTCGTCTTCAACGACGCGTACGGCACGGGCCTGCGCGACGTGATCGAGGAGACGGTCACCGGTGCGGGCGGCTCGGTCACCTACGGCGCCAAGGGTGCGGGTCAGGAGTTCCCTCCCGGCCAGACCACGTTCTCGTCCGAGGTGACGGCGGCTCTGGCCACCAACCCCGACGCGATCGTGATCATCGCCTTCGATGAGACCAAGGCGATCATCCCCGAGCTCGTGTCGCAGGGCTGGGACATGTCCCGCACCTACTACACGGACGGCAACACCTCGGACTTCTCGAAGGACTTCGAGCCCGGAACGCTCGAGGGCGCGCAGGGCACGATCCCCGGCGCGAACCCCGCCGAGGACTTCAAGGAGCGGGCCTCGGCGTGGCACGAGTCGGTCGAGGGCTCGGCCCTCGACGACTACTCGTACTCGGCTGAGTCGTACGACGCCGTCATCCTCTCGGCCCTCGCGGCCCTGAAGGGCGGCGCGACCGACCCCGCCACCATCCAGGCGAACCTGGCCGCTGTGTCGGGTGCGACGGGCGGCGAGGAGTGCTCGACGTACGCGGACTGCAAGGAGCTCATCGCCGGCGGTAAGGACATCCACTACACGGGTGTCGCCGGCACGGGACCGTTCAACGACAAGAACGACCCCTCGAGCGCCTTCATCGGCATCTACAAGTTCGACGGTGACAACAAGCCCGTCTGGCAGAGCGCTGTCGAGGGCAAGTCCTGATCTGACTGCTCATCCCCACGAACGCCCCCGGGTCCGCCCGGGGGCGTTCGTGCGTGCGCGGCCGGGCCCCGTCCCCTCCTTCCTCCCCGCGCCGCGCGTCCCACCCCCTGCTCGCCTGCCACAAATCGACGCGCTCGCCGCGATCTGTGACAGGCGAGCAGAGCAGACCGGGCGCAGGGGAGGGGGGCGGAGGGGGAAGGGGACGCGGAAAAGGGGAAGGGGGCGGATGCGGGTGCATCCGCCCCCTTCGGAGCGTGGCGGCGGCGTGGGGCGCCGCGCGGGTCTCAGGCCTTGCCGGCGTCGGGCTCGACGCCCGGGTCCGACATGGGCTCGGCTCCCGGCGGCAGGTCTTCCGCCGCGCTCGAGCCGGCCGTCACCGACGTCGGAACCTGCTCATCGGGGCTCACCGTTCCCGCGGGAGCCGGCTCCGCGGTCGCGGATGCGACCGGGGCAGCGGATGCGGATTTGTCGGCATCCACGTCGGCTGCGAGCGTGCCGAGGTAGAGCTGGATGACCTTCGGGTCGTTGGCGAGCTCGCGTCCCGTGCCCGTGTAGGCGTCGCGTCCCTGGTCGAGCACGTACGCGCGGTCGCAGATCTGCAGGCAGCGGCGCGCATTCTGCTCGACCATGATCACGCTCACGCCCGCCTTGTTGATGCGGCGGGTGCGGATGAACGTCTCGTCCTGGCGGACGGGCGACAGGCCTGCCGAGGGCTCGTCGAGCAGCAGCACCGAGGGGTCCATCATGAGCGCGCGCGCCATCGCGACGGACTGGCGCTCGCCGCCTGACAGAGAGCCGGCGCGCTGATCGCGACGGTCGGCGAGCACCGGGAAGATCTCGAAGATCTTGTCGAGCTGCTCCCGGAACTTGCGCGGCTTCTGGTAGATCCCCATCTGCAGGTTCTCCTCGATCGTCAGCGAGGGGAACACGTTGTTCGTCTGCGGCACGAAGCCCACACCGGTCGAGACCAGCTTGTTGGGCTTCCAGCCGGTGATGTCGGTTCCCTTCAGCGTGACGGAGCCGCCACGGATCGAGACCTGACCGAACACCGCCTTCAGGAACGTCGACTTGCCGGCGCCGTTGGGGCCGATGATGCCGATGAGCTCACCCGGGTGGGCGACGATGTTCACGCCGTTGAGGATGTTGACCCCCGGCAGGTAGCCGGCGTGCAGGTCCTTCGCGACGAGGACCGGTTCGGTCGCGTTCGTCATGAACGGTGCTCCTTTCCGAGCGCCTCGTCGATCTGCCGCTCGGCCGCCGCGTCCGCGGCCTCCGCCTCGGCTTCGAGCTGTTGGATGACCGAGGTATCGAGCAGCGAGTCGTCACCGAGGTCGGTGTCGTGGTGCGCACCGAGGTACGCGTCCACGACCGCCTGCTGATTCATGACCTCGCCTGCCGGGCCCTCGGCGACGATGGCGCCCTGCGCCATCACCACGACCCAGTCGGAGATGTGACGCACCATGTGCATGTCGTGCTCGACGAACAGCACCGTGGTGCCGTCGTCACGCAGGGCCTGGATGTGGCCCAGCAGCGATTGCGTGAGTGCGGGGTTCACCCCCGCCATGGGCTCGTCGAGCATGATCATCTTCGGGTCGCTCATGAGCGCACGCGCCATCTCGAGCAGCTTCTTCTGTCCGCCCGAGAGGGAGCCCGCGAGATCTTCCCGCTTCTCGTACAGCTTGAAGCGCTGCAGGAGATCCATGGCCTTCTCGGTGATCTCCTTCTCCCGCTTGCGCCAGAGCGCGGGGATGAGGGCGACGGCCATGTTCTCGCCGGGCTGGTCGCGGGCGCCGAGCAACATGTTGTCGAGCACCGTCATGCGTGAGAGGGCTTTGGTGAGCTGGAAGGTGCGCACCATGCCGCTGCGGGCGACCTTGGAAGCGGCCGTGCTGCCGAGGGTGCGGCCGTCGAACGACCATCTGGCCGCCTTGTCGGCGGGCGGGCCCCCGAAGGCGCGCTTCGCGCTCGTCGGCTTGTCGAAGCCGGTGATGAGGTTGAAGAACGTCGTCTTGCCCGCGCCGTTGGGGCCGATGAGCGCCGTGATGGCGCCACGCTGCACCTCGAGGTGATCGACGTCGACGGCCGTCATGCCGCCGAACCGGCGGATGATGTTGTCGACGACGAGGATCGGGTCGGGCTTGGGCGCGCCGGGCGTCTGCGCAACACGCGACAGGCTCTCCTGTGCGGCCGCCTGGGCCGCCGTGATCGGCTCAGACATTGAAGCTCAGCTCCTTCTTGCTGCCGAGGATGCCCTGTGGTCGGAAGATCACCAGGAGCATCAGCGCGATGCCGATCACGATCCACGAGAACTGATCGGTCTGCTGGGTGGACATGATCGAGTCGGGCACGACGATGTCGGTGACCCCCTGGATGAAGATGCGCACCGCGAAGAACAGGATCGAGCCCAGCACGGGTCCGAAGATGGTCGCGGCGCCGCCCAGCAGGAGCGCGGTCCAGATGAAGAACGTCGTGGAGCGTCCCAGTGCGTCCGGCTGGACCGAGGACGGGAGGACGTAGATGATCCCGGCGAAGGCGCCGAGCACGCCGCCGAGCACCAGCGCCTGCATCTTGTAGGAGTAGGCGCTCTTGCCGAGGCTGCGCACGGCATCCTCGTCCTCACGGATGCCCTTGAGCACACGTCCCCACGGGCTGCGCATGAGCAGCCACACGAGGACCAGGAAGATCCCCACCAGCGCCCAGGCCACGAGGCGGATCCACCATCCGCTCACGCCGTTGTTCTCGTACGTGAACCAGAGGATGGTGGTGGAGCCGTCCGGCAGGAACGACAGCTCGTTGAACGGGTCGCGGTAGGTCGCACCGGGGAGACCGTTCGAGCCGCCGGTGATGGGACCCATGATCGAGGAGCGTCCGACCATGCGCACGATCTCGGCGGCCGAGATCGTGACGATGGCGAGGTAGTCGCCGCGCAGCTTCAGCGTGGGGATACCGAGGATGAGGCTGAAGATGACGACCACGATGATCGCGATCAGCAACGAGGGCCAGAATCCGAGGCCCGCGCCGATCGACACGGCGAATCCGTAGGCGCCGAGCAGCATGAAGCCGGCCTGGCCCATGTTGAGCAGACCCGTATAGCCGAAGTGGATGTTCAGGCCGATCGCGGCGATGGCGAAGGCGGCCGTCGCGGGCGAGATGGCGCTTGCCGCCATCTGTGTGAGCAGGTTCAGGAATTCCATGTGTCAGCCCACCCGTTCCTTGCGACCGAACAGACCCTGAGGTCGCACCAGCAGCAGCAGGATCAGCAGCAGCAGGGCGGTCGCGTACTTGAAGTCGCCCGGCAGCCAGATGTTCGTCAACTCGACCGTCATGCCGATGATGAGGGCGCCGAAGAGGGCGCCGAAGGCGGTTCCGAGGCCGCCGAGGGTCACTGCGGAGAAGAGCAGGAGCAGCAGCTGCATGCCCGTCATCCAGTTGATGCCGTTGAGAACGAGACCGAGCAGGATGCCGGCGAGGCCCGCCAGCGCCGCGGATGCGGTCCAGATCAGGCGGATCACACCGTCGACGTTGATGCCGGATGCGGCGGCCAGTGCCGGGTTGTCGCTCACGGCGCGGGTGGCCCGACCGACGCGGGTCTTGACCAGGAAGAGGCCGACCGCGACGAGGACGACGACGGCGATGCCCATGGCGATCAGCGAGTCCTGGCTGAGTGAGACCGGACCGATCTGCACCGGCTTCGGGTTGGCCATCACGATGCGCACGGTCGATGCGCCGATGAAGAACTGGAACACGTACTGCAGTGCCAGCGACATACCGATCGTCACGATCATGAGCTGCGTCAGCGAGAGCCTCTTCTTGCGCAGCGGTTTCCAGATCGCGAGATCCTGCGTGTAGCCGAACGCGGCGCACAGGACGATGACGATGAGGCCGGCGAGCCAGATGTTGAGCCCCAGCAGGTTCGCGAAGACGAACGCGAGGAGACCGCCGAGGGTGACGAGCTCGCCGTGGGCGAAGTTCGAGATGCCGGTCGTGCCGTAGATCAGAGAGAGACCCACCGCGGCGAGTGCGAGGAGCAGTCCGAGTCGGAGGCCGGACGCCGCCTGCTGAGCGAGACGGTCCCAGTTGAATCCGGTGTCCGCGCTCGCGCTGCCGCCGGAGGTCCCACCGCCGTCGCCCGTGTCGCCGCCCGAGCTCTCGAGCGAGAACAGTGCGGCGGTGTTGGCGCCGAGCGTCACGCTCCGAACCTGCGGCTCGTCGCTTCTCAGGGTGACGCCCTCGGGGAGCGTGTCGGCGTCGACCGTGACCGAGTACTCACCGGGCTGCTCGACGCTCAGCGACCAGCGGCCGTCGTCGTCGGTCTCGGTGGAGACGGTGCCGCCGGGGCCGGTGGCCGAGACCACGACTCCCTTGCCGGCGTCGCGCAGCGTGCCGGAGAGGCAGCCGACGGTGGCGCTGGGGGCGCAGACCTCGGTCTGCATCGCGCTCTCGTCATCGGTCGTCTCGGCGTGAGCCGCGGTGGGGATAAAGGTCAGCAGCGCGACGATGAGCGCGGCGAAGAGGAGAAGAATCCCGGGTAGGGATCGTCTCTCGGTCGCAGTGGTGGAAACCACGGAACCTCCAGTCGGGGACACGCACCCAGGATGCGGTCGGCATCGGCAATGACGACGACGCTACGAGCGTATTGTGTCCGTCGTGTTTCAGCGAGGACACGCCCCGGCCACGATCGCCTCGTCGACGGATTCCGTCACCGGGTGCCGTCTGAGCCTACGTAATCCGCAATCGGCCGTCCCGCCGTCCCTCGCCCCTGTGGAGAGGCAGGAGCTCGCGGGCGGGGGCGCGCGAGAGGGGATGCGGGAACAATCCGCATCCGTGGCCGCTTACAATCGACAGACGACGGGAAACCCTCGCTCCGGCCGCGATCGGCCGGGCTGAGAGGCCTGCTCCCGCGTCTGACGTCTAAGGCGACCCGCCGCATCCGCGAGTGCCGGCGGGGGAGGAGAGCGCGATGGAAAACCACGACCCGTTCGGCTTCGTCGGACTGACCTATGACGACATCCTGCTGCTTCCCGGGCACACCGATGTCATCCCCAGCGAGGCCGACACCTCATCGCGCGTGACCCGCCGCATCACGGTGGCGACACCGCTGATCTCGGCCGCGATGGACACCGTCACCGAGGCGCGCATGGCGATCGCGATCGCCCGCGAGGGCGGCCTCGGCATCCTGCACCGCAATGCCTCCATCGCCGATCAGGCCGCGATGGTCGACCGCGTCAAGCGCAGCGAGTCGGGCATGATCTCCGATCCCGTCACCACCACTCCCGACGCCACGGTGGAAGAGGTCGACGCCCTCTGTGCGCAGTACCGCATCTCGGGTCTGCCCGTCGTCGACGAGGAGGGGCATCTCGTCGGCATCATCACGAACCGCGACATGCGTTTCGTCTCCGGCTTCGAGCGCCGCACGACCTACGTCCGCGACGTGATGACGAGCGAGAACCTCATCACCGCTCCCGTCGGCGTCAGCGCCGGCGATGTGATCGCCGCGTTCGCGAAGCACCGGGTCGAGAAGCTGCCTCTGATCGATGAGGAGGGCAAGCTCGCCGGCCTCATCACGATCAAGGACTTCGACAAGAGCGAGAAGTACCCGCTCGCGACGAAGGACGACCAGGGACGCCTGCGCGTCGGCGCCGCCATCGGCTTCTTCGGCGACGCCTGGGAGCGTGCCGAGGCGCTGCGCGACGCCGGCGTGGACGTGCTCGTCGTCGACACCGCCAACGGGCAGTCGGCCGGGGTCATCGACATGGTCCGTCGCATCAAGGCCGATCCCTCCTTCGCGGACATCGACGTGATCGGCGGCAACGTCGCGACGCGCGAGGGCGCGCAGGCGCTCATCGACGCCGGCGTGGATGCGGTCAAGGTCGGCGTCGGTCCGGGCTCGATCTGCACGACCCGCATCGTCGCGGGCGTCGGCGTGCCGCAGGTCACGGCGATCTGGGAGGCCTTCCAGGCCGCCCGCGAGGCCGGCGTGCCGGTGATCGCCGATGGCGGCCTGCAGTACTCGGGCGACATCGCGAAGGCCCTCGTCGCGGGCGCGGACACGGTGATGCTGGGATCGCTCCTCGCCGGCACCGACGAGTCGCCGGGCGAGATCGTGTTCCAGGGCGGCAAGCAGTTCAAGCTGTACCGCGGCATGGGATCGCTGGGCGCGCTGCAGACGCGCGGCAAGAAGACCTCGTACTCCAAAGACCGCTACTTCCAGGCGGATGTCCCGAACGACGACAAGCTGATCCCCGAGGGCATCGAGGGTCAGGTCGCCTACCGCGGGCCGCTGTCCGCTGTGGCCTACCAGCTCGTGGGAGGTCTGCGGCAGTCGATGTTCTACGTCGGTGCGCGCACCGTCGAGGAGCTCAAGGCGAAGGGCCGCTTCGTGCGGATCACCCCGGCAGGTCTCAAGGAGTCGCACCCGCACGACGTGCAGATCGTGGTCGAGGCCCCCAACTACAAGCGCTGATCGAACGCGCTCGGAACGCCGCATCCCGACGGGGTGCGGCGTTTCGCTTGCCGACGCTACGCTGACGCTCGTGATCCGGCGACGTCAGCACCCCGAGGCGACCGTCTCGACGCGGCGGCTCGAGGCCTACACCGATGGCGTGTTCGCGATCGCGGCGACCCTGCTGGTGCTGGATCTCACCGCCCGCACCTTCGACGGGGTGCGCTCCGATGCCGACCTGTGGGCGGCGCTGGTCGGGATGTCACAGCCCTTCTTCACCTTCCTGGTCAGCTTCCTCATCCTGAGCCTCATGTGGCGGGCGCACGTCGAGCAGTTCGAGCACATCTCCCGCATCGACACGCTCGGCACGTGGATCAACTCGGCGCGGCTGTTCTTCATCGTGCTCGTGCCGTTCACGTCCACCATCAACAACGAGTTCGCCGATCTGACGCTCGGGCGCATGCTGCTGCCGATCAACTTCCTCCTGGCGATCGGATGCAGCTGGGCGCAGTGGGCGTGGGCGATGCACACCCGCGACCGGTCGATGCCCGACTTCCCGCTCTCCGAGGCCCGCATCCAGGGCGGCGGA
Source organism: Microbacterium binotii (assembly GCF_021398715.1). NCBI lineage: Bacteria > Bacillati > Actinomycetota > Actinomycetes > Micrococcales > Microbacteriaceae > Microbacterium > Microbacterium binotii. Next base: position 2,593,105 of record NZ_CP090347.1, on the reverse strand, counting down.
GCGCTCAGTGCCCTGATCATCTCCGCCGGTGTCGTCGCCTTCAGCCCGCTGGCCGGTTCGCTCGCCTTCCTGCTGTTCCTCGCCGACGGTCCGCTCACGCGCCTGCTGTCGCGCTCGCGTGCCACGGCGGAACGAGGCGGGCCGCCGGACGGCGCCGCCGCCGCGTGACGGCGCGACCGAACTCCTGCAGCAGCGCCTGATTCCCCGGGTTCGGTGCCGGAAGGACGCGTCGTGCAGGAGTCCGGTCCGTGTTCAGACCCCGACCCCGACCTCGTCGCGCGCGGACGCGGATGCGGACTCGGTCTCAGCGGTGTGGCGCGGTGAGCGGCCGGCAGGCAGCCAGAGGGCCGCGACGGCGGCGACGACCAGCACGGCGGCCCCGACGTAGACGGCGGGCCGGGCCGCATCCACGTAGGCATCGGGCAGGAGCTGACCGCCCGCGCCCACGAAGATCGCGGTCATGACGGCGGTGCCCAGCGCCACGCCGATCTCGCGAAGGGTCGAGTTCACTCCGGACGCCTTGGCGTGATCGACGAGCCCGAGGGTGGCGAGCAGCGCCGTCGCCGAGGGGGCGAACACGAGTCCCATGCCGATTCCGGCGAGCAGGAACGGTGCGATCAGCGAGGGGTAGCCGAGCGACGTCGACAGGATCGTGGCGATCCAGGTGAGCGCCACGGCCTGGAGGGCGAGTCCCGCCACCATGAGCGCGCGCGTGCCGATGCGTCCTGAGAAGATGCCCGCGAGCGGCGCGACGAACATCGGGGCGATGGTCCACGGCGTGGTCTGCAGCGCGGCTTCGAGCGGAGACGAGCCCTGTGCGACCTGCATGTACTGGATGAGTAGGAAGACCGCGCCGAAGGTGCCGAAGCTGAACGCGAAGCCCACGATGTTGGTCAGCGTGAACGAGCGGTCGCGATAGAGCCGGAGCGGCATGAGCGGAGCCTTCACGCGCGACTGCCAGACGAGGAAGAACACGATGAGGGCGGCGGCCGCGGCGATCTCGGCGACGACGGATGCGGAGCCCCATCCATCGTCGTTGCCGCGGACGATCGCGTGGACGAGAGCGAGCACGCCCACGCCGGACACGAGTGTGCCGACGACGTCGATGCGCGCGCGCTCGCCGCGGTCGTTGCGGAGCGCGGCGAGGGCGAGGGGGATCGCGACGATGGCGACGGGCACGTTCAGCCAGAAGATGGCCTGCCAGTTCCAGCCCTCCATGACGGCACCGCCCACGAGCGGCCCGACGGCGACGCCGAGTCCGGAGACCCCGCCCCAGATTCCGATGGCGAGCGGACGTCGCTCCGGGGACACTCCGCCGGAGAGCAGGGCGAGGGAGAGGGGGAGGACGCCCGCGCCGCCGAAGCCCTGGACGGCTCTGGCGACGGTGAGCTGCGTCGGGTCTGTGCTGAGGGCCGCGAGCACCGACCCGATCCCGAAGACCGCGATTCCGACGAGGAAGACGGACCGCCGGCCGAGCCGGTCGCCGAGGGCGGCGGCCAGAAGGATCGTCGATGCGAAGGCGAGCGTGTACGCATTGACGAACCACTGCAACTGCTCGACGCTCGCGCCGAGCTCGGTGTGGAGGACCGGCAGGGCATTGGTCATGACGAGGTTGTCGAGCGTCGCCATGAACATCGGAAGCGATGTCGCGGCGACGACGAGGGCGAACGGGCGTGAGGGACTCGACATGGAGAGTCGTCCTTTCCTGTTGTAATCGAATGATTACTAAGCTGAGGCGACTGTAGTTATCGACTGATAACATGTCAACATGGCTTCCGGAACGATGACGTCCAAGAAGCGCCTGAGTTCGGACGAGCGCCGGGCGCTGATCCTCACGGCGGCGATCGCCGTGTTCGGCGCCAAGGGGTATGTCGGCACGACGACGGATGACATCGCGCGTGCGGCGGACGTTTCGCAGCCCTATGTCGTGCGGCTGTTCGGCACGAAGGAACAGCTCTTCCTCGCCGCGCTGGATGAGACGCTCCTGCTGTTGTTCGAGGCCTTCCAGCGCGCGGCGGGCGAGGGCCTCGACGATGAGATCGAGGCGCGGATGGGCCACGAGTACATCGGTCTGCTCAGTGTGCGAGGTCTTCATCAGACCCTCTCGCACGCGTTCCTCCTCGGCTCCCACCCGGTCATCGGTCCGCGGGCGCGCGACGGCTTCGCGCGGGTGTGGGCGTATCTGCGCGATCTGGGCTTCCCGGCGGAGCGGGCGCAGGCGTTCCTGGCGCAGGGGATGATGCTGAACACGATGATCGGTCTGCGACTCGCCGACGCGGCCGAGGTCGATCCGCGGATCACCGACCTGTTCTCGGCGTGTTTCCCCACGGAGAAGGCAACCGTGCTCGCCCTCGCCCCGCGCGTGGACGAGCCGTGGTGACGTCCGCGGTGGCGGCTAGGCTGGTGGGGTGAGCATGGACATCGAGATCGGCCGCGCCAAGCGGGCCCGGCGCGCATACACCTTCGACGACATCGCCGTGGTTCCCTCGCGTCGTACGCGCAACCCGGAGGACGTCTCGACCTCCTGGACCATCGACGCCTTCTCGTTCGACATCCCGGTGCTCGGTGCTCCCATGGACTCCGTGGTGAGTCCCCGCACCGCGATCATGCTCGGCCAGCTCGGCGGGCTGGGCGTGCTCGATCTCGAGGGCCTGTGGACGCGCTACGACGACCCGGAGCCCCTCTTGGCAGAGATCGCGACGCTCTCGTCCGTCGACGCGACGCGCCGGATGCAGGAGCTGTACGCAGAGCCGATCAAGCCCGAGCTCGTGCGTGACCGACTCGCGGAGATCCGTGCCGCGGGTGTGACGGTGGCGGGCTCGCTGACACCGCAGCGCACGCAGGATCTGTACGAGACCGTCGTCGCTGCCGGCGTCGACCTCTTCGTCATCCGCGGCACGACCGTCTCGGCCGAGCACGTGTCCTCCGTCGACCAGCCGCTGAACCTCAAGAAGTTCATCTACGACCTCGACGTCCCCGTCATCGTCGGCGGAGCGGCCACGTACACCGCGGCGCTGCACCTCATGCGCACGGGTGCGGCGGGTGTGCTGGTCGGCTTCGGTGGGGGCGCGGCCTCGACCACCCGCGCGACCCTCGGCATCCACGCTCCGATGGCCACCGCGGTCTCCGACGTCGCCGGCGCGCGCCGCGACTACCTGGACGAGTCCGGCGGCCGTTACGTCCACGTGATCGCCGACGGCGGCGTGGGCACGTCGGGAGACATCGTCAAGGCGCTCGCCATGGGCGCCGACGCCGTCATGCTCGGTGTCGCGCTCGCCCGGGCGACGGATGCTCCGGGTCAGGGCTTCCACTGGGGCCCGGAGGCGCACCACACCAAGCTGCCGCGCGGCAACCGCGTCAAGGTCGAGCAGGTCGCCTCGCTCGAAGAGGTGCTCTACGGGCCGGCGCCGGTCGCCGACGGCACCGCGAACCTGATCGGGGCGCTGCGCAAGTCGATGGCCACCACGGGATACTCCGACCTCAAGGAGTTCCAGCGGGTCGAGGTCGTCGTTGCGCCCTACGGACGCTGAGGTCGGCCGTTCCATCGTGAGCTCACCCGCATCCGACGATCTTCCCGAGGTCTTCCCGCCCACCCTGCGGGAGGTCATGCTGCGCGGGCGATGGATCGCGATGCTGCTGCTGTGCCTCGCCGTCGCGGCGGTGTTCGCGTGGCTCGGCCAATGGCAGCTCGCGCGAGCGATCGACACGGCGCCGCGGGAGGAGGGTGCGACCGAGCAGGTCATGCCGATCCAGGACGTCGCGATTCCCGGGGAGTACCTGACCGATCCGCTCATCGGTCAGCGCGTCGAGGTCAGCGGCACTCTCGTGCCGAGCGACTTCGTCGTGGTCGCCTCGCGGTACAACGGCGGCGTCGAGGGATACTGGGTCACCGCGCACCTGCGCGCCGTCGATCCGGATGCGTCGCTCGCAGTCGCCGTGGGCTGGGCCGCTTCGCGGGACGACGCTGATGCGGTCGCCGAGACGCTCGCGAAGAGCACCGACCCGAACGAGGCCGTCACGCTCACGGGGCGGATCGTCGCCGACGAAGGGCCGGTGCCGCCGCCCAAGAGCGATCCGTGGGAGATCACGCGGATGTCGCCCGCCGCGTTGCTGAGCCGCTGGCAGGACATCGGCGACACCGACGTCTACCGGCAGTTCGTCGTGGCGGACGACCCGATGGGCGGCCTCGCCGACATCGACTCACCCGCGCCGGATGCGGGATCCTCCGTGAACTGGCTCAACATCTTCTACGCCGCCGAGTGGGTGATCTTCGCCGGCTTCGCCTTCTACCTCTGGTACCGCCTCGCGAAGGATGCGTGGGAGAAGGAGCTCGAAGAACTCGAGGAGCTCGAAGCCCCCCAGTCCGTCGAGGCCTGAGCCTCGCCGGGCTCGGGCGAGCCCTCTGCCGCCCGACTAGACTGGACCCATGCCCGCCCCGAAACTCGCCACCTTCCCGGCGATCCGCAAGGCGCTGCGGTTCTACCAGATCTGCTCCGTGATCACCGGCATCGGCCTGCTCCTGCTGGTCACCGAGATGATCCTGAAGTACACGCCGTCTCTCGCGGTCGAGCTCTTCCTCGGCGGATCGGGCGGATTCCTGTGGTTCGCGCCGGTCGTGCCGGGTCCCGAGGGCGACCTGATCTCCACCGGCGACGGCGTCAATCTGTCGCTCGGCATCCTCATCGTGCACGGCTGGTTCTACGTCGTCTACCTCATCGCCTGCTTCAGAGTGTGGAGCCTCATGCGGTGGCCGCTCTGGCGTCTGCTGCTGCTCGCCGCGGGCGGCGTCGTGCCCTTCCTCTCCTTCGTCATGGAGGCGATCGTCGCCCGTGACGTCAAGCGCTACCTCGCGGTCCGTGAAGCCGCCGAGGCTCATCCCGCATCCGCCGACGCGACAGAGAGCAGCCGTTGACCGAGCAGACCGATACCTCCCAGCGCCCCGTCCTGGTCGTCGACTTCGGCGCCCAGTACGCGCAGTTGATCGCCCGCCGCGTGCGCGAAGCCGGCGTCTACAGCGAGATCGTGCCGCACACCGCATCCGCCGCCGACATCGCGGCGAAGAACCCGGTGGGCATCATCCTCTCCGGTGGGCCGTCGTCGGTGTACGAGGACGGCGCGCCGGCGCTGGACACGGAGGTCTTCGATCTCGGTGTCCCCACGCTCGGCATCTGCTACGGCTTCCAGGTCATGGCGCAGGCGCTCGGCGGCGAGGTTGCGAACACGGGGCTGCGCGAGTACGGCGCGACCGACGCGACGATCGTCACCGAGGGGACGCTGCTCGACGGCACCCCGGCCGAGCAGAACGTCTGGATGAGCCACGGCGACCAGGTCTCCCGTGCGCCCGAGGGCTTCGACGTGCTCGCGCGCACCGCGGCGACGCCGGTCGCCGCCTTCGCGAACGATGAGCGTCGCTTCTACGGCGTGCAGTGGCACCCCGAGGTCAAGCACTCCGATTTCGGCCAGACCGTGCTCGAGAACTTCCTCCACAAGGCCGCGGGCCTGGGTGCCGACTGGAACAGCGGCAACGTCATCGCCGAGCAGGTCGAGAAGATCCGCGCGCAGGTCGGCGAGGGCCGGGTCATCTCGGCGCTGTCCGGCGGTGTCGACTCCGCGGTGTCGACGGCGCTCGTGCACAAGGCCGTGGGCGACAAGCTCACGGCGATCTTCGTCGATCACGGACTGCTGCGAAAGGGCGAGCGCGAGCAGGTCGAGAACGACTACGTCGCCTCGACCGGTGTGCGCCTGATCACCATCGACGCGCGCGAACAGTTCCTTTCCGCCCTCGAGGGCGTGAGCGACCCCGAGCAGAAGCGGAAGATCATCGGGCGCGAGTTCATCCGCGCTTTCGAGGCGGCCGAGCGTGACCTCGTCGCCGAGGCGGCGGCCGATGGTGAGCCGATCCGCTTCCTCGTGCAGGGCACGCTCTACCCCGACGTCGTGGAGTCGGGCGGTGGGGCGGGCACGGCCAACATCAAGAGCCACCACAACGTGGGCGGTCTGCCCGAAGACCTGCAGTTCGAGCTCATCGAGCCGTTGCGCACGCTGTTCAAGGACGAGGTGCGCCAGATCGGCCGCGATCTCGGCCTCCCGGAGGCGATCGTGGCACGCCAGCCCTTTCCGGGCCCCGGCCTCGGCATCCGCATCGTGGGTGAGGTCACCGCTGACCGTCTCGAGATTCTGCGGGACGCCGACGCCATCGCGCGTGCGGAGCTGACCAAGGCGGGGCTGGACGGCGAGATCTGGCAGTGCCCGGTCGTGCTGCTGGCCGACGTGCGCTCGGTCGGTGTCCAGGGCGACGGACGCACGTATGGGCATCCGATCGTGCTGCGCCCCGTCTCCAGCGAGGACGCGATGACGGCGGACTGGACGCGTCTGCCGTACGACGTCCTGTCGAAGATCTCGAACCGGATCACGAACGAGGTGCGCGACGTCAACCGCGTGGTTCTCGACGTCACGTCGAAGCCCCCGGGGACCATCGAGTGGGAGTGAGTTCGGGGCCGGTCATCGGCTCCGCTTCGGCGTCCCGCACCCCCTTGAGCAGGCTGTTCGGAGCGTTCGGGCGGTGAACGAGGCGGTCGGGGGTGACGCGGTACCGCTCGAGGGCGTGACCGCGCTCGTGCTCACGTCGCGGCTGATCCCCGGACTCGACGGCGGCTACACGGTCGCGACGCTCCAGCGCGCGCGGCTCCTCGCCGACGCGGGAGCCCGGGTCCACCTGCTCAGTGTCGACCCCGGAACGCCGACCGACCACGCGGCTCACCGAGAGGCGTTCGTCGCCGTCGGCGCCGCCGCATCCGTCGATGCGTTCCGCAACCTCTTCGACGACGCCGCAGCCGATCCCCGGTGGCTGTTCGACGCCGCGACACCGGGGGCGTCCACACCCGGTGTCGCGTACCGAGAGATCCCGGATGCGGCGGGCCGGCCGCTCCTCGCGCTGCCGGTGATCGCCGGCGACTCCGACTGGCACCTCACGAAGGCCGCGGTCGTCGTGCACGCGCCCGACGGCGACCGCATCCTGTCGGGGTTCGGCGGGCTCTACCTCGCGTGGCTCGCCCACGTGGTCGCCGGGCTCGCGCAGCCGATCGTCCTGGTCTGCGAGTCGCGTCAGCTCGGCGAACTGCTCGCGGCGGATCCGCCGCACGGGGTCAGAATCGTCCACACGATCCACACCACGCACCTCTCCTCGCCCTACGGTCCGGGTGCACCGGTCAACGATCTCTGGCGCCGGTGGTTCGCCGTCGCGCATCGTTTCGACGCTGTTCTCTGGCCGACCGCGCAGCAGCGCGCCGATGCCGAAGCGCGGTTCGGCGCGCATCCGGGGGCGACCGTGCTGCCGAACGCGGCGCCTTCCGCCGTCGATGAGCCGGCACCGACCGACCCGCACCGCGTCGTCCTGCTCGGGCGTCTCGCCCCGGGCAAGCGCATCGATCACGCCATCCGGGCATGGAGTCGCGTGATCGCCGCCGTACCGGATGCGCGGCTCGAGATCTGGGGGGACGGGGCGCTCCGCGACGATCTGCAGCGCCTGATCGATGAGCGCGGGCTGGCCGCATCCGTCACGCTCGAGGGACGCAGCGATGCGGGTCCGGCGCTGTTCGACGGCGCGGCGCTCATGGTGCAGACGACGGCGTTCGAGGGGCAGGGACTCGCGGCGCTCGAGGCCATGAGCCGCGGGGTTCCGGTGGTGTCGTACGACGTGCGTTACGGTCCGCGCGACCAGCTCGCCACGGGTGGCGGCGTGCTCGTACCCGACGGCGACGAGAGCGCGTTCGCGGATGCGGTCGTCGAGCTGCTGCAGAACCCGGGCGCACGCGAGCGCGCGGCGCGGATCGCGCTCGAGCGTGCCGCCGACTTCGCACCCTCCCGCATCCGCGACGACCTCGCCGCCCTCGTCCGCCGCATCCTCGCGACGCGCTGACCCGTCCCGGTCGTCGCGGCGCCCTCCGCGGGCTCCCACACCCCGCCTCGCCCGTCACAGATCGACGCGCGCGGCGCGATCTGGGACAGGCGAGCCGGGTCATCGCCCGTTCCCCTGTCACAGATCGAGGCGGGAGGCGCGATCTGCGACAGGGGAAGGTTCCCGGGCCGGGCCGGGCCGGGCCGGGCCGGGCCGGGTGGGCGGGCGGGCGCGGCAGGGCGGGGGACTTCCGCCCGCGACGACGAAGGGCCGCCCCGAGGGACGGCCCTTCGATGCGCGGAAGCGTTAGTTGTTGCCTCGGAGGATCGCGATCATGCGCAGGATCTCCAGGTACAGCCAGACGACCGTCACCATGATGCCGAACCCGCCCATCCAGGCGAACTGGCGGGGAGCGCCGTTGCGCACGCCCTGCTGGATCGAGTCGAAGTCGAGCACCAGCGAGTAGGCGGCGAGGATCACGACGAAGACGCCGAGGATCAGACCGAGCGGAACACCGAAGACCTCCTGGCTGCGCAGGCCGAACATCTGGCCCGCGGGGAAGACGCCGAAGAGCATCAGCACGACGTTCAGCAGGCTGAACACGAGGTAGCCGACCATCGCGATCAGGAAGATCTTGGTGGCGCGCTTGGAGGCGCGGATCTTGCCGCTCGCGAAGAGGGCCAGGGTCACGCCGACGACGGCGACCGTCGCGAGGGTCGCCTGGATGACGATGCCGGGCCACTGCACCTCGAAGAACGCCGAGATCGCGCCGACGAAGATTCCCTCGAACGCGGCGTACGCGAAGATGAGCGCGGGGCGCACCTTCTTGCGCGAGCCGAAGATCACCACGAGCGAGAGCACGAAGCCGACGAGGGCGCCGATGATCATCGGCGCGACGACGAGCGTGGTGGCCTCACGCGGCAGCAGCGTGCCGCCGAGAGTGACGAACCAGCCGGCCACGGCGCCGATCAGGAGCACGGCGAAAAGCGCCGCCGTCTTGTGGACGGTGTCCTCGACCGTCATGCGTCCGGTGTCGGCGGCACCGGCCGGCGGGGCGGCGAACGCGCCCTCGAGGCCGGCCTGCTGACCGGGCGTCACCGTCGACGCGGGGGGCGGGGTCAGACCGATCCCCGCCGCGTTGGAGCCCCCGGGGTAGCTCTTCACGGCACGCGGGTCCTGGAATGCAGGGTTGTTGAACGCGGGGTTGGACGAAGCCATCGGCAGGGTCACACTCCAGTGTCAGGTGGCGGCACGGTGCCGCAGCACCCACGATATCCCAGTGTTTCCGCGGGCGGGGAGGGTATCGCTGTGAGTGAACTCTGAGCCGGACACGAGCACGTCGCTGTCGGCATGCGCGTCGAGCGGATGCCGTTAGCCTGGGCGCGATGTCTCCTCTCGTGATCGGCCACCGCGGTGCGCCCGGCTATCTGCCCGAGCACACCCGTTCGTCCTACGAGCTCGCCATCGTGCAGGGCGTCGACGCGCTGGAGCCGGATGTGGTCGCCACGCGCGACGGCGTGCTGGTGATCCGGCACGAGAACGAGATCTCCGACACCACGGACGTCGCCGACCGAGCCGAGTTCGCCCACCTGAAGCGCACGAAGCAGTTCGCCGGCCACTCGATGACCGGCTGGTTCACCGAGGACTTCACGTGGGACGAGCTGTCCACCCTGCGCTGTCGTGAGCGACTGCCCCGCATCCGACCGCTGAGCGCGAGGCACGACGACTCGGAGCCGATCCTGCGGCTGGTCGACCTGCTCGAGATCATCGGCGCGGCGGCGCGCCCGATCGGCCTCGTCTTGGAGATCAAGCACGCCGCCTACTTCCAGGCGATCGGGCTCGATCTCGTTCCGCTCCTCGAACGCGACCTCGCACAGGCGGGGTGGCTGGATGCAGGAGCGCCCCTGACCTTCGAGTCCTTCGAGCCGACCGTGCTCACCACGCTCCGCGAACGCGGTGTTCCCGGCACCTACATCCACCTGATCGAGGCAGAGGGCTCGCCCGTCGACCTGCTCGTCGCCCTCGGCGCGGACGCGCCGACCTACCGCGACATCGTCTCGCCGCGCGGACTCGACGCGCTCGTGGGCAGGTTCGACGGCATCAGCCTCGACAAGAAGCTGATCCTCGTGCCCAACGCCCTGGGTCGCATCACGCGTCCCGCCTCCGTGGTGTCCGAGGCCCAGGAACGCGGTCTGCGAGTGTTCACCTGGACGGCTCGACCGGAGAACCGCTTCCTGTCGCGGCAGTTCCGCGTCGGCAGCGACCCGGCGCGTTTCGGCGACTACGAGGGCGAGTGGGACCTGCTGCGCGAGGCGGGGCTCGACGGGGTCTTCGTCGATCACGCCGATCTCGGAGTCGCCTTCTTTCGCTGACACCCGTGCGGGCGGCTCCGACCGCCCCCTAGTGTCGAACCATGACCTCGACCGGCATCGTCGCGAGTGACGTCACCCGTTCCTTCGGTTCCGTGCAGGCGGTGAGGGGTGCCACGTTCGTCGCCGAGCCGGGGCGCGTGACCGGGCTCGTCGGACCGAACGGAGCGGGCAAGACCACGCTGCTGCTCATGCTCGCGTCGCTGTTGCGCCCCGATTCCGGCACGATCAGCATCCACGGCATCGACCCCGTAGAGGATCCGGCGGCGGCGCGGAGCGTCCTCGGCTGGATGCCGGACGCGCTGGGCGCGTGGGGTGCGCTGACGGCGCGCGAGACGCTCGTCATGACCGGGCGCCTCTACGGGATGACGAAGGCGGATGCGGGCGCGCGCGCCGACGCCCTCCTCGACCACGTCGGTCTCCGGCCGCTCGCGGGCGCACCGGCCCGTGTGCTCTCGCGCGGGCAGAAGCAGCGCCTCGGTCTCGCCCGCGCCCTGGTGCACGACCCGCAGGTGCTCCTGTTGGACGAGCCGGCATCCGGATTGGATCCGCAGGCGCGCATCGATCTGCGCCGGCTGCTGCGCGGTTTCGCCGCTGCGGGACGCACCGTGCTCGTTTCGAGCCACGTCCTGGCCGAACTCGAGGAACTCGTCGACGACGCCGTCTTCCTCCGCGACGGTACCTCCGTCGCCGCGCCGACCGCATCGGCGGCGGTGCGTCCGTGGCGGCTGCGCGTGTGGGGGGAGCCGCCGACACCCGTCGCGTTCGCCGCGGCGCTCGGGCGTCGCCCACAGGACATCGGTCGAGACCGGGACGCCTTCGTCGTCGGCTTCGCCGGAGAGGCGGAGGCCGCCCACGGGCTCCGGGCGATCCTGGATGCCGGCATCGCCGTGACCGAGTTCGCCCCGGCGGTCGGCCGCCTCGAGCAGGCGTTCATGGATCTCTCCGGCCCGGCGAGTGGCCGCCCCGCATCCGAGGAGGAGGACGCATGAACGCGTCGAGACTGTGGACGATCACCGTCCTGGAGCTGACCCAGCGGGTGCGGTCGGTGGCCTGGTACGTGCTGCTGGGCGTCTTCGCCGTGATCCTGCTCGGCGTGACCGTCCTCTCTTTCCTGGCCTTCGGGATGTGGTCGGGCAGCGACGGACCGGGCGGTGCGATCTACTCGGTCATCGTCTACATGGTCATGCTCCTGGTGCTGCTGGTCGCCCCGACGGTCGCGGGCAACGCGGTGAACGGCGACCGGGAATCGGCGACACTCGCCGCCGTCCAGGTGACGCGGGCCACCACGGCCGAGATCGTGTTCGGAAAGCTCCTCGCCGCCTGGATCACCGGCCTCGCGTTCCTCGCCGTCGCCGTGCCGTTCCTGATCGCGGCGACCGTCGCCGGCGGCGTCGCGCCCGCATCCCTCGCGGTGTCGCTGCTGGTGCTGATCCTGGAGATCGCGATCTTCGCCGCGATCGGCGTGGGACTGAGTGCGCTGCTGGCGCGTCCGCTGTTCTCCGTCGCGTCGACCTACCTGGTCATGGCCGCCTTCGTGGTGGGCACGCTCATCGTGTTCGGCCTCGGCGGCATCTCCTCGCGCACCGAGGTGACCACCTCATCCCGATGGGGCTCGGAGTACGACATGAGCGGCGGGGTCGTCTCGTGCAGCCCGTGGGAGACGTACACGACCGAGGTGCCGCGCTTCGATCGGGTGTGGTGGGTTCTCGCCGCCAACCCGTTCGTCGTGATCGCCGACGCGACCCCGACGGTGTACGACCGCAACGGGTATCCGCGGGACCTCTTCGGCCAGATCGCCTCGAGCGTCCGGATGGCCCAGATCCCGCCGGAGACCGAGGTGCGCAACGACGGCTGCGAGAACCCCGAGCGGCCCTACCCGAGCACCGAGGAGCAGACCGCGGGTCTCGCTCCCAGCTGGTTCGTGGGTCTCGGCGTGCAACTTGTGGTCGCGGGCCTGCTGTTCTGGGGCGGCTACCGCCGCACGCGGACGCCGGCGCGGTCGCTGCCCCCGGGCACGCGCGTCGCCTGAGCGACGTTCGTCCGCGCGGATGCGGCAGGCTGGAGTCGTGCGCGGATGGGGTGAGTGGGCGGAGCGCCGCCAGGTCGTGCTCTATCTGGCCGCCATCGCTCTCGGCGTCGTCGTCGGGCTGACGGCGCCCGCGATCGCCCCGACGCTCGAAGCGGCCATCACGCCCGCGCTGGGGGTCCTCCTGTACGCCACGTTCCTCGCGGTGCCGTTCGCCCGCATCGGACGGGCGCTGCGCGACGGGCGCTTTCTCGCCGCGGTGCTCGTGCTGAACTTCGTGCTCGTACCGATCGTCGTCTTCGCCCTGTCGCGCGTCGTGGCGCACGAGGCGGCCCTGCTCGCGGGAGTGCTTCTCGTGCTGCTGACCCCCTGCGTGGACTACGTGATCGTGTTCGCCCACCTGGCCGGCGGGGCGCGGGAACGCCTGCTGGCCGCGACGCCGCTGCTCATGCTCGCGCAGCTCGTGCTGCTGCCGGGCTATCTCTGGGTCATGGCGGGCCCCGAGCTCGTCGGCGGGATCGAGCCCGGCCCGTTCGTCGAGGCGTTCCTGTTGCTCATCGTGCTGCCGCTCGCGCTCGCCGCCCTCACCCAGCTGCTCGCGCGCAGGCTGCGACCCGTCCGCATCCTCGAGACCGGTGTGCTCGGTGCGATGGTCCCGCTGATGATGCTCGTGCTCGCGGTCGTCGTGGGCTCGCAGGTGCACGCGGTGGGGGAGCGCCTCGCCAGCCTCGCGGCCCTCGTGCCGCTGTTCGTCGCGTTCGCCGCCATCACCGCCGTCCTGGGGCTGCTCGTGGCGAAGATCGCTCGGATGCGGCGACCCGAACGGATCGCGACGACGTTCAGCGGGGTGACGCGCAACTCCCTCGTGGTCCTTCCGCTCGCGCTGGCGCTGCCCGCATCCCTGTCGCTCGCGCCACTGGTGGTCGTGACGCAGACCCTCGTCGAGCTCGTCGTGATGGTCGTCCTCGTGGCGCTGTTCCGGCCGCGAGCGGCCCGCGTGCACTGACCGCGACGGATTTCGCACGGTCGTCGCGCTGGTGCGGACGGGGCTCGGCGTGCTCGGATGAGAGCAGCGGCACGCCGCGCCCCCACCGCCCCGCCCCGCACGAGGAGTCGCTCCATGACCCGCATCGGCATCGTCTCGGAGGGCGAGGGTGAGAACCGCGTCGCCGCCACGCCGCAGACCGTCGGCAAGCTGATCGCCCTCGGCTACGACGTCGTCGTCGAATCGGAAGCCGGCGCGCGTGCGGCGTTCCCCGACACGTCCTACCGTGACGCGGGGGCGACGATCGGCGATACGGCTGAAGCCTGGGGTGCCGACATCGTGCTCGGTGTGGACGTGCCGAGCGCGGACGAGATCGCCCGGCTGCGTGCGGGTGTGGTGCTCATCACCCAGCTCGCTCCCGCCATGAACCCCGATCTGGTGGACCGGCTGGCGGCGCACGGCGTGACGGCGCTGGCGATGGACGCGATCCCCCGCATCTCGCGCGCCCAGTCGATGGACGTCCTCAGCTCGATGGCCAACATCTCCGGCTACCGGGCCGTGGTCGAGGCGGCGAACGAGTTCGGTCGTTTCTTCACCGGTCAGGTCACCGCCGCGGGCAAGGTGCCGCCGGCCAAGGTGCTCGTCGCAGGCGCGGGCGTCGCGGGCCTCGCGGCCATCGGCACCGCATCCAGCCTCGGCGCGATCGTGCGCGCGACCGACCCGCGCCCCGAGGTCGCCGACCAGGTGCGCTCGATCGGCGGCGAGTATCTCCCGGTGACGGTGCCCGCCCAGACCGTCTCGAGCGACGGCTACGCGCGCGCGACGAGCGAGGAGTACGACCACGCCGCCGCCCAGCTCTACAGCGCGCAGACGGCCGAGGTCGACATCGTCATCACCACGGCGCTCATCCCGGGGCGCGCCGCGCCGCGGCTGATCACGGCGGAGGATGTCGCGCGGATGCGGCCCGGTAGCGTGATCGTCGACATGGCGGCAGGGCACGGCGGCAACGTCGAGGGCTCGGTCGCGGACCAGCGTGTCGTGACCGACAACGGGGTCGTGATCCTCGGGTACACCGACCTGGCGGGAAGACTGCCCGCGCAGTCGTCGCAGCTCTACGGCACGAACGTGCTCAACCTGCTGCGGCTGCTCACGCCGGGCAAGGACGGCGTCCTCGTCCTCGACCTCGACGATGTCGTGCAGCGTTCGGTGACCGTCGCTGCAGGGGGCGATGTGCTCTGGCCGCCGCCGCCGGTCGCCGTGTCCGCAGCACCCGCCGCGTCGCCGGCTCCCGCCGCATCCGTCGCCGAACCGCCTCCGCCGCGGCGTGGACGCAAGCTCCTGCTGTTCGTTCTGGCCGCCCTCGCGCTGTTCGCCGTCGTGACCTTCGCGCCGGCGCCGCTGCCGCAGCACATGACGGTGCTCGCGCTGTCGATCGTCGTGGGCTACTACGTGATCGGCAAGGTGCACCACGCCCTGCACACCCCCCTCATGAGCGTGACGAACGCCATCTCGGGGATCATCGTGGTGGGCGCGATCACGCAGCTGACGGTGCCGGAGCCGATCGTGCAGATCCTCGCCGCCATCGCGGTGCTGCTGGCCAGCATCAACGTCTTCGGCGGCTTCGCCGTCACCCGTCGCATGCTCGCGATGTTCTCGAAGGGGGCGGAGCGATGACCGCGAACGCCGTTGCGAACGCCGCCTACCTGGTCGCGGCCATCCTCTTCATCCTGAGTCTGGCGGGGCTCAGCCGTCACGAGACCGCGCGTGCCGGCGCCGCGTCGGGTATCGCAGGCATGGCCATCGCGCTGGTCGCGACGGTCGTCGTCGCCACCACCGGCGCCTTCGCATCCGGCGCCGCGGCCCTCGGGCTCCCACTGCTGGTCGCCGCGGTGGCCGTGGGAGCCGCGATCGGACTCTGGCGCGCCCGCTCGGTCGAGATGACCGGGATGCCGGAGCTCATCGCACTGCTGCACAGCTTCGTGGGGCTTGCGGCCGTGCTCGTGGGCTGGAACGGGCACCTGCACGACGGCGGGCTCACGGGGGCGCTCCGCGACATCCATCACGGCGAGGTCTTCGTCGGCGTGTTCATCGGCGGCGTCACCTTCACCGGCTCCCTCGTCGCGTACCTCAAGCTCTCGGGTCGGATGCCCTCGAAGCCGCTCGCGCTGCCGGGGCGCAACGCGCTCAACCTCGGCGCGCTGATCGTGTTCGCCGCCCTCACGATCTGGTACATCGTCACCCCGACGCTGGGCCTGTTGATCGGGGTGACCGTGCTCGCCCTGGCGCTGGGCTGGCACCTCGTCGCCTCCATCGGCGGCGGCGACATGCCGGTGGTCGTCTCGATGCTCAACAGCTACTCCGGCTGGGCGGCGGCTGCCGCGGGATTCCTCCTCGACAACGATCTGCTGATCATCACGGGCGCGCTCGTGGGGTCTTCCGGCGCGTACCTCTCCTTCCTCATGTGCAAGGCGATGAACCGCTCGTTGCTGGCCGTCATCGCGGGCGGGTTCGGCGCGCCGGCCGCATCCGCGCAGGCGGCTCAGGCCGGCGAGCATCGGGAGACGGATGCGGAGGCGGTGGCGGAGATGCTCGCCGACGCCGACAGCGTCGTGATCGTGCCGGGTTACGGCATGGCCGTCGCGCAGGCACAGTATCCGGTCGCCGAACTGGTCGAGCGGCTGCGGGCGAAGGAGGTCGAGGTGCGCTTCGGCATCCACCCCGTCGCCGGCCGACTGCCAGGGCACATGAACGTCCTCCTCGCGGAGGCGAAGGTGCCGTACGACATCGTGCTGGAGATGGACGAGATCAACGACGACCTGGCGCAGACCTCGGTCGTGCTCGTGATCGGCGCCAACGACACGGTGAACCCCTCGGCGGCCGAAGACCCCTCGAGCCCCATCGCGGGGATGCCGGTGATCCGGGCCTGGGAGGCGCGCCAGGTCGTCGTCTTCAAACGCTCGATGGCGTCCGGCTACGCGGGCGTCGAGAACCCGCTCTTCTTCCGGGAGAACACGCAGATGCTCTTCGGAGACGCGAAGCAGCGCGTGGAAGACATCCTGCGCGCGCTCTGATCAGGCTTCGACGGGCCAGGCCGGCAGCGGGTCGGCGAACCGCTCCCAGGCCTCGGGGCCGGCATCCATCTCCGCATCCGTCAGGGCGGCGTCATCGAGAGCCCGGGCGACCGCCCCCGCGTGCAGATCGAGCCCGGTGACGGCGATCTCCTGCCCGATGCAGCTGTAGGCCTCGCGCGTGTGGAGCGGGTCGAGCCACATGGCGGAGCCGACCTGCTCCCAGCGCGCGAGCGTGCCCTGGCGGGTCGCCAGGCGGCAGAAGCCGACCGAGCGCAGCACGAGTCCCCACCGGCGCGCGTCGATCTCCTCGTCGAGGGCGCGCACGAGGCGCTCCGGGTGGAAGGGTCGGAGCTGCTCGTAGCGGAAGGTCGTCACGCGACGATCCGTCATGTGCGGATCGTGTTCCTCGTTCAGCATCCGCACCCATCCGGCGCGCTCACCGACGGGGGTCGAGGTGTCCGTTGCGAGCGCCGCGCGGACGTCCTCGTGCGGGCTGCGCGTGAGCCGGATGCGGGCGAGGGGATTCAGATGCGAGGCGAGCGCCATGAGCATCGCGAGCCTCGCCGTCTCGACGCCCTCCCAGTTGACGAACGCGATGACGTGCGCGCTCTCGATGAACGCCGCCGCCTGCCGCGCGCGGGCGCCGTGGTCGCCGCGGTCGTCGCCGGGCGGGGCGTCCGAGCGCAGGGTGGAACCGTCGCGCAGGTCCTGGACCATGTGCGGCGCGTCGATGACGCACACCAGCGCGGGCGGGGTGTCGAACGCGCCGCTGAAGTGCAGCGGATCGAGGTCGGTGGCGCAGTCGAAGAGGGCGAGCTGATCGCCCCCTCCGGCCCAGATTCCCTGCGGACGGTGCGAGCTCGTGTGCCGGGGGCCGCCGTAGGCCCAGACCAGGCGGCGGCCGAGAGCCGCGGCGGCACGTTCGGCGAAGAGGTGGCGTTCGGGTGCGCACACCCCGGTGATGGCGACAGGGATCGATTCCATGCCGGTCCTCTCCAGTTGCTCGGGCGGAGCACCCAGCATAACCTGTTGTTGAGAACCGTTATCAATAAGGAGTCGCTGTGAAAGTCCGTGCCTCGCTCAAGTCCCTGAAGAACCAGCCCGGCGCCCAGGTCGTGCGTCGGCGTGGCAAGGTGTTCGTCATCAACAAGCTCAACCCCCGCTTCAAGGGGAGGCAGGGCTGAGGAGGGGGCGTGCGGCATCCGCAGTCGGAGAGATGTAGACGCGACGGCGGGAGTCGAACCCGCAACGCTCCCGGGTATGAACCGGAGCCCGGGACCACCCGGATCGCCGCGATGTCTCGACGCTAACCCGGGGTTCCGACCCGCGCCAGTGCATGTCGCAAGATGACCCCGTGCGTCACCGCGTCACAAGGCCGCGGGGTGCAGCATGGCCCTCCACACCGCCACACTGCGACGCCTGCACGATCGCTGGGGCTGGTGTGGTCGCAGGGGGCGGATGTGGTGACCCTCTGACCATCGGCCGTGCAGATGTCGCGGCATCAGCGCCAGAGGGGGGCGGGCGCGACCGCCGACCCGGGCGGGTGTCGTCGGTCGCGCCTAGACTTGAGGCGACATGACCGACGCCTCCACGCCCCTCATCATCGGCGGTGACGGCGCTCGCCCCGCCGGCGATTCCGCACGTCCCGACGCCGACCTCCTCGCCGGCCTCAACGGCCCGCAGCGGGAGGCCGTCATCTATCGCGGGCCGGCGCTGCTCATCGTCGCCGGTGCCGGCTCCGGCAAGACCCGCGTACTCACCCATCGCATCGCCTCGCTGCTGCGCTCGCGCGAAGCGTGGCCGAGCCAGATCCTCGCCATCACCTTCACGAACAAGGCGGCGGGGGAGATGCGCGAGCGCGTCGAACAGCTCGTGGGCGACAGCGCGCGCGGCATGTGGATCTCGACCTTCCACTCCGCCTGTGTCCGCATCCTCCGCCGTGAGGCGCAGCAGTTCGGGTTCACCAGCTCGTTCACGATCTACGATTCCGGCGACTCGCGGGCACTCATCAAGCGGCTCGTGAAAGAACACGAGGCCGACGCGTTCGGTCTCACCCCCGCCGCGGTCCAGAGCCGTATCTCCAAGCTCAAGAACGAGCTGCAGGATGCGGAGGGCTACGCGCGGCAGGCGAACATGAGCGACCCCGCCGAGCGGGTGTTCGTCGAAGTCTTCGGCGACTACCAGCGCGCCCTGCGCCGGGCCAACGCGTTCGACTTCGACGACCTCATCGCGCAGACCGTCTTCCTCTTCCGCGCGTTCCCGCAGGTGGCCGACACGTACCGCCGTCGGTTCCGCCACATCCTCGTCGACGAGTACCAGGACACCAACCACGCCCAGTACTCGCTCATCCGTGAGCTCACCCGACCCGTCTCGGGCGAGGGGGAGTCGTATTCCGCGGGCGGCATGATGATCTTCGAGCCCGACAAAGCCCCGGAGGTGGAGGCCGCATCCCTCACCGTGGTGGGCGACTCCGACCAGTCGATCTACGCCTTCCGCGGCGCCGACATCCGCAACATCAGCGAGTTCGAGCGCGACTTCCCCGGTGCGAAGGTCGTGCTGCTCGAGCAGAACTACCGCTCGACGCAGAACATCCTGTCGGCGGCCAACGCGGTCATCCGCAACAACTTCGACCGGCAGGACAAGAAGCTGTGGACGGACGTGGGTGCGGGCGAGCTCATCGTCGGCTTCACCGGCTACTCGCAGCACGACGAAGCGCAGTTCGTCGCCGACGAGATCGAGAAGATCCACCGGGCCGGCACGGCGTACTCCGACATCGCCGTCTTCTACCGCACTAACTCGCAGTCGCGCGCGCTGGAAGAGATCTTCATCCGCTCCGCCCTGCCGTACAAGATCATGGGCGGCACGAAGTTCTACGAGCGCGCCGAGATCAAGGACGCGCTCGCCTACCTGATCGCGGTGGCGAACCCCGCCGACGAGATGGCGGTGCGCCGCATCCTGAACAAGCCGCGTCGCGGCATCGGCGACGTGACCGAGACGGCCATCGCGCGCTTCGCGGAGGACAACCAGATCACGTTCCGTGAGGCGCTCGCCTCGCCGGAGGCGCTGGGTGTCGGGCCCAAGATCCAGGCGGCGATCACCCAGCTCGACCGCGTGCTCACCGAGGCGACGGCGCTGCTGCTGCCCGAGGGGCAGGATGCGCCGCCCACCGCCGTCGCCGAGGCGCTGTCGCTGTTGCTGAGCAAGAGCGGCTACTCGGACGCGCTGCGTGCCAGCCGCGACCCGCAGGATGAGGCCCGCCTCGAGAACCTCGACGAGTTCGTCGCCGTGGCGCGCGAGTTCGCCCGCAACAACCCGCAGGGCACGATCAGCGACTTCCTCACCGAGGTCGCGCTCGTCGCCGACGCCGATGACCTCGACGACGCATCGGGCTCCGTTTCGCTCATGACCCTGCACACCGCGAAGGGCCTCGAGTTCGACGCCGTCTTCCTCACCGGTGTCGAAGAAGACCTCATCCCGCACCGCATCTCGGCGAACGAGCCCGGCGGCCCCGCCGAAGAGCGTCGCCTGTTCTACGTGGGCGTCACTCGAGCGCGCAAGCTCCTGCACCTCACACTCGCGATGACCCGCGCGCAGTTCGGCGAGGTCACGGTAGCGATGCCGAGCCGCTTCCTGCAGGAGATCCCCGCCGAGCTCATCGACTGGCGCCAGTCTCCCGGCGACGTCAACTCGCGCGGCGGCGCACAGTCGCGAGCCCTCAACGCCCGACGCCCCGGCGGGTGGGGCTCGCGTCGCGACGACAACCCGCCGCTGCTGCCCAAGTCGACCTCGCTCGAGCGCTTCGCGAACAAGATCCCGGCGAAGGTGCGCGACAACAGCGAGCTCGAACTGGCGGCGGGCGACCGCATCCGGCACGAGGACTTCGGAGAGGGACGCATCGACGCGGTCACGGGCGAGGGGGCCAAGAGGATCGCGCACGTGCGCTTCGACAGTGCCGGAGCCAAGAAGCTGCTGATCAAGATCGCGCCGATCGAGAAGATCTGAGTCACACCCCGGCGCGCACCGCGCCGCGCGGTTAGGCTGGCCCGATGGCACTCTTCTCGCGCCGACCCAAGCCCTCCGAAGAACCCGAACGGGATGCTGCCGCGTCCGCTGCGGCCGAGGCGACGCCGGACGCGCCGGCCGAGAACGTCCCTCACGTGCCGATCTCGGTCAGCACCTTCGGTGAGAACCGCACGCCGGACGCCGCCCCGGCCATGCCCGAGGGCGTCTCGGCCATGGCCGCCGCCAGGCCGCCGCACCTCGCCTCGCCCGCCGCGGAGGCATCGAAAGACCTCGAGACCGTGCCTGGCCTGCGCGACAACGTCCTGCTGCGCGACGCCCTCGCGGCGCTCCCCGAGAAGGCGCAGCCGGTCGAGCTCATGAACGTGGCGCGCCAGCTGCTGCAGGGGCACGTCTACATCCGCGTGCAGGGCGACGCCCGCGAGCTCCTCGCCAAGGGCGACAACCTGCCGACCTCGGTGATCACGTACCAGGAGCAGAAGTACATGCTCGTGTACTCCAGCGGCCGCGCGTTGCAGGATGCGGTGCGTGCCGACGGCGACGCGTCCACCTCGGCGCTGGCCCAGCCCGTCATCAGCCTGCTGCGCCAGATCGTCGCGGGCGAATTCGGCGGCATCGCCGTCGACCACGCGTCGCGCCCCGGCTCCGCCATCCTGCCCAAGCCCCTGATCGAGAAGGCCCTCGCCGATCTCGACCCACACCTGGCGGTGAAGACGCTGCTCGCCGCCGACCGCACCGACGAGACGGCCGGCGACGTCGCCGACGCGCTCACCTACGCGCCCGTCTGGGTCGCAGCCCGACGCGGCGAGGGCGACCGCATCGGCATCGCCGAACTCCGCACGACGGAGGGCGAGCGCATCCTCGAGCTCTTCTCCCACCCGCTGGAGCTCGTCGCTCTCGGCCGCGGAGACCAGCCGGCGAAGGTCACGCCCGAACAGCTCGCCCGCGCGCTACGCTCCGACGACGGCATCTCGGGCGTCATCGTGAACCCCGCCGGCCCGTGGATCCGTCTCAGCCGCGCGCAGCTCGCGCCGGTGCTCGCCCTCGGCGTCTGACGCCCGCATCCGAGCGACGCGCGCCGAGAAGCGCAAGGGGATGCGGGGCGCGAGCCTGCGCCCCTAGGGTCGGGGCATGGCGAGCGAACGCACCACGGTGATCGTCCCCGGGCCCGATGGCGACCGGGAGATCTCCGTCTCCAGTCCGTCCCGCGAGGTGTGGCCCGCCGCGGGCATCACCAAGCGCGACCTCGTCGACTACATCCTGGCCGTGTCCGAGCCGTTCCTGCGTGCGAACGGACATCGTCCGGTGTCGCTCGAGCGCTACCGCGACGGCATCGACGGCGAGTCCTTCTTCTCGAAGAACCCGCCCAAGGGCACCCCGGACTACGTCGACGCGGTGACCGTCACCTACAACAGCGGGCGCAGCCATCCGCAGGTCGTGCTCACCGAGCCCGCGGCACTGGTGTGGGCCGTGCAGATGAACACGGTGGTCTTCCACCCGTGGGCCTCGCTCGCCGCCGACCCCGACCGCCCCGTCGAGCTGCGAATCGATCTCGATCCTCAGCCGGGCACGGACTTCTCGGATGCGGCCGCCGTCGCTCCGCTCATGCGCGAGGTGCTCGCGGAGGCCGGTCTCGACTCCTGGATCAAGACGAGCGGCAACCGCGGCATCCACCTCTTCTGCCCGATCGAGCCCACGCACGAGTTCCTCGACGTGCGCCACGCCGCGATCGCCGCGGGTCGGGAGCTCGCCCGCCGCGCGCCGGAGCGGGTGACGATGAACTGGTGGAAGGAGGAGCGCGGGCAGCGCATCTTCGTGGACTTCAACCAGACCAATCGCGACCGGACGATGGCCGGCGCATACAGTCCTCGGGCGCTACCCGATGCGACGGTGGCGACCCCGATCACCTGGGACGAGCTGCCCACCGTCGACCCCCACGCCTTCACCGTGCGCACCGTGCCTCGCCGCCTCGCGGAGATCGGCGACCCGTGGGAGCACATCGCCCGCAATCCCGGACGTATCGACACACTGCTCGAGTGGTGGCAGCGCGACCTCGACGACGGCCTCGGCGAGCTGCCCTTCCCGCCCGAGTTCCCGAAGATGCCCGGAGAGCCGCCGCGGGTGCAGCCCAGCCGTGCGCGTCCGGAGGAGTGATCCGTCAGTCCAGCACGTCGCCGAGGTCGTACGCCGAGACCTGCTCCAGTTGCGAGAAGGTGCAGGATGACGTTTCGCGGTCGGGACGCCAGCGCTCGAACTGCACGGTGTGGCGGAACCGCATCCCCTCGAGCTGGTCGTAGCGCACCTCGAGCACCCGCTCCGGGCGCAGCCGCACGAACGACACGTCCTTGGATGCGGCGAATCGCGACCGCTCGGTCTCGCCCGTCACCGCCTCACCCGTCTCGTCGCGCTCGACCAGCGGCGCCAGCTCGTCGACGAGCTCCCGGCGCCGCGCGTCCGTGAACGCCGACACGCCGCCCACATTGCGCAGGCGTCCCTCGTGGTCGTAGAGCCCCACCAGCAGCGAGCCCACGCCGACGCCGCTCTTGTGGACGCGGTAGCCGAGCGCGACGACGTCGGCGGTGCGGGCGTGCTTGATCTTCAGCATCGTGCGCTTGTTCGGCTGGTAGGCGTCGTCGAGGCGCTTGGCGACGACGCCGTCCAGACCCGCGCCCTCGAACTCCGCGAGCCAGCGTTGCGCGGTCGCGGGATCGGCGGTCGTCCGGGTCAGGTGAACGGGAGGCTCGACACCTGCCAACAGGTCCTCGAGCTCGGCGCGACGTTCGGCGAACGGTGTGTCGCGCAGATCGCGGTCGCCGCGAGCCAGCAGGTCGAAGGCGATGAGCAGGGCGGGCGTCTCGTCCGCCAACTTCGTGACGCGGGAGGCTGCGGGGTGGATGCGTTGGCTCAGCGCCTCCCAGTCCAGCCGCTGCGCGCCCGGGGGGCCGGTCGGGATGACGATCTCGCCGTCGATGAGGCACGGCTCGGGCAGCACCCGAGGAAGCGCCTCCACCAGCTCGGGGAAGTAACGGGTGAGCGGCTTCGCGCCCCGCGATCCCAGCTCCACGCTCTCCCCGTCCCACGCGGCGAGCACTCGGAAGCCGTCCCACTTGGGCTCGAAGCTCCAGCCGGCCGCATCAGGGACGTCCTTGACCGCCTTGGCGAGCATGGGAGCGGGGATCTCGTACCGCACGGGCGCTCCTCAGGCCGTCGCGTCGCCCGCCGCGACGCGCTGCTCGCGCTTCTTGGGTCTCGCCCACTTCGCCGGGGTGTCGGGGCCGTCCCAGACCTGGATGATGCCCCACACGACAGCGGTCAGCGGTACGGCCAGCAGTGTGCCGAGGATGCCGCCGATCGCCGTGCCGCCGGCCAGCACGACCAGGACGACGAACGAGTGCAGCTTCATCGACCTGCCCATGAGCACCGGCTGCAGGAAGTTGCCCTCGAGCTGGTTGACCGCGATCACGACGCCCACGACGATCAGCGCGATGACCGGTCCGTTGGCCACGAGCGCCACCAGAGCGGCCAGTGCG
This sequence comes from Microbacterium binotii, assembly GCF_021398715.1. Taxonomy (NCBI): domain Bacteria; kingdom Bacillati; phylum Actinomycetota; class Actinomycetes; order Micrococcales; family Microbacteriaceae; genus Microbacterium; species Microbacterium binotii. The sequence goes on along the minus strand of NZ_CP090347.1, from coordinate 2,569,204 downwards.
CCGGCGGTCACGGCGCCGACGATCGGGATGAAGGCGAGCAGGAACACCAGGACCGCCAGCGGGATGGCGAGGGGCACCTGCAGGATGAGCAGACCGATGAGGATGCCGACGGCATCGACGAAGGCGACCGCCGCCGTGCCGCGCACGTATGAGCCGAGCACCTGTACCGACTTGTCGCCGATGCGCCGTGCACGCACATAGGACGTGCCGTGGAACGGGCGCAGCAGGAATTCCCACATCCGCGGGCCGTCCTTCAGGAAGAAGAAGAGGATCACGACCATCAGGACCAACCCGGTGACGAAGCTCGCGACGGCGCTCACGCCGGCGAGGGCGCCGCTGCCGAACTGGGCACTCGTGACGAAGTCGCCGAGCTGCCCCATCCACTCGTCGATCTGCGCGGATGTCGGGGCGAACGGCAGCGTGTGGACCCAGTCGAGCAGTTGCTGGAAGCCGCCCTGCGCCTGCGACGAGAGGTCGTCCCACTGGTCGCGTACCGCCCACACGATGATCCAACCGAGCCCGGTGAGCAGCACGACGACGGTGAGCAGCGTCAGGAGGGTCGCCAGGATCGAGGGCACGCCCTTGCGCCGCATCCAGGTCATGACCGGCGCGAAGGCCGACGCGAAGATGAGGGCCAGGATGAGCGGGATGACGACGACCGTGACCTGGCGGATGCCCCAGATGGCTCCGGCCAGGATCGCGACGATCACGATGATCTGCAGACCGCGGATCGCGAGGCGCCCGAACGCATCTCCCCAGAGGCTCCACGGAGCCCGGTGTGCGGTGAGCTCGACCTCCCGGGAGGTGAGCGTCACCTCCTGCGGTGCGCGGCGGAACAGTCCCATGCGACGACCGTATCGGCCGCATCCCCCCGGCGCCTGCGTCTTGACGCGCGGGTGTCGAAGCGGCAGGGGCTCAGACGAAGGCGCCGGTGCCCGTGACGTCGCGTCCGATCAGCAGGGCCTGCACGCTCTCGGTGCCCTCGTAGGTGTGGATGGCCTCGATGTCGGCCATGTGCTGGATCACGCGGTTCTCAAGCAGGATGCCGTTGCCGCCCATGAGGTCGCGTGCGGTCTGGGCGATGCGGCGCGCGGCGCGGGTGTTGTGATACTTCGCGAGGGAGGCCTGTGTCGGCCGCAGTGCGCCCGCGGTCTCGAGATCCGCCATGCGTCGGCAGTAGAGCTGCATCGCCGTCAGCTCGTCGAGCATCTGCGTGAGCCGCTCCTGCACCATCTGGAACTTCACGAGGGGCTTGCCGAACTGCACGCGCTGCTGCGCGTAGGAGAGTGCGGCTTCGTAGCAGGCCGTGGCATGCCCGAGTGCCGACCACGCCACGCCGGAGCGGGTGGAGTACAGCACCGTCGACGCGTCCTTGAAACTCCGGGTGCCGGGCAGCGCCGCATCCGCCGGCAGGCGCACGTCATCGAGCGCGATGTGAGCCTGGTGGATGCCGCGCAGCGACGCCTTCCCGGCGATCACCGTGCCGGTGTAGCCCGGAGTGTCTTGCGGGACCAGGAAGCAGCGCACCGCGCCGTGCTCGTCGGCGGCGGCATCGTCCACGCGTGCCCAGACGAACGTGATGCCGCCGGACGCTCCGTTGCCGATCCACTTCTTCGCGCCGCGCAGGACCCAGTCGTCGCCGTCACGCCGGGCGACGGTCTCGAGCGAGACGGAGTCCGATCCGTGGTCGGGCTCGGTCAGGGCGAAGGAGCCCAGCACCTCGCCCCGCGCAAGCGGCTCGAGCCACCGCTCCTGCTGCGCGGCGGAGCCGAACAGGGCGAGGGTGCGCAGGGCGAGACCGCCCTGCACCGCGATCACCGTGCCGAGCGATCCGTCCCCCCGCGACACCTCCATGTTGACCAGGCCCGCGGCCAGCGGCGAGAAGTGCGTGAGGGAGGGGTGCTCGATACCGTCGTTGAACAGATCGAGCTCTCCCAGACGGGCGACGAGATCCAGCGGGTAGGAGCTGTCGTCCCAGGCGGCGACCATGCGATCGCCGACCTCGTCGACGTAGCCCTTCGCGCGGTCCCAGACGGCGCGGTCGACGGCGGGGATGTCGGCGAACACGGCGTAGTAGTCGGTGTCCAGGCGTCCGGTCACGTCGTAGGCGGCGGCGGTGTCGCCCGGCAGAGAGGTCATGCGCACACGATAGCCGCGTGGCACGCTGTCTCGCCAATTCTGGTACTCAGTTCCACAAAGCGGGTACGCCGCAGCAACGCGTTAGCCTGAGCGGGTGCCGGCCCTCAGCGACCATCTGCGATCCGTTCCTCCCAGCGGCATCCGTCGCATCTTCGAGATCGCGCTCACCCTCGAAGACGTCACCATGCTCGCGGTCGGCGAACCCGACGTCCCCGTGGCGGCGCACATCATCGATGCGGCCACGCGCGCGTGGGAGGCGGACGAGACCGACTACGTGGCCAATGCCGGCATCCCGGCGCTGCGCAAGGCGTTCGCCGAGCGCTTCACCGCCAACCACGGCGCCGCCCTGTCGCCGGAACGGGTCTGGGTCACCGTGGGTGGGACGCAGGCGCTGCATCAGGCGATGGGCCTGGTCCTCGGCCCGGGCGACGAGGTGCTCGTGCCTGATCCCGGATACACGACGTTCTCGATGAGTCCGCGGATGCTGAGCGCGGTACCGGTCCCGTACCCGCTGCGCCCGGAGGCCGACTTCCTGCCCGAGCTCGATCGCATCGAGGCCCTCATCACCCCGCGGACGCGGGCGATCGTGGTGAACTCGCCGTCGAACCCGCTCGGCACGGTCATCGATGCCGAGCTCGCACGGGGGATCCTCGAACTCGCGCGCCGCCGTGACCTGTGGATCATCAGCGACGAGGTCTACGCGGAGCTCACGTGGGGCGAGCCGCACGTGAGCCTGACGGCGCTCGACGCGCTGAGCGACGAGCCCCGGGTGCTGGGAGTGTTCTCCCTCTCGAAGTCGTACGCCATGACGGGGGTGCGGGTCGGCTTCCTCATCACCCCGCTCGGTATGGACCAGATCCTCCGGACGGTGCAGGAGGCCATGATCGCGTGTGTGGCCGTACCCGATCAGCGCGCGGGCGTGGCAGCGCTCACCGGCGACCAGAGCAACATCACCCTGGCCCGCGCCCACTATCGCCAGAACCTGGATGCGGCGACCGCGCTGCTCGACGAGCGGGGCATCGCCTATCGCGTGCCCGACGGCGCGTTCTACCTGTGGATCGATCTGCGCCACGCGACCGGCGGCGACGTCGGGGCGTGGGCGGAGCAGTTCCTGCGGACGCAGCGCGTCGCTCTCGCGCCCGGATCCGCCTTCGGTGCTTCGGGCGAGGGGTGGGTGCGCGTGTGCGCGGCCGCCTCGCGCGGCGACCTGCTCCACGGGCTGTCGCTGCTGCCCGCGCCCTGAATCGCGCTCGGTCCGCGCCGGATGCCGTGACGCGTGCACGGCGGATGCGGGGTGGGATGCCGCATCCGACACATCAGGGGACTCCTGGACCACGGATCGTGCAGGCGTCGCGCCGCGGCGACGCTCAGTGCAGGTCGTCGCGGAGGCGGCGGGCGACCTCCGCGGCCGGCATGCGGCGGGGGAAGACGGCCACCACGACGTCGTCGTCGGCGGCCGCGGGCCGTTCGCCGACCCCGAACTTGTCGAGGCAGTCGTCGAGCGCTCGGCGCAGTGCCGAGGCGGGGACCTTCTTGGGTCCGCGCAGCAGCCGGCGGAGCACGTGGTTGTGCACGGCGGTGACGAGGGCCGCGAAGCTCACCGCGTCCAGAGGGTCGAGGCCGGGAAGCGCCGTGCGCAGGTACTCGTCGAAGAGCCGCTCGTACCGGAAGACGGTGACGATCTCGCGGTCGCGCAGCGCCGGCACGTCGCGCACCACCGTGTAGCGGCGGCGGGCGAGCTCGGGGTCCGCCGCGAAGTGACGGTAGACCTGCATCGAGGCCTCGCAGACCGCCTCCCAGGGATTCTCGTGCGGCCGGGCGAGATACGTGCGCAGCTTGTCGAGCAGGAGCTCGTGATCGGCGAAGACGACGTCGTCCTTCCCGCCGAACTGGCGGAAGAACGTGGAGCGCGAGATGCCGGCGGCCTGGGCGATCTGGTCCACCGAGGTCGCCTCGAAACCCTGCCGCGCGAACAGGTCGAGGGCCGCGGCGACGACATCGTCACGCGCGGCTGAGGGGGAAGCTGTCTCACTCATCTGCGGAGCAAGCCTAGACCTGCTCCCGCGTCCTCCCGTCGACTCCGTCGCCGTGTCAAGCCCCGCGGACATCCGGCGCCGGACGCGTTGACTGCGCCGCATGGAGTCCCTCTGGAAGCAGCACGCTCGCACCGTCCCCGCGACGCCGTTCGTCCCCGGTGAACGCGAGATCGTCGTGGTGGGAGCGGGCATCACCGGGCTCGCGACGGCGCTGCTGCTCGCCGAGTCCGGGCGCGAGGTCGTGGTGCTCGAGGCGCGCGAGGTCGCCGGGCTCGCGACGGGCGCGAACACGGGCAAGGTGTCGCTGCTGCAAGGGACGCAACTGTCCGCGCTGCGCTCCCACCACTCGCCCTCCCTGGTGCGCGCGTACGTGCAGGCGAACCAGGACGGGCAGCTCTGGCTGCGATCGTTCGCCGATCGCGTGGGCCTGCCGTACGAGGCGCGCAGCGCCTTCACGTACGCACAGCACGACGCCGGCCGTGCCCGGGTTCGCGAGGAGTTCGAGGCCGCCCGGGAGGCCGGGTTGCCGGTTCGGTGGGCCGCGGCTGATGAGCTCGACCTGCCGTTCCCGGCCCGCTTCGCCGTCGCGTTGGACGGCCAGCTGGGGATGGATCCGGATGCGGCCGCGCATGCCCTTGCGTCGGCCTTCCTCGCCGCGGGCGGCACGCTGCACACCGGCGTGCGGGCGACGGGGGTCTCGACATCGGGGAGGCCGACGGTGCACACGGCCCGCGGTGACATGACGGCGGAGAGCGTCGTGCTGGCGACGGGTGCGGCGGTGCTCGATCGCGGGCTGTACTTCGCCAAGGTGTCGGCGATGCGCTCGTACGCCGTGGCCTTCGCCGTGCCGGAGGAGGTGGCCCTCCCGGAGGGCATGTTCCTCTCCGCGGACGCCCCCAGCAGATCGGTGCGCACCGTGTCCGAGCGCGATGGTCGGTGGGAGCAGACGCGGCTCATCGTCGGCGGCGGCGGACACCCCGTCGGGCGCGCCGCATCCGAACGCGCGCGCATCGCGGAGCTGATCGCCTGGACGCGGCGTCACGTGCCGGAGGCGGTGCCGACCCACCGCTGGTCGGCACAGGACTACACCTCCCACAACCTGATCCCGTTCGTCGGCGTCATGCCTCGCACCGGCGGCAGGGTGCGCTTCGCCACGGGTTACGCGAAGTGGGGTCTCACCAATGGCCCTGCCGCCGCTCTGCGGATCGCGGCGGAGATCGAGGGTGTCGGCGAGAACGAGCGCGCCGACTGGATGCGCAGGCTCGGCACCCGCATCACCGTGCCGGCTGACCTCGCCACAGGTGCGGCGGAGAACGCCAAGGTCGGCGGGCAGGCGGTCCAGGGCTGGGTCGGAGCGCTCCGGCATCCGCCCCGCATCCCCTCGGAGGGGAAGGGCGTCGTCGGTGCGGATGCGGGACGCCCCGTCGGTGTCTCGAGGGTCGACGGCGAGGTCCGCGCGGTCTCGGCGGTCTGCCCGCATCTGGGAGGCGTGCTGAAGTGGAACGACGCGGAGTGCACGTGGGACTGCCCGCTGCACGCCTCGCGCTTCTCGCCCGACGGGCGCCGGATCGAGGGTCCCGCGCTGTCGGATCTGCGGCGATTGCGGCCGCCGTCGTCTGCACAAGCGTGAACGGAGCACTCGCGCACGGGGAGTAGGCTGGGGGACTGGTCGATATCTCGACGTCGAGACGTTTTGCGTCACCCTCCCTCGGACCAGCGAAGGAAGCCCAGTGGATCTGTACGAGTACCAGGCACGAGACCTTTTCGAGAAGTACGAGGTGCCGGTGCTCGCCGGCATCGTCGCGGACACCCCCGAGGAGGTGAAGGCGGCAGCCGAGAAGCTCGGCGGCGTCGTGGTGGTCAAGGCGCAGGTCAAGACGGGCGGTCGCGGCAAGGCGGGCGGTGTCAAGGTCGCGAAGACCCCCGACGAGGCGTACGAGGCTGCCAAGGCCATCCTCGGCCTCGACATCAAGGGCCACGTCGTCAAGCGCGTCATGGTCGCCGCGGGCGCATCCATCGAGAAGGAGTTCTACTTCTCGGTCCTGCTCGACCGCTCCAACCGTTCCTACCTGTCGCTGGCCAGCGTCGAGGGCGGCATGGAGATCGAGCAGCTCGCCGTCGAGAAGCCCGAGGCTCTCGCGCGCATCGAGGTCAACGCGCTCACCGGCATCGACAAGACCAAGGCCCTCGAGATCGCCCGCGCGGCGAACTTCCCCGAGGAGCTCGTCGAGAAGGTCGCTGACGTCTTCGTCAAGCTCTACGCCGTCTACACGGGCGAGGGCGCGACCCTCGTCGAGGTGAACCCCCTCATCCTCGACGGAGGCGGCAACATCATCGCCCTCGACGGCAAGGTCACCCTCGACGACAACGCGACCGAGGTGCGCCACCCCGAGCACGAAGAGCTCGAGGACAAGGATGCGGCAGACCCGCTCGAGGCAAAGGCCAAGGCTGCGGGCCTCAACTACGTCAAGCTCGACGGCCAAGTGGGCATCATCGGCAACGGAGCGGGTCTCGTCATGTCCACGCTCGATGTCGTCGCCTACGCGGGCGAGAACCACGGCGGCGTGAAGCCCGCGAACTTCCTCGACATCGGCGGCGGCGCCTCCGCCACCGTCATGGCGGCGGGCCTGGACGTCATCCTCGGCGACCCGCAGGTCAAGAGCGTCTTCGTCAACGTCTTCGGCGGCATCACCTCGTGCGTCGCCGTGGCGGAGGGCATCGTCAAGGCGCTCGAGATCCTCGGCGACACCGCGACCAAGCCGCTCGTCGTGCGCCTGGACGGCAACCAGGTCGAAGAGGGCCGCGCGATCCTCGCCGCGGCGAACAACCCGCTGGTGACCCTCGCCGCAGGCATGGACGAGGGCGCCGACAAGGCCGCCGAGCTGGCCGCCGCCTGATCGCCCGCATCGGATAAGGACACAGACATGTCGATCTACCTCAACAAGGACTCCAAGGTCATCGTCCAGGGCATCACCGGCGGCGAGGGCACCAAGCACACCGCTCTGATGCTGAAGGCGGGCACCCAGGTCGTCGGCGGCGTCAACGCACGCAAGGCCGGCACGACCGTTTCGCACACCGACAAGGACGGCAACCCCGTCGAGCTGCCGGTCTTCGCGAGCGTCGCCGAGGCCATCGAGGCCACGGGCGCCGACGTCTCCATCGCCTTCGTGCCGCCGGCGTTCACGAAGGACGCCATGATCGAAGCCATCGACAGCGAGATCCCGCTGCTCGTGGTCATCACCGAGGGTGTGCCGGTCGGAGACTCCGCCGAAGCATGGGCCTACGCGATCGAGAAGGGCAACAAGACCCGCATCATCGGCCCGAACTGCCCCGGCATCATCACCCCCGGTGAGTCGCTCGTGGGCATCACGCCCGCCAACATCACCGGCAAGGGCCCGATCGGTCTCGTGTCGAAGTCGGGCACGCTGACCTACCAGATGATGTTCGAGCTGCGCGACCTGGGCTTCTCGACCGCCATCGGCATCGGCGGCGACCCGATCATCGGCACGACCCACATCGACGCGCTCGAGGCGTTCGAGGCCGACCCCGAGACCAAGGCGATCGTGATGATCGGCGAGATCGGCGGCGACGCCGAGGAGCGCGCCGCCGACTACATCCGCGCGAACGTCACGAAGCCCGTCGTCGGCTACGTCGCAGGCTTCACGGCGCCCGAGGGCAAGACCATGGGCCACGCGGGCGCCATCGTCTCGGGCTCCGCGGGCACCGCGCAGGCCAAGAAGGAAGCGCTCGAGGCCGCGGGCGTGAAGGTCGGCAAGACGCCGTCCGAGACCGCCGCCCTCATGCGCGAGATCATCCAGGCTCTGTAAGACCCCTCACGAAGGGCGGATGCGGGCGGCCGAGGCCCCGCATCCGCCCTTCGTCGTATCTCGCCGCAGTAGCCTGGACGCATGCCGCTGACAGGGGAGTACAAGCCGAGCACGTCCGAGTGGGCCCGGTCGCAAGCCGAGCTCTACGAAGCCACCAACGGTGCCGAGGGCGGTGAGCTGCGCGGTGTTCCGATCATCGTGCTGACCACTGTCGGAGCCAAGAGCGGTGGCCTGCGCAAGACTGCGCTCATGCGCGTCGAGCACGACGGGGACTACCTCGTCGTGGCCTCCAAGGGCGGAGCGCCCGAGGAGCCCGCCTGGGGAAACAACATCCGCAAGCATCCGCACGTCGAGCTGCAGGACGGCGCCGTCAAGCGCGACTACACCGCGCGCGAGCTCGAGGGCGACGAACGCGAGCTGTGGTGGGAACGCGCGGTGGCCGTGTGGCCCGACTACGCCGTCTACCAGACCAAGACCGACCGTCAGATCGCGATCTTCGTGCTGGAGCCGCGCGAGGCCTGAGCGCCCGCACACACGCGAACGAGCATCCGTTCGCCGAGTGAGCACCACATTGAGTGCTCGATCGACGAACGGATGCTCGCTCGGCGTGAAGGTGGTGGCTCAGCCGCCGAGGGCCGCCTCGATCGGTCCGCGTACGAAGAACACGACGAAGCCGGCGGCGACGATCCACAGCAGCGGGCTGATGCGGCGGGCGTGGCCCGACAGCGAGCGGATGACGACCCAGCTGACGAAGCCCGCACCGATGCCGTTGGCGATCGAGTACGTCAGCGGCATGACCGTGATCGTCAGGAACACCGGGATCAGCACCGAGACGTCGGTGAGATCGACGTGGCGGATCTGACTCATCATGAGTGCGCCCACGGCGACCAGGGCGGCCGACGCGACCTCGCTCGGCACGATCGTGGTCAAGGGCGTCACGAACATGGCCAGCAGGAAGAGCCCACCGGTCACGAGGTTCGCGAGGCCCGTGCGGGCGCCCTCGCCGATGCCGGTGCCGGACTCGATGAACACCGTGTTGGAGGACGACGAGGTCAGTCCGCCCGCGACGGCGCCGATGCCCTCGACCACGAGCGCGGAGCGCAGGCGCGGGAAGTTGCCTCGCTCATCGGCGAGGTTCGCCTCGCGCGAGAGGCCCGTCATCGTTCCCATCGCGTCGAAGAAGTTCGTGAACAGCAGGGTGAACACGAGCATCGCGGCCGCAAGCACTCCGATGCGGTCGAAGGCACCGAAGCTGACCTGACCCACGAGGCTGAGGTCGGGCAGGCTGAAGATAGATGCCGGGATCTCGGGCACGCTGAGCCCCCATCCGCCGGCGTTGCCGTCGGCGCGGGCGCCGAGGTGCCAGATCGCCTCGACGATGACCGCGACGACGGTGCCGCCCGCGAGACCGATGAGGATCGCGCCCTTGACCTTGCGGGCGAGAAGGATCGCGATGGTGACGAGCGTGAGCACGAACAGGAGCGTCGGGACGGTGGCGATCGAGCCGTTCACGCCGAGGCCCACGGGAGGCGACGCGAGGCCCGTGCTCTGCACGAGTCCGCCGTCGACGAAGCCGATGAAGGCGATGAACAGACCGATGCCGACCGTGATGGCGGTCTTCAGCGCCATCGGCACGGCATCGAAGATGAGCCGTCGCAGGCCGGTCACGGCCAGCAGCACGATCAGGAGGCCGTTGATGAGCACCAGACCCATGGCCTCGGGCCAGGTGACCTCGCCCACCACGCTGACGGCGAGGAACGAGTTGATGCCGAGGCCCGCCGCGAACGCGAAGGGCAACCGGGCGACGAGGCCGAAGAGGATCGTCATCGCGCCGGCGGTGAGCGCGGTGGTCGCCGCGACCTGGGCGAAGCCGAGGGTGTCGCCTGCCACATCCGTTCCGCCGGACAGGATGATCGGGTTCAGCAGGACGATGTAGGCCATCGCCACGAAGGTGACGACGCCGCCGCGGATCTCGCCGCCGACGGTGGCGCCGCGCGCCGTGATGCCGAAGAAGCGGTCGAGACGGCCGGGGGAGGTGGACGAGACGCTGGTGGTACGGGGGTGGTGCACCCGACGAGAGTAGTCGGATGCGGCCCGCTGCGCGATGTGGCGGCGCCGTGGCAGATGCGGGCGGCGTGGGGGACGGTCACGCAAAGGTCCGCTGGGTAGGGTCAGGGGGCCATGCAACGCGTCCTCGTCCTTCTCCTCTCCGCCCTCGACGCCGTCGTGGCGGCGGCCGTCGGCCTCGCCGTCGCAGGCGCCCCGCTGACGGTCTTCTGGTTCGTCGCGTTCGGTTCGGGAGATCTCTCCGCGATCTGGCAGAGCGCCGCGACCATCTGGCAGTTCGGGCACTCGGTTCCGGTCGCGATCACACTTCCCGACGTCTACGTCGTCGAGCTGGGCGTCGATCCCACCCTCGCGAGCTTCACGCTCTCGCTCGCCCCCCTGGCCTTCGCCTCGTTCACCCTGCTCTTCGGCGGGCGCTCGGGAGCCCGCGCCGGTCGCGCCGGGGCGCCGTGGAGCGGCGCGCTCACGGGAACGCTCGTGTTCGCCGCGCTCGCGGCCGGCATCGCCGTCACCTCGCAGGCGCCGCTTGCCGGCACCGATCTCTGGCGCGCCATCTGCTATCCCACCGCGTACTACGCCGCCGGTGTGCTCGCGGGCGCTCTCCACCGGGCCTGGGTCGACGGTGACGACGGACCTGTCGACGCCGTCCGGGCCCGGCTCGATCGCGCCCGAGGCGCGTGGCCGGAGGTGCCCGAGCTCGCCGTGCGCGGCGGGGCGATCGCCGTGACGGGGCTGGTCGCCGTGGGTGCCGCGGTCCTCGGTGTCGCCCTCATCGTGCGCGCTCCGAACATCGTCGCGCTCTCCCAGGCGGGCAACCTGGATGCGGGCGGCGCCGCGGTCCTCGCGCTCGCCCAGTTGCTGTACCTGCCGACCCTGCTCGTCTGGGCGTTGTCCTTCGTCGCGGGCCCCGGCGTCGGGCTCGGCGCGGGGAGCGTCGTCTCGCCCGCGGGCACGCAGCTCGGCGTGCTGCCGGGCGTTCCCATCCTGGGTGTGCTGCCGGAGGGGGCCAGCAGCTGGTACCTGCTGTTCGCCCTGCTGCCGATCGCGGTCGGAGCCGTCGCCGGCTGGGCGACCCGATCCCGCCTCGGCCCGCGCGGCTCGACGGCGGATGCGGAGAGCACCGGCATCCTCGTGACGCTCACGCTGTCGATCGCCGCCCTGGCCGGGCTCGCCACAGCCCTGATGGCGGTCCTGGCCAGCGGCAGCATGGGACCCGGGAGGCTGTCGGCCGTCGGCCCGGACGCCGTCGCCGTGGGCGTCGCCATCGGCGTCGAGGTGGGGCTGGGTGCGGCGATCCTGCTGCTCTCGCCACGTCGGCGCGTCGACGAGGCGGCGGCGACCGCATCCGAGCCGGGTGTGTTCGCGCGGCTGACGGGCGCGCGCCCAGGCGCGGATGACGGCGCCGAGCGGGCGGATGCGGCGCGCGACTAGACTGTGCGGGTGCTCACGGTCGCCGTTCTCATCTCCGGCACCGGCTCGAATCTCCGAGCCCTGCTGGAGGCCGCGGCGGAAGCCGATTTCCCGGCCCGCGTGATCGTGGTGGGCGCCGACCGCGAAGCCTCCGGTCTCGCGCACGCCGAGGAGTTCGGCATCCCGAGCTTCGTCATCCCCTGGCAGGGCGCCGACCAGCGCGAGGCCTGGGGGGAGGAGCTCGATCGGCAGCTGCGCGTCTGGCAGCCCGACCTCGTCGTGCTCTCGGGGCTCATGCGCCTGCTGCCGCCGTCGGTCGTCGCCGCGTGGAGTCCGCGCCTGATCAACACACACCCCGCCTACCTGCCGGAGTTCCCCGGCGCCCACGCCGTGCGCGACGCGATCGCTGCGGGCGCCGCCGAGACCGGAGCGAGCGTCATCGTCGTCGACGACGGCGTCGACACCGGTCCGATCCTCGCCCAAGAGCGCATCGCGGTGCACCCGGGCGACGACGAGTCCGCGCTCCACGAACGCATCAAGCCCGTCGAACGACGTCTGCTCATCGACGTCGTTCGCCGCATCGCCACCGGCGAGCTCGACCTCGCCGCATCCGCCGTCTGACCCACCGCAACCGCCCCACCCCGAGGAGTCCCATGGCCGGGCCCAGCCACGATCCGTCCCTCTACCGCGACCGCGATGTCGTTCCCGTCCGCCGCGCGCTCGTCTCGGTCAGCGACAAGACCGACCTGCTGCGTCTGGCCGAAGCGCTGGTCGCCGCCGGCGTCGAGATCGTCTCGACCGGCTCCACGGCGCAGACCATCCGCGACGCCGGGCACGACGTCGTCGACGTCTCGAGCGTGACCGGATTCCCCGAGTCGCTCGACGGGCGGGTGAAGACCCTGCATCCGGGCGTCCACGCGGGTCTGCTCGCGGACCTCCGCCTCGCGCACCATGAGGAGCAGTTGACCGATCTCGGCATCTCGCCCTTCGAGCTCGTGGTCGTGAACCTCTACCCGTTCGTCGAGACGGTCGCATCCGGCGCATCCGGCGACGCCGTGGTCGAGCAGATCGACATCGGCGGGCCCGCGATGGTGCGCGCCTCGGCGAAGAACTACGCGAACGTCGCGATCGTCGTCTCGCCCGAGTCGTACCCCGCGATCATCGACGCGATCGCCGCCGGCGGCACCTCGCTCGCTCAGCGCAAGGAGCTCGCGGCGCGTGCCTTCGCCCACACCGCGAACTACGATCGCGCCGTCGCGACCTGGTTCGCCGACGAGACCCTCGCCGAGGGCGAGCAGCTGCCCGCGCACCTGACGATCAAGGCCGAGCGGCTCGCGACGCTGCGCTACGGCGAGAACTCCCACCAGCGCGCGGCGATCTACACCCGCACCGGCGGGCACGGCATCGCGCAGGCACTGCAGCTGCAGGGCAAGGAGATGTCGTACAACAACTACGTCGACGCGGATGCGGCACTGCGCGCCGCTTTCGACATGGTCAAGCCCGCGGTGGCGATCATCAAGCACGCCAATCCCTGCGGCATCGCCGTGTCGGCGCCCAACGCGCTCGACGAGATCGCGAGTGCGCACCTGCGGGCGCACGAGTGCGATCCCGTCTCGGCCTTCGGCGGTGTGATCGCGGCCAACCGCACGGTCACGCTGAAGATGGCGGAGAACCTGCGCGACATCTTCACAGAGGTGATCGTCGCCCCGGCCTTCGAGCCGGAGGCGCTGGAGCTGTTCCGTCTGAAGAAGAACCTGCGCGTGCTGCAGCTGCCGGCCGACTGGCAGCAGGAGCGCATGGACGTGCGCCTCGTCTCGGGCGGCCTGCTGCTCCAGGACGCCGACCGCTTCCCGGACGACATCGAGTCCGTCGCGACCGACTGGGAGCTCGTCGCGGGCGAGCGCCCGGCCGGCGAGGAGATGACGAACCTCATCTTCGCCTGGAAGGCGTGCCGCGCCGTCAAGTCCAACGCGATCGTGCTGGCGAAGAACTCCGCCACCGTCGGCATCGGGATGGGGCAGGTCAACCGCGTCGACTCGTGCCGTCTGGCCGTCGAGCGGGCGGGCGACCGGGCGGTCGGCTCCGTCGCCGCATCCGATGCCTTCTTCCCGTTCTCGGACGGACCGCAGGTCCTGCTGGATGCGGGAGTCTCCGCCATCGTGCAGCCGGGCGGATCCGTGCGCGACGACGAGACGATCGCCCTCGCCCGCGAGCGCGGCGTGACGATGTTCTTCACGGGAGAGCGCCACTTCTACCACTGAGTCCCGGCGCTTTCGCAGGACATCACCGCCCCGCAGGACGATCCCTTCCGGATCGTCCTGCGGGGCGGTTGTCCTCCTGCGGGAGGACGTTCAGGCGCTGGGACGGCCGTAGGCCTCGAGCAGCCGCAGCCACACCTCGCTGAGCGTGGGATACGACGGCACGGCGTGCCAGAGGCGTCTGATCGGCACCTGACCGACGACGGCGATCGTCGCCGAGTGGAGGAGCTCGGCCACATCCTCGCCGACGAACGTGGCGCCGATGATCGTGCCCGCATCCTCGTCGGCGATGGCGCGCGCCTGCCCGCGGTAGTCGTCGGCGCGGGTAGCGGCGCCGGCGATCCACGAGAGGTCGTAGTCCAGCACGCGGATGCGGCGGCCCGCGGCTTTCGCGGACGCCTCGGTGAACCCGATGGACGCCACCTCCGGGTCGGTGAAGGTCACCTGGGGGACGGCCTCGTGGTCGGCCGTTGCGACGTGCGCGCCCCAGGGGGCGTCGTCGACGGCGGCGCCGGTCGCGCGGGCGGCGATGACGTCGCCCGCGGCGCGCGCCTGGTACTTGCCCTGGTGGGTGAGCAGGGCGCGGTGGTTGACGTCGCCGACCCCGTACAGCCAGTCGGTCCCGGTCACGAGCATCGTGTCGTCGACGGAGAGCCACTCGCCCGGCGTCAGGCCCACCGCATCCAGTCCGAGATCCTCGGTGCGCGGCACGCGTCCGGTCGCCACGAGCACTTCGGTGGCGCGGATGCGGGTGCCGTCCGACAGCTCCAGCTCCTTCTCGTCGCCGACTCGCTGCGCTGAGACCACGTTCGTGTGGCGGAGGATGCGCACGCCCCGCTCCTCGAGGGCGCGGCCGACGAGATCACCGGCGAACGGTTCGTTGGCGGCCAGCAGCGCACCCCGCACGACGAGCGTGACCTCGGCGCCGAGGTCTGCGTACGCCGTGGCCATCTCCGCCGCGACCACGCCGCCGCCGATGATGGCGAGGGATGCGGGGATCTCCTGTGCGCTGGTCGCCTCCCGACTCGTCCACGGAGCGATGTCGGCGAGCCCCGGGGTGTCGGGCAGGAGTGCCGCCGTGCCCGTGCAGACGGCGACGGCGTGGCGGGCGGTCAGGCGGGTCACGGCGCCTTCCGCATCCGCCACCTCGACCTGCTTGACGCCGACGAGGCGAGCGTGGCCGCGCACGAGGTCGATGCCCGCGCCCGTGAGCCACTCGACCTGCGAGGAGTCGTTCCAGTCGTGCGTGAGGGTGTCGCGACGGCGGAGGACGCCGGCGACGTCGAGGGATCCAGACACGGCCTGCTTCGCGCCGTCGACGTCGCGAGCCTCGCGCAGCACCGCCCCCGCCCGCAGCAGTCCCTTCGAGGGCATGCACGCCCAGTACGAGCATTCACCGCCGACGAGTTCGCTTTCGACGATGACGGCGGTGAGCCCGCCCTGCACGGCGCGGTCGGCGACGTTCTCGCCGACGGGGCCGGCGCCGATGACGATGAGGTCGTAGGTCTGCTCGCTCATGCTGCGACGCTACTCCGTCACGTCCACCCTGGGCCCCCGCTTGCGCCCCCGCCCTCGCGGGTGTGCGTGTGCCGCCGGTGGCCGGCCCTGTTGCCCTCGGGCGGGAAGAGATGCCACCCCGCGCGGCACGGGGTGCGCCGCCTCGGGCGCGGCGGCACGGGCCACGCTGCCGTGTCCGAAAACCGCGAGCCGGTGTCGGGGAGGCATGACAGGCTGGGGACGTGCCCACCTCCGCGATGACCTTCGACGAGCGCTACCGCGCGATCGACGCGCGGGACGCGCGCTTCGACGGCCAGTTCGTCACCGCGGTGCACACGACCGGCATCTACTGCCGTCCCAGTTGCCCGGCGCGCACCCCGCGCGCCGAGAACGTCACGTTCTACCCGACGAGCGCAGCCGCCCACGAGGCGGGCTACCGCGCCTGCAAGCGCTGCCTGCCCGAGGCCGCGCCCGGATCGCCCGAATGGGACCTCCGCGGCGACGTCGCCGGGCGCGCCATGCGCCTCATCGCCGACGGCGTCATCGAGCGCGAGGGCGTGCCGGGGCTCGCCCGCCGCCTCGGCTACTCGTCGCGGCAGCTCGGCCGCATCCTCACCGCCGAGCTCGGCGCACCACCGCTCGCGCTCGCTCGGGCCCATCGTGCCCACACGGCGCGGATGCTCCTCGTCGGCACGGACCTGGCCGCCGCAGACGTCGCCTTCTCCGCCGGCTTCGCGAGCGTGCGGCAGTTCAACGACACCGTCCGCGAGGTGTTCGGGATGACACCGCTCGCGCTGCGCGCGCGCCGGAGGTCCGAGAACCGCGCGACCCCCGGTGAGATCGATCTGCTCCTCGCGCACCGGCGTCCGATCGACGACGACGGTATCTTCGGCTGGATGACGGCCCGTGCGCTCCCGGGAGTGGAAACCGTCACGGCGACGACCTTCGCGCGGACCCTGCGCCTGGCCGGCGGAAACGCGTGGTTCGAGGTGCGCCGCGACGGAGACGCGCTACGCCTCCGCGCCCGCCTTTCACAGCTCGCCGACCTGCCGCAACTGGTCACGAGGGTGCGTCGGCTGTTCGACCTGGATGCGGATCCGCTCGCCGTCGATCAGGCGCTCGCAGCACATCCCGAGCTCGCTGCGCGTGTGACCGCGCTTCCCGGCATCCGCGTCCCCGGTGCCGCCGACCCGCACGAGATGCTCATCCGCGCGATGGTCGGCCAGCAGATCACCGTCGCCGCGGCGCGCACGGCCCTCGCCGCTCTCGCGCAGCACCTGGGGGAGCGGGTGCCCGCCCACGAAGGCACCGACCTGCTCTTCCCGACCATGGCGGTGATCGCCGAGCGCGGCGCGGAGGTGCTGCGCGGACCCGCGGCCCGCATCCGGGCCATCGTGGGCGCTGCCGGCGCCCTCGCCGACGGCTCGCTCGTTCTCGACTCCGGCGGTGACGCCCACGATCAGCGCACGGCCTTGCTCGCGATGCCCGGGATCGGACCGTGGACCGCCGACTACGTGCGGATGCGGGTCACGGGCGATCCCGACGTGTTCCTCCCCGGCGACGTCGCCGTGCGCACGGGCGCCGCCCGGCTCGGGCTCCCCGCGGATCCTCGCGCCCTGACCGCCTGGTCCGTCCGTGCCGCACCCTGGCGCAGCTACCTGACCGCGCACCTCTGGGCCGCCGTCGCAGCCGTGCCCGCGCAGATTCCCCGTCCCGCCCACCTCCCGAACGAGAGCCGCATCGCATGACCGCGCACATCGCCACCATCGCCACCCCCGACGGAGCGTTCACCGCTCTCGTCGACGATCGGCAGCGTGTCCTCGCCTCCGGCTGGAGCGCCGACCACGAGGTGATCGTCGCCCGCGTGCGCGCGGCGGACCGACCCGTCGGGATCGTCGAGGGCGCGGTCGACGCCCTGGATGCGGTGGCCGCGTACTACGGCGGAGACGTGCGGGCCATCGACGAGGTCGAGGTGCACCAGACGGGCACCGCGGGGCAGCTCGCCGGCTGGCGGATGCTGCGACGTATCGAGCCGGGGCAGCCTCTCACGTATGCGGAGTTCGCCGCGGCGCTGGGCAGTCCCCGCGCGGTGCGCGCCGCCGCATCCGTCTGCGCGCGTAACGCGCCGGCCCTGTTCGTGCCGTGCCACCGCGTGCTCCGCACCGGCGGCGGGCTGGGCGGCTTCGCGTGGGGCGTCGACGTCAAACGCAGTCTGCTCGCCCGAGAGGCCGCCTGATCCGCGCGTGGGAATGTCCACGCTGAACTGATCGTTGCGCTCAGGGAACACACAGCATAGGCTGGAGGGCTGTCGCGCGCACTCGCCGCGGCATCCGTGCACTCGAGGAGGACGATATGACTCAGGCATTCGCCATTGCGGTAATCCCCGCCGTCCTCGCGGTGCCCGCGCGCTTCGCGTAGCTGCCGCCCGCCGCCAGTGAGCGGCCTTCTCCCTCTCCGAGCCGCCGCACCTCTGCGCGCGACCTCGTCCTTCTGCGGCACAGCTGTCGCACGCTCTCTTCGAGGATCATGAGTTCCACACCCTCTCGTTCGTCCACCGAACCGTCCACGCTTCGCGCCCTCGCGCGGCTCCTGCCGTTCGTTCGTCCCGTGCTGCGCCCGCTCGTGCTCGGCGCCATCAGCGCGCTCGCCGCCAGCGTCGTCGCCCTGATGATCCCGCTCGTGCTCGAGGGCGTCGTCGCGGGTCCGATCGCCTCCGCCGATCCGACGCAGATCCTCTGGGGCACGCTCGCCGTCATCGGGCTCGGGCTCGCCGAGGCCGCCCTCGTGTGGGGGCGTCGCTGGTTCGTGCTCGCGCCCTCGACCAAGGTCGAGTACGCCTTGCGCACCGGCTTCGCTGCGCGTCTGCAACGACTCCCCGTCGCCTTCCACGACCGGTGGCAGTCGGGTCAGCTGCTCAGCCGCATGATGCAGGACATCAGCCTCATCCGACGCTGGCTCGCCTTCGGCGTCATCCTGCTCGTTGTCAACGTGCTCACGATCGCGCTGGGGTCGGTGCTGCTGTTCCAGTGGCACTGGGTGCTCGGCACGATCTTCCTGCTGTGTTCGGCGCCCCTCTGGTACGCCGGGTACCGCTTCGAGAAGCAGTACGGCGTGCTCGCCCGCCAGAGCCAGGACCAGGCGGGAGACCTCGCGACCGCCGTCGAGGAGAGCGTGCACGGCATCCGCGTGCTGAAGGCGTTCGGGCGCGGATCCCACGCGCTCGCGAAGTTCGCGCGCCAGGCCGAGACGCTGCGCCAGACCGAGCTGCGCAAGGCCACAGCCATCGGCCTGATCTGGTTCTGGCTCGTCCTGCTGCCCGAGATCGCCTTCGCGCTGTGTCTGGCGGCGGGGATCGTGCTCGCTCAGCTCGGCCAGCTCTCGGTCGCCCAGCTGTTCGCCTTCTTCGCGATGGCGACGGTGCTGCGCTGGCCCATGGAGTCGATCGGCTTCCTCTTCTCCTTCCTCCTGGATGCGCGCACCGCCACCGACCGCGTGTTCGAGGTGTTCGACGAGCAGGTCACGATCGACGACCCCGCCACGCCGGTCTCGCTCGAGAACCCGCGGGGTCGGCTCGTGTTCGAGAACGTCCACTTCCGCTACCAGGACGCACCGGACGCGCAGCGCGACCTGCTGGACGGCATCGACCTCGCCCTCGAGCCGGGCGAGACGATGGCGCTCGTGGGGCTCACCGGGTCGGGCAAGACGACCCTGACCACCCTGCCGACCCGTCTGTACGACGTGACCGGCGGGCGCGTGACGCTGGACGGTGTCGATGTCAGGGACCTCACCCTGGCCGAGCTGCGCACGCACATCTCGATGGCGTTCGAGGAGGCGACGCTCTTCTCCTCCTCCGTGCGCGAGAACGTGCTGCTCGGACGCGACGACCTGGATGCGGCCTCGCCGGAGGGCGAGCGCGTGCTGCGCGAAGCGCTGGAGGTCGCCCAGGCCGAGTTCGTCGAGCGTCTGCCCGCCGGCGTGGACACCGTGATCGGGGAGGAGGGGCTGAGTCTCTCCGGAGGCCAGCGCCAGCGTCTGGCCCTGGCCCGTGCGGTCGCCGCGCGGCCGTCGGTGCTCGTGCTCGACGACCCGCTGTCGGCTCTCGACGTCGACACGGAGGCACGCGTGGAGGAGGGGCTGCGTCGGGTGCTGGCCGACACGACCGCCCTCATCGTCGCCCACCGGCCCTCGACCGTTGCGCTCGCGGACCGCGTCGCCCTGCTGGAGGACGGCCGGGTCACCGCGGTGGGCACGCACAGCGAGCTGATGCGCTCTTCGGCGCACTACCGGCACGTGATCTCGAGTCTGGACGAGCAGGAGAAGGAGGAGGTGCGATGAGTACCGTCACGGGAACGAGCGGCGAAGACCGCTCCGACTACACCCGCGCCGAGAGCCGGGAGATCCGGCGCCGCTCGATGCGGCTGCTCGGCTCGCTCGTCGCGCCGCTGCGCGGCAAGCTCGTCCTCGCCGCCGTCGTGCTCGTCGTCTCGACGGCGCTGCGCGTGGTCGGTCCGGCGCTGATCGCATTCGGTATCGACAACGCGCTGCCGGCGGTGCTGGAAGAGCTGGACTGGCTGCCCACGATCGGCGTGGTGGCCGTCTATCTCGTGTCCGGGCTGCTGGGGGCCGCCCTCATCGGGTGGTACGCGGTGGTCGCGGCACGCCTCACACAGGCGGTGATGCTGGACCTCCGCACCCGCATCTTCCGCCACACGCAGCGGCTGAGCCTCGAGTTCCACGAGTCCTACACGTCGGGGCGCATCATCTCCCGGCAGACGAGCGACCTCGACACGATCCGGGAGCTCCTCGACGGCGGCCTCAACGAGCTCGTCTCGGGAGTGCTGTTCGGCGCCTTCACGCTCATCGCCCTGCTGCTGCTGGACTGGCAGAGCGGGGTCGTGCTCATCGTCATGGGCATCCCGCTCGGCCTGCTCATGCGCTGGTTCTACCGCCGCTCGCAGATGGTCTACCGCGAGTCGCGCGTGATCAGCGCGAAGGTCATCGTGCACTTCGTGGAGACCATGACCGGCATCCGTGCGGTCAAGGCGTTCCGCAAGGAGAAGCGCGGCGACGTCGAGTTCGGCGAGCTGAGCGAGCAGTATCGCGACGTGAACATGCGCTCCATCCGGCTGTTCGGCACATTCGAGCCCGGGCTGATGGCGATCTCGACACTGAGTCTCGGAGCGGTCCTGCTCTTCGGCGGCATCCGT
The DNA here is from genome assembly GCF_021398715.1 of Microbacterium binotii. Lineage (NCBI taxonomy): Bacteria > Bacillati > Actinomycetota > Actinomycetes > Micrococcales > Microbacteriaceae > Microbacterium > Microbacterium binotii. Next base: position 2,548,763 of record NZ_CP090347.1, on the reverse strand, counting down.
GTCGCCGGTGGGGCGCTGGAGATCGGTGTGCTGCTGGCCGCCGTGCTGTACGTGCGCAACTTCTTCTCGCCGCTGCAGGAGGTGGCGATGTTCCTGAACTCCTACCAGTCGGCGGCAGCGGCACTGGAGAAGGTGTCGGGCGTTCTGGAGGAGGAGCCCACGGTTCCCGAGCCCGTGCATTCCGTCGCGCTGGAGCGCCCGCGCGGCGCCATCCGTTTCGACGACGTGGCGTTCGGCTACGGCGACGGGCGCGTCGTGCTGCCCGACTTCTCGTTGGATGTGCCGGCGGGTCAGACGATCGCCCTGGTCGGTACCACGGGGGCGGGGAAGTCCACGCTGGCCAAGCTCGTCTCCCGCTTCTACGATCCGACCCGCGGTGCCGTGACGCTGGACGGCGTGGACCTGCGGACGCTCGGCTCGGCGGATCTGCGCCGCGCGATCGTCATGGTCACGCAGGAGGCGTACCTGTTCAGCGGCACGGTCGCCGACAACATCGCGCTGGGAAAGCCGGACGCGACCCTCGACGAGGTGCGGGATGCGGCGATGGCCGTCGGCGCACACGCGTTCATCGAGGCGCTCCCCGACGGCTACGACACCGACGTGAACAAGCGCGGCGGCCGCGTGTCGGCGGGACAGCGCCAGCTGATCTCATTCGCGCGGGCCTTCCTGGCGAACCCAGCGGTGCTGATCCTCGACGAGGCGACCGCCTCGCTCGACATCCCGAGCGAGCGTCAGATCCAGTCGGCTCTCGGGACGCTGCTCGCAGATCGCACGGCCATCATCATCGCCCACCGCCTCTCGACGGTCGCGATCGCGGATCGCGTGCTCGTCATGGAGCACGGGCGCATCGTCGAGGACGACGCGCCCGAGGCGCTCATCCGCGGCACAGGCACGTTCGCGCGCCTGCACGCCGCCTGGCGCGACTCGCTCGTGTGACGGTTCGGGATGCGGCGGCCCGCCGCATCCCGAACTCACACGCGTGCGGCGAGGAACTCCGCCTGGGAGAACCACTGGTACATGAGACCGCCCTCGTGCTGGTTGTGGGGGTAGACCTCGATGTCCGCCTCGCCCGCGTAGTGGTTGCGGGCGGCGAAGACCGTCGAGGGCGGGCACGTCTGATCGTGCAGCGCCGTCGAGAACAGGGCGGGCGCCTCGGACCGGCGCGCCATGTTCACCCCGTCGAAGTAGGACAGCGTGGTGAACACGCGCTCCTCGGTGTGGCGGTGCACCGCGAGGTAGCGCACGATCTCCTGGTACGGATCCGCGTCCGTGAGCCCCACGGCCCGCTCGAAGTGGCAGAGGAACGGTACATCGGGCATGACCGCGACGAGTCCCTCGGACAGTGCGCCCGCGGCCAACGCGATCCCGCCGCCCTGGCTGCCTCCGCACACCGCGACGCGGTCGGCGTCGACGATGTCGAGTGTGCGCGCCGCATCCACCAGGCGCACCGCATCCGTGAACACGCGACGGTAGTAGTACTGGGCGGGATCCTCGATGCCGCGCGTCATGAAGCCGCTGACCGACGGGCCGGTGCCGTGCGGGTCGGGGGTGTCACCGCCGGTTCCCCACATCGAGCCCTGGCCGCGGGTGTCCATCAGCAGGTGCGCGTAGCCGGCGTTGGCCCAGCCGAGCCGCTCGCCTGCGAGTCCTCGTCCTCCGCCGTACCCGTTGTACTCGACGACCGCGGGGAGCGGCTCGTCAGCGCCGGCCGGCACGGTCAGCCAGGCCCGCACCGGCTCGCCCGCGTAGCCGCTGAAGGTGACGTCGTAGACGTCGACGAGGGTGAACGGCGACGCGACCCGTTGGTAGCGCACCTCCTCGCCCGCGGCTCGGGACGAGGCGATCGTCTCGGCCCAGAAGGCGTCGAAGTCTGCGGGCTCGCGCACCTCGGGCCGATACTCGCGGAGGGCGTGCGGATCCATGTCGAAGCGCGGCATGAGCATCACGATAGGGGCATCGGGGTTCTCGCCGCGGCACCGCGGCCGGAGAATGGGGTGCTCATCCGCCGAGAGTGACGCGGTGGCCGCATCCCGCGCCGTCGCTATGATCACGATCGGGGAGGTGGGGCATGAGCAGCACAGAGATACCGACGGACGCGCAGCCCGAAACCGCAGTGTGGTGGGCGATGGATGCCGACCGTGTGGCGGCCGAGCTCGGCACGGACATCGGCGAGGGGCTGTCGGACGCGCAGGCGGCCAGGCGACTGGCCGAGAGCGGCCCCAATGCGATCGCCGCGCCACCCTCGCCCCGCGCGGTGACCATCGCGCTGCGTCAGCTCGCCGACCCGATGAACCTCATGCTCATCGGCGTCGTCGTGGTCAGCATCCTCATCGCGCAGCCCTCCGTCGCCGTCGTCGTGGCGTTGCTCGTGGGCCTGAACGTGGTGCTCGGTACACGGCAGGAGCTCGCGGCGCGTCGCAGCGTCGACGCCCTCTCCCAACTGCAGATCCCCCAGGTGCGGGTGCTCCGCCAGGGCACGCTGCGCCAGACCGACGCGACGGACGTCGTCGTCGGGGATGTCGTCCACCTGGAGGCCGGCGACCTCGTCCCGGCGGACGGCCGCATCGTGCGCAGCGCGACCTGCGAGACGCAGGAGTCGGCGCTGACGGGGGAGAGCGCCCCGGTGCCGAAGGATGCGGGAACGCTGGCCGACGCCGACGTCGCGCTGGGTGACCGCGAGAACATGCTCTTCCAGAACACGAGCCTCACGCGCGGGACCGCCGTGATGGTCGTGACGGAGACCGGCATGCGGACCCAGATGGGCCGTATCGCGGGGATGCTCACGGCCGTCGTCGGCACGCGGAGCCCTCTGCAACGGGAGCTGGACGGGCTCACGAAGGTGCTGGGGCTCATCGCGTGGGGTGCCGTCGCGATCATGATCGTGCTGGGATTCGCCCGCGGCGAGTCGATCCAGACGGTCCTGCTCGTGGGGATCGCCATGGCGGTCTCCGCCATCCCCTCCGGGCTGCCGACCTTCGTGCAGGTGATGCTCTCGTACGGTGCCAAGCAGCTCGCCGAGCACCGGGCGGTCGTCAAGAATCTGAGCGATGTCGAGACGCTCGGTGCCACCTCCGCGATCAACTCCGACAAGACCGGAACGCTGACGCTCAACCAGATGACCGCTCGCCGCCTCTACGCCCGCGGCCAGTGGTTTTCGGTCGAGGGCGAGGGCTACCGCAAGGCAGGCGCCCTGCGTCATGCCGCGGGCCTCGAGGTGCCCGACTTCACGGCGCTCGCGTACGGGCTGTGCCTCAACAGCGACGCGACGGTGTCGGATGCGGGCACGGTGGTGGGCGACCCGACCGAGGCGGCCCTGGTGGTGCTCGCGGCCAAGCTCGGCGCCGATGCCGAGGAGACGCGGCGACTGTATCCGCGCGTGGCGGAGGTGCCCTTCGACTCGGCGTACAAGTTCATGGTGACCTGCCATGACGTGCCGTGGGACGGCGCGAGCGCGTTCGTCGCGACCATCAAGGGCGGACCGGATGTGGTCCTCGATCGCTGCGCGCACGCGCTCACCGCGGAGGGGGTCGTGCCCATCGCGGACGCGCGCGACGACATCCTCGCGGCCAACGCCCGGCTTTCGGGCGAGGGGCTGCGCGTGCTGGCGTTCGGCTACCGCATCCTGAACGCCGAGCGGGAGGCGGCGATCGCCGATCCGATGGGCTTCTCGGACGACTTCGTGTTCGTGGCACTCGTCGGCATCGTCGATCCCCTGCGCCCCGAAGCGATCGAGGCGGTGCGGATCGCGGCGGGGGCGGGCATCGAGGTGCGCATGATCACCGGGGACCACGCCGTCACGGCGGCCGCGATCGGCGACGAGCTGGGCCTCGGTCCCGGCGCCATCAGCGGCTCGGAGCTGCGCGAGCTGAGCGATGCGGAGCTGTCGGCGCGTCTGCCCGAGCTGCACGTGTTCGGCCGTGTGACTCCGGAGGACAAGCTGCGGGTGGCCCGCCTCCTGCAGGAGCGCGGTGAGATCGTCGCGATGACCGGCGACGCGGTCAACGACGCCGCGGCCCTCAAACAGGCCGACATCGGTGTCGCCATGGGCTCCGGGAGCGAGGTCACGAAGCAGGCGGCGCGCATGATCCTGACGGACGACGACTTCGGCACCCTCGTCGAGGCGATCCGGCTGGGTCGCGGCATCTACGAGAAGATCGTCGGCTACGTCCGGTACCAGATGTCGACGCTGTTCTCGCTCGTTCTGCTCTTCCTGGCCGCCAGCGTCCTCGACATCAACAACGGCGTGCCCCTCACGCCGCTCATGGTCATTTTCCTCAGCACCTTCATCACGTTCTTCCCCGTTCTGACCATCACGTTCGGACCCGACCCGGACGGCATCATGTCCCGACCGCCCCGCGACGTGCGTCAGACGCTCGCGAACCGCGGCTCCATCACGCAGTGGCTCGTGTACGGCGGCAGCATCTTCGTCACCGCGCTGGCCGCGCTCCTGCTGGCGCCGGGCGAGGCGCGCACCGCCGAAGCGTCGGTCCCGGTCACGATGACGTTCGTCGTCATCAGTCTGGGTTCCGTGCTGGCGGGGATGGCGATGCGGCGGGACCCCGCATCCGGATTCACGGCGCCATGGGCGGATGCGCTCAAATGGATGTGGATCCCCGTCGCGCTGACCGTCGTCTGCGTCGAGGTCGGCTTCGCCCAGAACCTGCTGATGACGACGAGCCTGAGCGGCGGCGAGTGGTTGCTGGCGCTCGCGCTCTCGGTGATCCCCGCCGTCGTGGTGGAGGCGGACAAGGCCCTGCGTCGTGCCCGCGCCCGGCGCTCCTGACTCGCGTGGTTCCCATGCACCTTTCTCGGAGATCGGCGCGTTTCTCGGAGGATGCGGCTGTAAACCTCCGAGATTCGCGCGCATTTCCGAGACCAGGATGCTGTCAAGGAGCGAGGTGGAGGCCGGCGGCGATGGCGCGCGCGATCGTGCGCTCGACGCTCGGCCAGTCGTACACCACCTGCGCATAGTCGAAGCGCAGCACGGTGAACCCGCGCAGGCGCAGTTCGGCATCGTGGGCGATGTCCTTGCCCCGCTGCGCGGACGTACGGTGATGGGTGTAGCCGTCGATCTGCACGACCAGGCGCTCGCCGATCAGGATGTCGACGCGGCGGCCCGCCACGACCGCCTGCTGCATCATGGGTACGCCCCAAGGACTCAGCCGCACGATGACCTGCGTTTCGAGGCCGGAGTCGGAAAGGCCGCGGACCTCGAGCGCGAGCGCGACGGCCTCGGGGGAACGCCAGCGCACCCGTCGCAGCGCGTCCGGCGAGATCCCTTCCGTGCGGACCGCCGACTCCCATACGACCCGCGCGGCCTCGGGAGACAGGCAGCGTGCGATATGGCGCAGCGCGTCCTCGGTCGACTCGAGCAGACTATGCGCCGCCGGTGGGGCGAGTGGAATGCTCCAGTGGGCGACCGCATCCGCGGGCACGCCGTCGGATGCGGCGTGGGGCCGTAGATGCAGGTGGGGCCGATCGACGAGCAGGGGCGGCAGCCACCAGCCGCGATGCCGAGCGACCGAGACGCACGCCAGTCGTGCTCCCGCCTGCGCTGCCGCCAGCAGGTCCGGCGGTGCGGACGATGTGGCGATCCAGGACCTCCGGACGATGCGGATGCGGCCGGCGGCCGCCTCGGCGCGGACGGCGCGCACGCCGAATCCGGCCTCGGCGGCGACCGCGCGATGGGCGAGCCCGCCCTGTGCGGCGAGCCAAGGAGTGAGGGACATCCCGCCATGCTGCGTCGACGTCCGCATCCCTGCTGCGCCGTGGAGCGACGTCTGTGGCAGACCCGCCGCGCTGCTCGGGCGGGGGAGGAGGTGCCACTGTTCTCGGAGATCGGCGCCGAACTCGGAGGCTTCGGGCTGAAACCTCCGAGAAGTGCGCGGAGCTCCGAGAACCGCGCGACGAGCAGGCAGCTCAGATGAGCAGAGAGCTCAAGCGGCGGCGGCCGCGCGGCCGCGTCAGAGCGCGATGCGGGCGACGACCTCGCCGAACTCGGTCTCGCCGACGGGCTCGAAGCCGACGCGGCGGAAGAACGCCTCGGGGCCGCCCTCGCCTGCCTCATAGATGACGTCGACGTGATCCATGCCGCGCTCGCGCGCCTCGTTCATGAGACCTTTGATCGCGAAGCGTCCGATCCCCTGGCCCTGATCGTCGGCGTCGACGTTGATGCGCCACAGGACGGAGCGGAACCACTCCTGCGTCTCGTGCTCGTCGAAGTTCGCGCTGACGAACCCGACGACGTCGTCGCCCGCGAGGACGACGCGCTGCCAGCTGGTCCGTGGATCGATCACGGTCGCCGCGACCCCGTAGCTGACAGGGGCGAGGAACTGTTCCTGCCCGGGTTTGAGCGACATGTTGTTCACGGCGACGATCGTCGCGGCCGACAGCTCTTCGAGGCGCAGTTCGGTCATGGTCACAGGCTAATGCCTGGCGCCCGCCTGCGGGGAGGGATGCGGGCCGTGTGAACCCGGCGATGCGGATGCCGTGAGAACCGGGCCGCGCGAGGGGGAGATATCTCGACATCGAGATAATCGGACCGGGTGCGATAGGCTGGCGGCTGACCCTCGACGCCTCTATGGAGAGACAAATCCGTGCCTGATTCCACGATCATCTACACGCACACCGACGAGGCTCCGGCGCTCGCCACCGCATCCTTCCTTCCCATCGTCCGCGCCGTCGCCGGCCAGGCGGGGGTCGAGATCGCGACGCGCGACATCTCGCTCGCCGGTCGCATCCTCGCAGCCTTCCCGCAGCAGCTCACCCCCGAGCAGCTCGTAGGCGATGCGCTCGCCGAACTCGGCGCGCTCGCGACGCTGCCGGAGGCCAACATCATCAAGCTGCCGAACATCTCGGCATCGATCCCGCAGCTCAAGGCGGCCATCGCCGAGCTGCAGGCTCAGGGATATGACATCCCGGACTACCCCGACGAGCCCAACGGCGTCGAGGAGGAGAGCGTCCGCGCGCGCTACGACAAGATCAAGGGCTCGGCGGTCAACCCGGTGCTCCGCGAGGGCAACAGCGATCGCCGTGCCCCCGGCGCGGTGAAGAGCTACGCGCGCAAGCACCCGCACCGCAACAAGGCGTTCGCCGAAGGCTCGAAGACCCGCGTCGCGACCCTGGGGCACGACGACTTCCGCTCGAACGAGATCTCCTGGGTCTCGCCCGATGACGACACCCTCACCATCCGTCACGTGGATGCGGCGGGCGCCGAGACCGTGCTGAAGTCCGGCCTCAAGGTGCTCCCGGGCGAGATCGTGGACGCCACGTTCCTGTCGGCGGCCGCGCTGGACGCCTTCCTCGCCGAGACGCTCGAGACGGCCAAGGCCGACGACGTGCTGTACTCGGTGCACCTCAAGGCGACGATGATGAAGGTCAGCGACCCGATCATCTTCGGCCACGTCGTGAAGGCGTTCTTCGCCGATGTGTTCGCCCGCTACGGCGACCAGCTCGCGGCCGCGGGGCTCACGCCCAACGACGGTCTCGGAGCGATCCTCTCCGGCCTCTCGGGTCTGGAGAAGGGCGACGAGATCGCCGCCGCGTTCGAACAGGCGATCGCGTCGGGTCCGCGCCTGTCGTACGTCAACTCCGACAAGGGCATCACGAACCTGCACGTGCCCTCCGACGTGATCGTCGACGCATCCATGCCGGCGCTCATCCGCAACGGCGGCAAGCTGTGGGGCGTGGACGGCGGCGAGGACGACACGCTCGCGGTCATCCCCGACTCGTCCTACGCCGGCGTCTACCAGGCCGTGATCGAGGATGTCATCGCGCACGGTCCGCTCGACCCCGCCACGATCGGCACCGTCCCGAACGTGGGACTCATGGCGCAGGCTGCCGAGGAATACGGCAGCCACGACAAGACGTTCGAGATCGCCTCCGCCGGTGTCGTCCAGGTCGTCACCTCGGCGGGTGAGGTCGTGCTCGAGAGTGCGGTCGAGGCCGGCGACATCTGGCGGGCCACGCAGACCAAGGACATCGCCGTGCGCGACTGGGTGAAGCTCGCCGTCACCCGCGCCCGCGCGACCGGCGTGCCCGCCGTGTTCTGGCTCGACGAGGGCCGCGCGCACGATGCCCAGCTCATCGCCAAGGTGCGCACCTACCTCGCCGAGCACGACACCGAGGGTCTGCAGATCGAGATCCTCGCGCCGACCGACGCGACGCTGTTCTCGCTCGAGCGCCTGCGCGCGGGGCAGGACACCATCTCGGTGACCGGCAACGTCCTGCGCGACTACCTGACGGATCTGTTCCCGATCCTCGAGGTCGGCACGAGCGCCAAGATGCTCTCGATCGTTCCGCTGCTCGCGGGCGGTGGACTCTTCGAGACGGGCGCCGGCGGCTCCGCGCCCAAGCACGTGCAGCAGCTGCTGGCCGAGGACTACCTGCGCTGGGATTCGCTGGGTGAGTTCTTCGCTCTCGCCGCGTCCTTCGAGCACTTCGCGACCTTCACCGGCAACGTCCGCGCGCAGGTGCTCGCGGACACGCTGGATGCTGCGACCGGCACCTTCCTCGAGAACGACAAGTCGCCCGGTCGTGCCCTCGGCACCATCGACAACCGCGGCAGCCACTTCTACCTGGCGCTCTACTGGGTGCAGGAGCTCGCCGCGCAGTCGGCGGATGCGGAGCTGGCCCGAGCGTTCGCGCCGGTCGCGCAGGAACTCGCGGCGGCCGAGGAGACGATCGTCGCCGAGCTGCTCGCGGTGCAGGGCAAGCCCGTCGAGATCGGCGGCTACTACCACCCGAGCCCGCGTCTGGTCGAAGAGGTCATGCGTCCGTCCGCGACCCTGAACCGCATCATCGACGCGATCTGACGTCACACGAAGAAGGGGCCGGATGCGGATGCATCCGGCCCCTTCTTCGTGTGTGCGACTCAGTAGTGGACCGAGACCTCTGACCCCTTGGACAGGAACTCGTAGGCCCAGGCCGCCTGATCGATCGGCATGTTGATGCAGCCGTGGCTCATCGGGCTGCCGAAGTTGTTGTGCCAGTACGTGCCGTGGAAGCCGATGTCGGGGGCGAAGTACGTGACCCACGGGACATCCTTCGTGCAGTAGGTCGAGGTGGGCGTGCAGCCCATGTCCTGCATGCGCACGTGGGCGAAGACGGTGAACTCGCCCGTCGGCGTGGCGTTCGCGCCGAGGCCCGACGAGATCGGCCAGCTGTTCACGACCTGACCGTTCTCGTAGAAGGTCGCCCGCTGCGTGCTGAGGTTCACGTCGGAGTAGCGGTGGAGGGCGGTCGTCGTGAAGGGGGCCTCTGTCACGGGCAGCTGGTAGGCGGCGTCGCCGGCGGCGAGCTGAGCGGCGAAGTCGTCGGCCACCTGCGAAGTGTCGCCGAGCGTGCGACCCACCGCGCCCGGCGTGAGGTCGCGAAGGACATCGCCTGCGGCGTTGGTGACGACGGTGGCGTCGACGGGCGCGCGGTCGACGAGGGGAGCCAGCGTGTCGACGGTCTTCTGGATGGCGTCGGCATCGGCCGAGAGGGTCAGCCTGCCGTCTTCGGTTCCGAGCTTCAGCCAGGATGCGGCCAGTGCGCGGTCCACGGGAACAGTGCGCTCGTCGCCGACGTAGAAGCCGATCGTGTCGAGGATGCCGTTCAACCGGGTGACCGAGGTCTCGGCATCCGCGGTCGTGATGGCGGCGTCCACGGGCACGATGGAGGCGTCGATCGTGGTGCTCCCCCCTCCCGAGGAGAACGCCTCGGTGAGGGCCGTGCGCACCTGGTCGAGGTCGATGCCCTCCCCGGCCGTCGCCGGCGTTGAGACGTACGAGGCGGTCGCCGCGTCGAAGGTCACCGTCGCATCGGTGGGGTCGGTGTAGGCGCCGGGGGCCGCCTCGCGGAGCGCGTCGGTGGCGACGGCGGGATCGAGCGTCACGTCGGCGACGAGCGGCTCGGAGTTCCATTGCGTGACGTTCCACAGCGGGTGGGCGTCGAAGGCCCGCTCCGCGATCGTGCGCGCATCGATCGAAGCGCCGAGGTCGGCACCGGTCACGGTGACGTCGCCGTCGGGAGTGTTCAGCACGACGGTGGCCCCGGCGAGGCGGGAGGACAGCGCGTCGGCCGCACCGCCCACCGTCATACCGCCGATCGGAACGCCGGCGACGGCCGTGCCGGGCGCGATGAGGACGAGAGACGCCGTGACGGCGGCCACCGCGAGGACGCCCGAGGGGATGCCGATCCAGAGCCCGAGGTGGCGCTTGCGAGGCTTGGGCTCTTCGGGGGCCCACGCGTACACGGGTGTCGTGCCGTCGCCGGACCCGGCGTCGGTGTCGTCCGCCGCCGTGTCGTTCTGTGCGTGCGGTCCGGTTGCCAGATCCGTCACACCATCACCCCCGTGCATCGTGTGCTGTGTCTTCCCAGGGTACGCGAGCAAATCTGATAAAGGCGTGGTCAGAGTCCGATCTCCGACAACGTTCCGATCACGGCCTCGTGTAACAGTCGTGTGACGAGCGCGCAGAGTGCTTGCATCATGTTTGTTCGTAAGGTGTACTAACAAACATGACTGCATCGGAAGTGCAGCGCGGCTCTTCCCTCTCGGAGCCCACGCACACCCACACGACCTCTCGCGGCGCCTTCGCGCCCGGACGCGCCCTGCGCGCCGGAGTGAAGGTCCTGCCCGAGCACGCACGCGGACACAACCGCTCGCTCGTGCTGCAGACGCTCTTCCACCGCGGCGCAATGAGCCGCGCGGACCTGTCGCGGGAGACCGGGCTCACCCGCGTCACGATCTCGGACCTCGTGGCCGAGCTGATCGGCGATGGATTCGTGGTCGAGAAGGGGATGCGCGAGGGCAGCCGCCCCGGCAAGCCCGCCATGCTCGTCGACGTCGACCGCGCCGGTCACCGCATCATCGGACTGGACCTGTCCGGCAGCGACGTCTTCATCGGTGCGGTCCTGACCCTCGACGGCGACATCGTCGCGCGCGCCGAGACCCCGCATCCCGCCGCCGCATCCGAGGTCCTGGCCGCCGTCATCTCGCTCGCGCAGCGCCTCGTGGCCGAGGCGAAGGCTCCCGTCCTCGGCATCGGCGTCGGCACTCCCGGCGTGATCGACGACCGCGGCATCGTGCTCACGGCCCCGAACATGGGGTGGGCCGGATTCGACCTCGAGGGTGTGCTGAGTGAGGCGCTCGGGCTCGAGGTGCTCGTCGCCAACGACGCCAACGCCGCCGTGCTGGCGGAGTACACGTTCGGCGGCTCCGGCGACGATGTGCTGCTGGTGAAGGTCGGCAGCGGTGTCGGCTCGGGCCTGCTCGCGGGCGGTCAACCGATGCGCGGCAGCCGCTTCGCCGCCGGTGAGATCGGTCACGTCACCGTCGGCACCGACGGCGGTCCGCTCTGCGCGTGCGGCAAGGTCGGCTGCCTCGAGGCATGGCTGTCCGTGCCGGCGTTGACGGCCAGAGCGGATGCGGCCGCCCCCGTCGAGCGCGACACGGTCCTGCGGGATGCGGGGGAGCGGCTCGGTATCGCGCTCGCCCCCGTCGTGGGCGCGCTGGATCTGTCGGAGATCGTTCTCTCCGGCCCCCCTGAACTCCTCGGCGGTGTGCTTGCGCAGGCCACCGCCGAGGCCCTCCGCACGCGGACACTCGCCCCCTTCCACGAGGGCGTCCGAGTGCGGATGACGGAGCAGGGCCAGGACATCGTCCTGCGCGGTGCGGCCGTCATGGTGCTGTCGGCGACGCTCGGCGTCTCCTGACATCACCTCCCCGTCAGTGCCGCCGGTACTCACGGTCTCATCATCAAGAACAGAGGACAGCACATGAAGAAGTTCCTCCCAGCCGTCGCCCTGATGGGCGCATCGGCGATTGCGCTTGCCGGATGCGCGGGGACAGGAGGCGGCTCGTCGAGCGGCGGCAGCGCGGAGATCCGTGTCTGGCTCGTCGGCACCGACACCCCTCAGGATGCCCGCGACTATCTCGTGAAGACGTTCGAGGATCAGAATCCCGGTTCCACGCTGGTCATCGAGGAGCAGCAGTGGACGGGGCTCGTCGACAAGCTCACCACGAGCCTGTCGTCCAACGACAGCCCCGACGTGGTCGAGATGGGCAACACCCAGGCTCCGGCGTTCACCTCGAGCGGAGCACTGCTGAGCCTGGGCGACATCAAGGACGAGCTCGGCGGCTCGGACCTGCTGCCCGGATTCGTCGAGGCGGGCAGCTGGGACGGCGATCTGTACGCCGCCCCCTACTACTCGGGCTCCCGCGTCGTGTTCTACAACACGGCGCAGTACGCGCAAGCGGGTGTCTCGGTGCCCACGACCCTCGACGAGTACGTGTCGAACGGTGTGACCCTCGCGGCGGCCCTCCCGGGTGTCTCGGGCGTCTACTTCCCCGGCAAGGACTGGTACAACGGTCTGCCCTTCATCTGGGAGAACGGCGGCGAGGTGGCCGTGCAGGCGAGCGACGGCAGCTGGGACGCCCAGCTGTCCAGCCCCGAGTCGGTCGCCGGGCTCGAGCAGGTGCAGGAGCTGATGACGAAGGCGTCTCTCGCGCCCAAGGACGGCGATGAGACCGAGGGATGGGTCCCCTTCCGTACGCAGCAGTCCGCGACCTACTCCGCGCCCAGCTGGGCGTACTGGTCGATCGTGGCCGACGAGGACAAGCAGGCGACCGCGGTCGCCGAGACGACCGGCGAGTTCGCTCTTCCCGGCGCCAAGGGCGGGGCGGCGCAGGTCTTCGCGGGCGGCTCCAATGTCGGCATCGCGGCCAAGTCGAAGAACCCGGAGCTGGCGAAGTCGGCACTGGAGATCATGCTGAGCGACGAGTACCAGACGATCCTGGCCGAGGCGGGTCTCGTGCCCGCGAAGACGTCGCTGGGTGACAAGGTCGCTGCCGCGACGCCCGAGCTCGCGTCGGTCATCGCGTCGGCTGCGGCGAACGCCAAGCTCACACCGGCATCGCCGAACTGGGCGGATGTGGAGGCGAAGGGCATCATGCAGGACCTGTTCGTCAACATCGCCGGCGGAGGCGACGTCGCCTCGCTCGCCGCTGCCGCCGACGAGCAGATCGAGTCCATCCTCAACGGCTGATCCACCCCTCAGCGACGAGTCGAGACTCGTCCGCCGTCTCGGCTCGTCGCTGCGCTCGCCGTGGGGTGCCCGTCACCGGGCATCCCACCGGGGGAGCGCGCCGCATCCGTTCTAAGGAGTCACCGTGGCCGTCGCCACCGAGCTGCCCGTCGGCACCGTCGCCGTCTCCGGGCCTCCCCCCGCCCCGCGGCGCCGCCGTCGCCGTCGCCGCGGACTCACCCCTCTTCTCCTGCTGTCGCCCGCTCTCGTCATGCTCGCCGTGTTCATCGGCTGGCCGCTCGTGCAGATGGTGGTCATGTCGTTCCAGGAGTTCGGCCGGGCGCAGATCTTCGGCGCCCCGCCGTCCTTCGTCGGGCTCGACAACTACATCGCCGTCCTGACGGACTCGGGATTCTGGCAGGTGCTCGCGCGGAGCGTGGCGTTGTGCGTGGTCTGCGTCGCGGCGACCATGGTGCTCGGCGTGCTCGTCGCGCTGCTCATGACGAAGCTCGGCCGCGTCATGCGCACCGCCGTCTCGGTCGCGCTGCTGCTGGCCTGGGCGATGCCCGCGCTGACCGCGACGATCGTGTGGGGCTGGATCTTCGACACCCAGTACGGCCTCGTCAACTACGCGCTCACCCAGCTGACCGGCAGCGACTGGACCGGACACAGCTGGCTCATCGACCCGATCAGCTTCTTCGCCGTGGCGGCCATCATCATCACGTGGGGCGCGATCCCGTTCGTGGCCTTCTCCGTCTACGCGGGGCTCGGCCAGGTGCCCGACGAGGTCCTCGAGGCCGCCCAGCTGGACGGTGCGGGCGCCTTCTCGCGCTTCCGCCTCATCGTCTTCCCGTACCTGCGCTCGATCCTCATCGTGCTCCTGATCCTCCAGGTCATCTGGGATCTGCGCGTGTTCGCACAGATCTACGCCCTGCAGACGATCGGAGGCGTCCGCGCGGACACCAACACCATCGGGGTCTACATCTACAGCGTCTCGATGGCCTCGGGCGACCTCGGCTCCGGCGGTGCGATCTCGGTCATCCTCGTGGTGATCATGCTCGTGATCTCCGGCTACTACATCCGCTCGATGCTTCGTCAGGAGGAGGCATGACCACGCGCGCACGCACCCGTACCGGTCGGGTCCTGCTGAATCTCTGCGCCCTGGTGGTGATCGTGTGCGCGGTGTTCCCCGTGTACTGGATGATCAACACGTCGCTGCTGCCCGCATCCGCCGTGCGCGGTGCGGCGCCGCACTTCTGGCCCGACCAGTTCACGCTGCGCAACTACGCCACGGCGCTCGGCGAGGGCGGCTTCCTCGGCGCTCTCGGCACCTCGGTGACGGTGACCGGCATCACCCTCGTCGCGGCGCTGCTGTTCGCGTTCCTCGCGGCCGTCGCGCTCTCGCGCTTCCGGTTCCGCAGCCGTAAGAGCATCGTCGTCGCGATCCTCGTCGTGCAGATGATCCCCGCGGAGGCCATGATCATCTCCACCTTCCGCGTGCTCGACGGCTGGGCCCTCGTCAACACGATCGCCGGCCTCAGCCTCGTCTACATCGCGATCGTGCTCCCCTTCACGATCTGGACGCTGCGCGGCTTCGTCGCGGGCGTGCCCGCGGAGCTGGAGGAGGCGGCGATGATCGACGGCTGCAGCCGTACGGGCGCCTTCTGGCGGGTCACCTTCCCCCTGCTCGCCCCGGGGCTCGTCGCCACCGGCGTGTTCGCGTTCATCCAGGCCTGGAACGAGTTCGTGTTCGCGCTCGTCATCCTCACCCGTCCCGACCCGCAGACCCTGCCCATCTGGCTGCGCGCGTTCGTGCAGGTGACGAAGGCCACCGACTGGTCGGTGGTCATGGCCGCATCCACCCTGATGGCGTTGCCTGTCGTCGCGTTCTTCCTGATCGTGCAGCACCGCATGACCGGGGGACTGGTCTCGGGCGCGGTGAAGGGATGAGGGTCGGGCTCGACGTCGGTGGCACCAAGACGGATGCGGTGGTCGTCGACGCCCGGGATCGGGTGCTCGCCTCGGTGCGGCTCGCGACGCTCTGGGGGCCGGTGGGTGTGGTGGAGACCGTCGCAGATGCCGTGGCCGCACTCGGCGCCATGGCGGGCATCGACGCCGCGCAGTTCTCGTCGGTCGGGATCGGGATGCCGGGCCAGGTGCATCCGGGGTCGGGTCGTGTGACCCACGCGCTCAACCTCGGCGTCGCCGACCTCGATGTCGCCGCCGCCGTTGCGCCTCGGCTGGGACTGCCCGTGCACGTCGAGAACGATGTGAAGGCGGCCGCGCTCGGAGCCGCGGCGCTGGAGCGGCCCGGCGCGAGCCTCGCGTTCTTGAACCTCGGTACCGGCGTCGCGGCCGGCATCGTGCTCGGCGGGCGTCTCTGGCGCGGTGCCGGCGGGTCAGCCGGCGAGGTGGGACACATCAGTATCGATCCCGCCGGACCGCCGTGCCGCTGCGGGGGTCGCGGATGCATCGAGGCGCTCGCCGGGGGAGCGGCGATCGCCGACCGCTGGGGACGCCCCGCAGCCCTCCCGGTGCGCGACGTCTTCGACGCCGCGGACGCGGGCGATGCGCTCGCCACCCTCATCCGCCGCGATCTTGCGCGCTCGGTCGCGGCGGCCGTGCGCATCCTGGTGCTGACGGCCGACGTGGAACGGGTCGTGATCGGGGGAGGCCTCACCGCGCTCGCCGATCGCATGCTCCCCGAGGTGCGCGTCGAACTGGAGCGCAGCGCCGCCGCATCCCCGTTCCTGCGATCGCTGCGGCTCGCGGACCGGATGCGCGTGCTGCCGACCGGGTCGCCGGTCGCGGCGGTCGGGGCGGCGATCGTGGGAGGAACGGCAATCGAGCAGGAGGTGAGCGCACGTGGCTGAAGTGGTCATCGTCGCATCGGAGCAGGAGGGCGGCGCGATCGTCGCCGACGAGATCGTCCGGCTGATCCGGAAGCGGGAGGACACCGTTCTGGGACTCGCCACGGGCTCGACGCCGCTGCCCGTGTACGAGGCGTTGCGGGAGCGCATCGGGGACCTCGACGTCTCGCGGGTGCGCGGGTTCGCGCTCGACGAGTACGTCGGGCTGGATCCCTCGCACCCCGAGAGCTACCGCTCGGTGATCGCGCGCGAGGTGGTCGGTCCGTTGGGCCTGGACCCGGCCCGCATCCGCGTGCCGGACGGCCGTGAGGCGGGCATCGCCACGGCGGGCGAGGAGTACGAGCGTGCGATCCGGGAAGCGGGCGGTATCGACCTGCAGATCCTGGGGATCGGCACCGACGGGCACATCGGGTTCAACGAACCCGGCTCGTCGTTCGCATCGCGCACGCGCGTGAAGACCCTGACCGCGCAGACCCGGGAGGACAACGCCCGCTTCTTCGCCGCCGCCTCCGAGGTGCCGCGTCACTGCATCACCCAGGGCCTCGGCACGATCCTCGAGGCCCGGCATCTCGTGCTGCTCGCCTTCGGGCAGGAGAAGGCGGATGCGGTCGCCGGGGCCCTCGAGGGGCCGGTCACCGCGATGCTCCCCGGCTCCGCGGTGCAGCTGCATCCGCATGTGACGGTCGTGGTGGACGAGGCGGCCGCATCCCGTCTGCGCCTGGCGGACTACTACCGCGCCAGCTGGGAGGGAAAGCCCGACTGGCAGGGGCTCTGACCCCTCCGTGTGCCGCGTGCCGCATCGCACCCCTCGATCGTTGCGGCGAGGGGGACACGACGGCGATCAGTCGGCGAAGACGACGCCGGGATTGAGGATGCCGGTGGGATCGAAGACGCGCTTGATGTCGCGCTGCAGCTGCCACTGACGTGCGCCGAGTTCGTCGCGCAGCCACCGGCGCTTGAGCACACCGATGCCGTGTTCGCCGGTCAGTGTGCCGCCGAGGCGCAGTGCGGAGCGGAACAGGTCGTCGGCCGCGCGCCAGACGACGTCCGGCACCTCGGGGCCGTCGAAGACGAAGTTCGGGTGGAGGTTCCCGTCACCCGCGTGGGCCACCGTGGGGATCGTGAGTCCGTAGTCGCGCTCGATACGCATGACCTCGTCGAACATCGCAGGCAGTGCCGATCGCGGCACCGAGACGTCCTCGATGAGCGTCGTGCCGAGTCGCTCCATGGCCGGATGCAGCGAGCGCCGCAGCTGAAGCAGCGCCTCGCCCTCCGTCTCGTGCGCGGCGAGGCGCACCCGCCCGCCCGCGTGCTCGAGCACCTGCGCGATGAGCGCGGCGTCGTCTGCGGCCGTCGGTCCGTCGGTCTGCACGGTCAGCAGACTCTCGCCACCGGTGGGCGCGGGCAGGGAGAGGAGCACGTGGACTGCGGCGAGGCTCGCCGCATCCATGAGCTCCATGATCGCCGGCTGCACACCCGATGCGGTCACGGCTGCGGCGCCCGCAGCCGCGGCGCGCACGTCGCTGAAGGATGCGATGAGCGTGCGCGGCTGCCCGGCGACGAGGCGGCGCAGCTTGAGCGTCGCCCCCACGACGACCCCGAGTGTGCCCTCGGACCCGATCATGAGCGACGTCAGATCGAGGCCGGTCACGCCCTTCACGCTGCGATGGCCGAGGCGGACCAGCTCACCGTCGGCGAGGACGACGTCGACGCCGAGGACCGCGTCGCGCACGACGCCGTACTTCGCGCACAGCAGCCCGCCCGCACCGGTCGCGATGTTGCCGCCGACGGTCGAGATGGCGCGGCTCGCGGGGTCGGGCGCCCACCACACCCCGTGGCGGGCGAGCTCGGCGTTCAGCTCGGCGTTGATGATGCCGGGTTGCACGACGGCGAGCAGGTCGTCGGGGCGGATCTCGATGATGCGGCTCATCCGCGCGAGCGAGAGCGCGATCCGGCCGGTGCCGACGTTCGCGCCTCCCGCGAGCCCGGTGCCGGCACCGCGCGGGACCACGGGCGTACCCGTCGCATGGGCGATGCGCAGCGCGACCTGGACGTCCTCGACGCTCTCGGCGTGCACGACGGCCAGGGCGCGGCCGTCGGCGGCGTGACCCGACTTGTCGGCGCGGACGGCCTCGAGCATCGCCCCGGTCGTGTCGATCCGGTCGCCGAGCGCCTCACGCAGCAGGTCGACGACCGACGCGATCATGCGAAACGGCGGCGTCCGACGACCAGGCCCACCGTGACCGCGACCACGGCGTAGGCGATGCCGATCCAGGTGAGACCGAGCGACCACAGGGCGGCCGTCGCTGCGGCGTAGACCAGGAGTTCGGCGATGGCGCGCACGAAGGGGTGCACGGCGAAGACGGCGCGGGGGGAGACGAACAGCGCCCACAGCACGATGGCGGCGGCGGGGGTGAGGATGCCGACGACGAGGTTCCACGGGAACGGCCACGTCGCGAAGCCCCAGATCGCCAGGGCGACGATGCCGCCGATCTCGCACAGGAACGCCACCACGTCGAGGGCGGACAGTGCGGGGCGCGTGCCGGCGGGCAGGGGCGCGGACGAGGGGGTGCTCACCCGCCCATTCTACGCGGGCGCGCGGGCGCGGCCCGGCGGGGTCAGACCGGCTCGCCGCCCAGCCATACTCGGGCGACGCGCAGGTCGGCGCTCAGCAGCACCGCGTCGGCGAGGCGCCCCGGCTCGAGGGTTCCGAGATCCTCCCGGCCGAGCACGCGCGCGGGGGTCTCGGTGAGGGCCTGCACGGCGGCGACCAGTGGCACCCCCGCCGCGACGGCGACGCGCAGGGCCGCATCCTGCGTCAACGTGGACCCGGCGATCGTGTCGGTGCCGGCCACGTGCGCGACGCCGCTCGTGACCTCCACATCGAGCGCGCCCAGGCGATACACGCCGTCGGCGGCGCCCGCCGCGGCCATAGCGTCGGTCACGAGGGCGAAGCGGCCTACGGCGGCGGATGCGGCGATCCGCACGACATCGGGATGCAGGTGCACGCCGTCGGCGATGATCTCCAGCACGACACGGTCGTCCGCGAGCGCCGCCCCGACCGGCCCCGGGAAGCGGTGGTGGAGCCCGGGCATCGCGTTGAACGCGTGCGTCAGCACCGTCGCCCCTGCGTCGAAGGCCGCGGTTGCGATCCGGGCGTCGGCGGAGGTGTGTCCGACGGCTGCGACGACGCCCGCCTCGACGATGCGGCGGACGGCGTCGAGGCCGCCCGGAAGCTCCGGGGCGAGCGTCACCTGGCGCACGGTGCCGCCGCCGGCGGCAAGCAGGGCGTCCAGCGTCTCGGGGTCGGGTGCGCGCAGCAGGTCTCCGGCGTGCGCGCCCCGGTGACCCGGTGCGAGGAAGGGACCCTCCAGATGGGAGCCGAGGATGTCGGGGGCGGTGCGGGTCAGGGCCGCGATCATCCTCAGTCGGTCGACGAGGTCGTCGAGGGTCGAGGTCGCGAGCGACAGGACGGCGCGTGTGGTGCCGTGCGCGAGATGCAGCGCGCGGGCGGCGCGCACCGCATCCGGTCCGTCTTCGTAGGAGCGGCCGCCGCCCCCGTGCCCGTGCAAGTCGATGAACCCCGGGCTGAGGACCGCGTCCGGGCCCGCCAGGGCACGCGCATCGACGATCGTGTCGCCGTCGTGGTCGCACCAGCCGGTGCCCGTGCCGCGGTGCGTGATGCGCCCGTCGTCCCAACGCGCCCAGCCGTCCGGCGTCTCGCGGCCGCCGTCGACGATCCGTGCCGAGTGGACGATCACGCTCATGGTCGGCGCCACGGAACGTCGTCGATCCGGCGATAAGTGAGCCCGTCGGCATCCCACCGCGTCGCGAGATCCGCCAGGCGCTCGCGGAAGCTCTCCCACGATCGGGATGCGCGCGCCGACCAGGCCACCTCGGCGGCGGCGGCGAGACGGGGGAACACCATCTGCTGAATGTCGTCCTCGGTGCGGATCGTCTCGGTCCACAGCGCCGCTTCGACACCGAGGATCTGCTCTTCGCGGATGCCGGAGACGACCTCGACGGGTTCCCAGTCGTACGCGCGGTGCAGCGGCGTCGGCCCGTTCGCCCACGTGAGGCCCAGTGCGGACTCCGCACTGTCCTTCATGTCGAGATAGACCGCATCGGCGGGCGACAGGATGAGGCGTCCGCCGCGCTCGAGGAAGCCGCGGGCCTTCTCGTCGGCGCCGTCGACGGGGCGCACGAAGCCCCAGTACTGGCCGATCGTGCCGGCCGCGAGGTTCGCCGCGGTGCCGGCCTCGTGCCAGGCGATGGGCGTCTTCTGCCGCGAGGCCACGAGCGTGGTGACCTCCGCGATCGCCGCGGCGTAGTCGTCGCGCGAGGTGCCGAGGGCTTCGTCCCCGCCGATGTGCAGGTACGGTCCCGGCGTCAGCTCGGCCAGTTCGGTGAAGACATCGCGCAGGAACGCGCTCGTCGCCGCCTCGCCGATCCGCAACGACGAGAAGCCCACGCCGAAGCCGGTGTACGCCTGCCCGGCGACGGGCAGGCCGCCCCCGAACTCCGCGGCCGTCTCCTCGAGCTCGGGCGTGACGACGGGAGGCCGGGCGACCTCGGGGTACGCGAGCCCCACGGCGTGCGTGTGGCCCGGGACGTCGAACTCGGGGATCACCGTGATGTGATGCGAGGCCGCCGCATCCAGGATGCGTCCCCAGTCGGCGCGTGAGTAGCAGCCGCCCGCATCACCCAGGGCCGCCGAGCCCGAGGCGGCCTCCGCCAGACGGGGCCGTGAATCCAGCGCGAGCCGCCAGCCCTGGTCGTCGCTGAGGTGAAGGTGCAGCACGTTGAGCTTGAGCTCCGCCATCCGCTCGAGCAGGCGTTCGACGACGTCGACACCGAAGAAGTGCCGGGCGACGTCGAGCATCAGCCCGCGGTGGGCGAAGCGGGGTGCGTCATCGATCACGACGGCGGGCCACACCCATCCCTGCCTCGTGGGCGCCACCAGTTGGAGCAGCGTATGCACGCCGTGCTGGAGGCCTGCGGCATCGGATGCGGTGAGCTCGACCGTGTGCGCATCGATCGTCAGCCGGTAGGACTCCGCGGCGCCCTCGCCGTCGATGCGCAGGCGGATCGGCGCGTCCGAGGCAGCGGGGAGTGAGAGGCCGGTGCGCCGGTGCAGCCGCGCGATCAGGAGGGCGACCGCCTCCGCCTCGCCGGTGATCGAGACCGCATCCGTCAGCGCGAAGGCGCCGTCGCGGAGGGCCACGGACGTCGGTCGCGGGACGAGGCCGGTTGACATGTAAGGAACCTTAACAAACCTGTTCCCGGCGCACCATGCGTTCGTCCGCCGTCACCGTGCGTTCAGGTGTGCCCGGTGTCCGCTTCCGGTATGCTCGATCGCGTCGCGACTGGCGTTGAGGTGGATGACCACCGGGGAGCGACCGACACGGTATTCGGCCGTACGCCTGGGCCGATACGGAACCCTTCTGTCCGAAACCGTCGTCAGGGAGAGTCATGACCGACCCGTACTTCAACGCCCCCCTCGCAGAGGTCGACCCCGAGATCGCTCAGGTTCTCGAGCGCGAGCTCGAGCGTCAGCGCGGGTATCTCGAGATGATCGCGTCCGAGAACTTCGTACCCGTCTCGGTGCTGCAGTCGCAGGGCTCCGTGCTCACGAACAAGTACGCCGAGGGCTACCCGGGTCGCCGCTACTACGGCGGCTGCGAAGAGGTGGACGTCGCCGAGGAGCTGGCGATCGCCCGCGCCAAGTCGCTGTTCGGCGCCGGTTTCGCCAACGTGCAGCCGCACTCCGGTGCGTCCGCCAACGCCGCGGTGCTGCACGCGATCGCCCGCCCCGGCGACACGCTGCTCGGCCTCTCGCTCGACCAGGGCGGTCACCTGACGCACGGTATGAAGATCAACTTCTCCGGCCGTCTCTACAACATCGTCGCGTACGGCGTCGACCCGGAGACCAGCGTCATCGACATGGACGAGGTGCACCGCCTCGCCGTCGAGCACAAGCCGAAGGTCATCATCGCCGGCTGGTCCGCGTATCCCCGCCAGCTCGACTTCGCGCGCTTCCGCGAGATCGCCGACGAGGTCGGCGCTTACCTCTGGGTCGACATGGCGCACTTCGCGGGCCTCGTCGCCGCGGGCGTGCACCCGAACCCGGTCCCGCACGCGCACGTCGTCTCCTCGACCGTGCACAAGACGATCGGCGGCCCCCGTTCGGGCTTCATCCTCACGAACGACGAGGACCTCGCCAAGAAGATCAACACCGCGGTCTTCCCCGGCCAGCAGGGCGGTCCGCTCATGCACGTGATCGCCGCCAAGGCGACCGCGTTCAAGCTTGCGGCGACCCCCGAGTTCAAGGAGCGCCAGGAGCGCACGGTCCGCGGTGCGGCGATCCTCGCCGATCGGCTCGCCCAGCAGGACGTGAAGGATGCCGGCATCGCGGTGCGCTCGGGCGGCACCGACGTGCACCTCGTGCTCGTCGACCTCCGGGAGGCGGCCATCGACGGCAAGCAGGCCGAGGATCTCCTCCACGACATCCACATCACGGTCAACCGCAACGCGGTGCCCAACGACCCGCGTCCGCCGATGGTCACCTCGGGTCTGCGCATCGGTACGCCGGCGCTGGCGACGCGCGGGTTCGGCGACGCGGAGTTCACCGAGGTCGCCGACATCATCGCGCTCGCGCTGCTGCCCGGCGCCGACGTCGAAGCGCTGCGCACCCGCGTCGCGGCGCTGACCGCGGCGTTCCCGCTGTACCCCGACCTCCAGCAGTGATCGGAGCGGATGCGGCAGCACCGGGTGTTGCCGCATCCGTATCCCTACGTGCATAGTGATTGAGTACCCTCGGTCGCGACCCTGCGCTCACCGCGCAGATCGGCGTGTGCTCGGGGCGGGCTCGAAGAGGAGACGACAATGACCGCGATCACACTCGACGGCGTCCGCACCGCGGCCGCGATCAAGGAAGAACTCACCGCGCGCGTGGCGGCACTCGCCGAGCGCGGGGTGGTTCCCGGCATCGCCACGGTGCTGGTGGGGGCGGATCCCGCCTCGCAGCTGTACGTGGGCATGAAGCACAAGCAGTCCGTCGCGATCGGGATGAACTCGATCCAACGGGAGCTGCCCGCGGATGCCACGCAGGAGGACGTCGAGGCGCTGATCGACGAGCTCAACGCCGACCCGACCTGCCACGGGTACATCGTGCAGCTGCCGCTGCCGAAGCACCTCGACACGGACCGCATCCTGGAGCGGATCGACCCAGACAAGGACGCCGACGGGCTGCACCCCACCAACCTCGGCCGTCTCGTGCTGAACGTGAACACGCCGATCACCTCGCCGCTGCCGTGCACGCCGCGCGGTGTGATCGAGCTGTTGCAGCGCAACGGCTACGACCTGGCGGGCAAACACGTCGTGGTCGTCGGCCGCGGCGTCACGATCGGCCGCTCGATCGGGCTCCTGCTCACGCGCCGCGACATCAACGCCACGGTCACCCTGACCCACACCGGTACCGCGGACCTCCCGTTCCACCTCGCGCAGGCCGACGTCGTGGTCGCGGCCGCCGGCGTCAAGCACCTCGTACGCGCAGAGCACCTGCGCGCGGGCGTCGCCGTGCTGGATGTCGGCGTCACGCGTGAGACGCATCCGGAGACCGGCAAGAGCATCGTCTACGGCGACGTGCATCCGGATGTCGTGGAGGTCGCCGGCTACGTGTCGCCGAACCCCGGCGGTGTGGGGCCCATGACCGTGGCCCTGCTGCTCACGAACGTCGTCGAGGCCGCGGAGCGCGCCGCAGGTCTCTGACACGCCGGCGCCGCGGCACGGCTCGTCGTGACGCACCTCAGCCGATACCGCGGATTCCGTCTGGCGGGGACCGTCCAAGCGCGGTTCCCGGCTGAGTCGTGCACGCTGGCCCGCGGTAACGCGCCCGTGATCTCGGGCTGAGACGATCGGATCATGCTGACCCTGCGCGGCGCGCGCCGCATCCTCGTCGACCGTCGCACCGAGCGGGACGGCGACCTCGTGCTCGACGGCGCCGTGGTGTCATCGTCGGGGGAGGCACCCGGCGAGACGCTCGATGTGTCCGGCTGTGTCGTGACGCCGGGGCTCATCAATGCGCACCACCACCTCCTGCAGACCGGCTTTCGCACCTTGCCCGCAACCCGGGGAGTGCCGATGCGGGACTGGCTGCCGGCGATGGCCGCGGCCTACGCGGGCGCCGGCATCGACGCCTCGCTCACCGGCGCCACGGCCTCAGCGGGCATCGCCGAGTCGCTGCTGAGCGGGGTGACGACGGTGGCCGACCACCAGCTGAACTGGCCCGACCCCGTGGGCTCGCCGCATCCGGTCGACGACACCGTCGAGATCGCCCGGTCCGTCGCGGATGCGGCCGCCGAGCTCGGTGCCAGGCTCGTCTTCGTGCGCGGCTCTGCCCGGGACGCCCCCGAGGCGGCCGAAGCGAGCGCGCGCGCCATCGCCGCCGCGCTCTTCGCGCCGGGTGCGGGCGGGGTGAGCGCCGACGGGATGCTGCAGCTCGCGGTGGGCCCGGCGGGCGTGCATTCCGACGGGGAGGACACCTTCCGTGCGCTCGGAGCCGTGGCGCGCGAGTACGGACTCCGCCGTCGGACGCAGGCGAACGAGCAGGTCGACACGCAGATCGCGCTCGATCGCTACGGCCGGCGCCCCCTGGACCTGCTGGAGGAGTGGGGGTGGCTCGCTCCCGATGTCACGATCGCCCACCTCTGCGATGTGACGGATGCCGAGATCGACCGTCTGGCCGCGGCAGGAGTCACCGCGACCCACGCCCCCGGGTGCGACGTGCCGATGGGATGGGGGATCGCGCCGGTCGCACGGATGCGCGAAGCCGGCATCGCGGTGGGACTCGGCACGTCCGGAGGGGGATCCAACGATGCCGGCCATCTGCTGGCCGACGCGCGGCTGGCCCTGCAGGTGTCGGCACTCGTGGGTCCGCAACTCGACGCGCGCGACGTGCTGGAGATGGCGACCGCCGGCTCCGCTGCGGGGCTCGGCCGGCCCGAGCTCGGCCACCTGAGGCCGGGAGCGGCCGCGGACGTGTGCGTGTGGGACGTGGACTCGGTGGCGGATGCGGGTGTCGCGGATCCCGTGGCGGGACTGCTCTGGACCGCCCCCGGGCGCAGGCCACGCCACGTGATCGTCGCGGGGCGTGTGGTCGTGCGCGACTACCGTCTCGTGCGTGCCGACGAGCGCGCGATCGTCGAACGACTGCGTACGCGGGTCGGTCGCTGACCAGCGCCCGCGCCCTCAGAGATCGAGCACGATCCGTCCGCAGGCCGCGCGCGAGACGCAGACCATCATGACGGTCGAATCACGCTGCTCGATCGGTGTGAGCACCGAGTCGCGGTGCTCGATATCGCCCTCGAGCACCGGGACCTCGCACGTGCCGCATGTGCCGCGGCGGCAGCTCGAGAGCACGAGCGTATCGGGGGATTGCTCGCGGATCGCGTCGAGAACCGACTGCTCCGGCGAGACCACGACGACGTCGCCGCTCATCGACAGTTCCACCTCGAACGGCCCCGGCCACACCGGCTCCCCGAACTCCTTCGCCTCGAAGCGCTCCACGTGCAGCGCGCGCTCGTCGATGCCCGCCTCCAGCGCGTCCAGCATCCGCTTCGGTCCGCATGCGAACACGGCCGTGCGCTCGTCCACGGATGCGGCCAGCGCGTCGATGTCGAGGCGGGCGCCCTCGTCGCGGGCGTGGATGCGTACGCGGTCGCCGTACGTCTCGGCGAGCTCCGCCGCGAAGGCCATGCCGGCGCGCGTGCGCCCGGCGTAGTCCAGCTCCCACTCGGCACCGGCGGCTTCGGCTGCGGCCGCCATCGCCCGGATCGCCGTGATGCCGATCCCGCCCGCCACGAACCGATAGCGCGTACCGGGGGAGACCTCGAACGGGAAGTGGTTGCGGGGGCCGCGCACGCGCACCCGCGTGCCGACCGCGAGCTCGTCGTGTACGCGCACGGATCCGCCGCGCCCGCCCGTCTCGCGCAGCACCGTGATGCGCCATCGCCCGCGCTCCGCGGTGTCGCCGCACAGCGAGTACTGGCGTTCCACCGGTCCGGTGCCGTCGGCATCCGGAAGGATCACGTCGAGGTGGGAACCGGGGGTCCAGGCGGGCAGATCGCGCCCGTTCGGAGACGCCAGATCGAAGGCGACGATGTCGCCGGTGAGCGCGGTGCGCTCCACCACGACCAGATCGCGTTCGACGTCGCTGAAGTAACTCACAGCGCGCCACGCTAATCGGCCCGTGTGACGAGCAGATGACGACGGGTGCGTTACCGGCGGGAAATGCGCGGCGGATACGGTCGGCGCTGGCGCCCGACGGTGCCGGAGAGGGAGCGCCATGACCGAGTCGCCGCAGGCCACGATGATCGATCGGATCGCGGGGGCCGCGCTCGCGGACGGTTCCCGCGTGGACGTCGTGATCGAGGACGGCCGGATCGCCGCCGTGACGCCGGCGGCCTCCGTCCCCGCACCCGGTGCGCACGATCTGTCCGGCTTCCTGCTGCTCGCCGCTGCGGCCGAGCCGCACGCGCATCTCGACAAGGCGCTGAGCTGGGATGCCATCCGCTCGCCGATGGGGGATCTCCGCGCGGCGATCGCCGCCTGGCGCGTCTACGCCGAGAGGATGACCGTCGCCGATGTGACCGAGCGGGCTCGCACGCAGGTGCTCCGGATGCTGCGCAACGGCACCACCGCCATCCGTACGCACGTCGACGTGCTGCTGGGCGACGCGCCGCTGCGCGGAGTCGAGGCGCTCGTGTCGCTCCGGGAGGAGCTGGCCGCACTCGTCGACATCGAGATCGTCGCCCTCGCCGGGCCCGACGTGCCGACCGCGCACCTGGAAGCGGCGCTGGATGCGGGCGCCGACGCCGTCGGGGGAGCATCCCACCTCGCGGACGACCCGGTCGCGGACCTCCATCGGCTGCTCGATGTCGCCGAGCGTCGTGGCGTGCCCGTCGATCTGCACACGGATGAGGGGCTTGCGGCAGCCGTGACCCTCGACGCCTACGCGCGACGCACCCGCGGCTGGTCGCAGAACCGCTCCGCGGGGCACTGCGTGCGTCTCGGCACCCTCGACGAGCCGGCGCGCGATGAGGTCATCGCGGAGGTCGTCGCGTCGGGGGTGGGCATCATCGCCAACCCGATCACGAATCTGTCGCTGCAGGGGTGGAGCGTCCCCGTCGCGACGCCCCGCGGCATCGCTCCGGCCCGAGCGCTCCTCACGGCGGGCGCGCGGTTCGCCGCCGGTGCCGACAACGTACGCGACCCGTTCAATCCGCTCGGCCGCGGAGACGCGCTCGAGACCGCGATGCTCCTCGTCGTCGCCGCGCACCTCACGGCGGAAGAGGCGTACACCGCGGTCTCCACCGGTGCACGCGAGGTCATGGGGCTGCCGGAGGCGGGTGTCGCCGTCGGTGCGCGCGCCGACCTGCTCGCGGTGCGGGCGGAGTCGCTGGTGCAGGCGATCGCCGAGGCGCCGGCGGACCGCCTGGTGATGCGCGGTGGTCGGCTCGTGGCGGCCACGACGACCGAGGGCTGGGTCGCCGCCCCCTGATCGCAAACCGCGTGTTGCGTGCGCGAAACATGAACGGCGCATGATGATCGCGGGCCACGGCCTCTGCGCGGCGAGTGACTCATCACCCGGCTCGTCGCGCTCCTTCGTCGGGAGATGCACGCGAAGGAGGATTCCGATGACCGCACCCGATTACGCCGCCCTCGAGGGGGAACTGCGCGACCTGCTGGGCCCCCGCGGCGTCTCCAGCGACATGCGCCAGCGCGAGAAGGCATCCGTCGACGGTGCGCGGATGTCGCCGATCATCGCCGAGATGCTGCCGCTGGGGATCGCCGACCTCGTCGCGTTCCCCACGACCGCACAGGAGATCGCGGACGTCGTCGGCCTGGCCGCCCGTCACGGCGTGGCCATCACGCCACGCGGCAAGGGGACGGGCAACTACGGGCAGGCCATCCCCATGCCGGGCGGACTCGTCCTCGACACCTCGCGCGCCCGCACGATCGTGGAGGTGGGTGACGGCTGGATCACGGCGGATGCGGGTACGCCGATGAACGCCCTCGAGGCCGCCGCCCGCGCCACCGGTCAGCAGCTGTGGATGTACCCGTCGACCGTGCACACCACGATCGGCGGGTTCCTCGCGGGCGGATCCGGTGGGACGGGAACGATCGCGCACGGCTCGAACGATGCAGGCTTCGTCGTCGCGCTCGACGTCGTGACGCCCGCATCCGAGGGCGCGCTGCGGCACGTGGAGGGCGACGAAGCGCAGGGCTACGTGCACAACTACGGCACCGCGGGCATCATCGCGCGGGCCACCGTGCGTCTCGAACCGCTGCAGGACTGGCGAGGCCTCTACGCGTCGTTCCCCGACTTCTCCGGAGCCCTGTCCGTGCTGCGAACGCTCGGCCGGATGACGCCGGCGCCGCGGCTCGTGTCGGCCGACACCCCGCACATCACCGCGCAGCTGCCGCCGGACGAGGCGTTCCCCACCGGTCGCAGCTCGCTGCGCATGATCGCGGATGCCCGCATCCTCGAGGACGCGATCGCCGTCATCGAGCAGGCCGGCGGAAGGATCGAGGACGTGCGGGAGGGGCCGGGCGTCAGCGCCGCCATCTCCGTGCTCAGCTACAACCACCCGATCGAGTGGCTGCAGAAGTCCGAGCCGGGCGTGTACTTCCACGTCGAGGTCTCCGGTGACGCACTGGTCGAGCGCATCGACGATGTCCACGCCGTCTACCCCGGCGGCCAGTTGCACATCGAGGCGGGTCACACCGTTCCGATCGGGATGCTGGCGGGTGTCTACGAGAGCCCGGAGGCCGTCTACGCCGGCATCGAGCGGCTCGGCGAGCTGGGCGTCGGCGTGCACAACCCCCACCAGTGGAACGTCGATTTCCGCCTCGACGAGACGGTGGCGCTGGCGCGGCGCACCGACCCGCAGGGACTGCTGAATCCGGGCAAGCTCAACCCCGACTACGCCGGCCCGACCAAGGGGGCGATCCGATGACGGCGACCACGAGGCGATGGGACGATCTCTCGGGACCCGCGCTGGTCGCCGCCACGAGCGACCGGTCGATCGCCGTCGTGCCGATCGGGGCGATCGAGCACCACGGTCCGCATCTGCCGCTGCGCACCGACACACTGATCGCGGAGGCGGTCGCCACCGCGGCCGTCGAGCGCGTCGTGGCGCAGGGCGTGGATGCGTGGCTTCTCCCGACCCTCGCGTACGCCAAGTCCGATGAGCACTACTGGGCCCCGGGAACGCTCTGGATGGAGGGCACGACCTTGCTGCAGCAGCTCGTCGAGATCGGCCGCGCCATCGCTCAGACGCCCGTGCGCACCGTCGCCTTCGTCAACGGCCACGGCGGCAACGTCATGCTCCTCGGCTGGGTCAACCGGGAGCTCCGGCGCCGATTCGGGCTGCGCTCGTTCTCGATGGGCTCGGGCGCGGGTGTCGCGGGCGACGGGCGCGACGGTCGGCCCGACGAGCTCGGACAGGGCATCCACGCCGGATGGGGCGAGACCTCGGTCCTCATGCACCTGGCGCCGCACCTGGTGGCGCAGGAGCTGCCGCCGCGCAATGTGCCCGAGCGCATCGCGGGACTGACCCACATCGGCTTCAACGCGAAGCCCGTGATGTTCGGCTGGACGAGCGACGACTTCGGTCCCGACGGTGTCATCGGGGACCCCACCGGTGCCAATGCGGAGGACGGGCGGCGGATCTTCGAGGCCGGCGTCGCGTTCGTCGCCGACGCTCTCATCGAAATCGACGGATTCGAGTTCGCATGACCGGCCCTCCCGCATCCGACGTCGTCGCCCTCCGAGTGCCGCGCATCGACGTGGCCACCGACCCGGTGCACGCCGACGACCCGCCGCGCGATCCCCTCGCCCTCGCGGCTTCCTGGCTGCCCGGGGAGGGCGAGGAACGCGCCCTCATGACGTTGTCCACGGTCGACGAGGAGGGATTCCCCCGCGCGCGTACCGTCATGCTGACCGAGTTCGACGGGGAGCGCTTCTTCTTCCACACGGATGCGGCGAGCCGGAAGGTGCGGGAGCTGAGCCTCAATCCGCGTGTCGCGCTGACCGTTCTCTGGCCCGGATTCACGCACCAGCTCGTCGTGCAGGGGACCGCGGCCGTGGCGGAGGAAGAGGAGATCGCGCGCGCCTACGCCGGTCGCTCCGACTACCTGCGCCAGCTCGCCTGGCTCAACACCGCCGAATACGCCCGCCAGCCGCGTTCGCGCCGCGAGCGGCAGTGGGCCGCGTTCGCCGCGGCGAACCCGCATCCGGCGCAGCCCGACGGCTGGATCGGATACGCGGTGCGGCCGCGGCGCATGCTCTTCTGGACGTCGCATCCCGCCGCGGCGAGCCGCCGCCTCGAGTACGTGCGCGAGGACGGCGGCTGGATCTGTCGGCACCTGCCGGGCTGAGCCGGCCGCCCGGGTCGGCGGGTCCCGCCGGTCACGCCGGTCGGAGAAGTCGGAGAAAGCGCGAAATGTCGGAGGATCCGCGCCGTAACCTCCGACATCCGTGCGAATCTCCGACCGAGGGAGTCCGGCTGTGCGTCAGACGCCGGCTCCCGCCCCCGCCCCTGCGCCCGCTCCTGCGGGCGTGCGGCGCCGGGCGGGACGCCCCGCATCCCTCGCGCCCAGGCGGGCCGTCTCGGCGATCCACGCTCGGCGGGTCTCGTCGCTGCGGTGGCGGACCTGATCGAAACGGGTCACGCCGATCGTGCGTACACCGCAGTAGCCGAGCACCGCATTGCGCAGACTCGTCTCAGCCGCGTGGCGGTACACGACCGCGTTCCACACGCGCGGCGAGTCCATGGTCATGACGAGGCGGGCGGTGCGGCCGGTGAGGAGCTTGTCCCACAGGGGTCCGGTCGGGCGATAGCGGAACGCGAATCCCGACAGGAACACGCGGTCGATGAAGACTTTGAGGGCCCCGGGATAGGTGCCCCACCACTGGGGGAAGAAGAACACGAGGTGCTCCGCCCACGCGATGTCCTCGATCGCTCGCGCCGCGACCGCATCCAGCGGCGCGTCGTCGGAGGTGCGGGGCATCCGCACCTCGCCCGTGGTTCGCGGATGAGCGGGGGCCTCTTCGGTGGCGAGGTCGATCACGCGCACCTCGGCGCCGGCGGCGCGGGCAGCGTCCGTGTACGACGCGGCGAGGGCGTGGTTGAGGGTGTCGGGCAGCGGAGTGCCGACGATGACGACGATCCTGGTGCTCACGGGGTCTCCTTCTCTCGGACGAGCTCCGTCAGCACCTCCAGCTGACGGGCGAGCACAGCGCGATCGACTCCGGTGTCGATCAGGCGCGGATCGTCGAAGAGGCCCATGAACTCGGCGTCGAGCTCGCCGCCGGCGCGCTGAACGAGGCTTGCGCCCGCATCCGTCAGACCGACGAGGATGCGGCGCCCCGGACCGTTCGAGGTGCGCACCCACCCCGCCTCGGCGAGATGCGGCATCCGCTTGCTGACGGCGGCCTTCGTGACCATGAGGCACCGCGCCAGCGAGGTCAGATCGAGCGGCTGCTGATCCGCGATCGTGGCGAGGTAGATGAAGTCGCCGATCGAGATGCCGTAGGCATCGCGCAGCCGCGCGTCCGCGAACGCATCCACGGTCGCGACGAGCTCGTGCAGGGTGAAGGAGATCCGTTCGGCCACAGTTCGAGTAAACCAGTTGACACGTGACGAGTCAACCAGTTGACACGCGTTGCGCATGCGGCGTCGGAGAACGCGGGCCGGGTCAGAGGATGCGCGCCGAATCCTCCGACCGCGGCACGAATGTCCGACCGGTTGCGCAGCGGCAACCGCGCTTCCGAGAAGTCGCACGTTGTACGCGACGGCGAAGCGGGATGCGCGGGCGCGCCGCGCGGGCGAATGCTTGGCGCTGCGCAGCGGATGAGAATGGGCACGTCCCGATGGCGGGATGACCCGACCGAGGAGAGCCGAGATGACCGCACTCACCGAGACCGACCTGCTCGCCCGCGTCCGCTCGCAGCTGTTCATCGGCGGCGAGTGGCGCGACGCATCCGACGCCCAGACGTTGGACGTGCGCGACCCCGCCACCAACGCCGTCGTGAAGACGATCGCGAGCGCCACGGTCGCCGACGGTGCCGCCGCGCTGGATGCGGCCGTCGACGCGTTCGCGTCGTGGTCGCGGACCCCGGCGCGCGAGCGGGCGGAACTGCTGCGCCGGGCGTTCGATCTGCTCCAGGAGCGCAAGGAGGAGTTCGCGCTGCTCATGACGATCGAGATGGGCAAGCCGCTCGCGGAGGCCCGTGGCGAGGTCGTCTACGGCGGCGAGTTCCTGCGGTGGTTCAGCGAAGAGGCCGCTCACGTGCAGGGGCGGTACGGCGCCAACCCCGAGGGCACCGGTCGCATGATCGTCTCGCAGCATCCCGTCGGTCCCTGCTACCTCATCACCCCCTGGAACTTCCCGCTCGCGATGGCCACCCGCAAGATCGCCCCGGCGCTCGCCGCGGGCTGCACGGTGGTCATCAAGCCGGCGGAGCTCACGCCGCTGACGACGCTCTACTTCGCCCAGCTGCTGCAGGATGCGGGACTGCCGGACGGCGTGGTCAACGTGATCACCACGTCGCAGTCGGGTGCCGTGTCGGAGCCGATCATCCGCGACCCGCGCCTGCGCAAGCTGTCGTTCACAGGCTCGACGCCGGTCGGCGTGAAGCTGCTGGAACAGGCTGCCGGCGGAGTGCTTCGCACCTCGATGGAGCTCGGTGGCAACGCCCCCTTCGTCGTGTTCGACGACGCCGATCTCGACAAGGCCGTGGAGGGGGCGATGCTGGCGAAGTTCCGCAACATCGGCCAGGCGTGCACCGCCGCCAACCGCTTCCTCGTGCATCGCAGCGTCGCGGAGGAGTTCGCGCATCGCGTCACCGAACGGGTGCAGGCGCTGCGCGTCGGTCGCGGCACCGAGGACGGCGTGGCGATCGGCCCGCTCATCGACGACCGCGCGGTCGCGAAGGCGGAGGCACTGGTTTCGGATGCGGTCGCGCGCGGCGCGAGCGTGCGCACCGGCGGCGCGGCGATCCCGGGCGAGGGGACGTTCTTCGAGCCCACCGTCGTCTCCGACGTCGCGGCGGGGAGCGACATCCTGCGGGAGGAGATCTTCGGCCCCGTGTTGGCGATCGTCCCCTTCGAGACCGAGGACGAGGCGGTCGCCCTCGCCAACGCGACCGAATACGGACTGGTGTCGTATGTCTTCACCGAGAACCTCGCGCGCGGCCAGCGCATGATCGAGCGCCTCGAGACCGGGATGATGGGGCTCAACGTGGGTGTCGTGTCCAATGCGGCAGGGCCCTTCGGCGGGTGGAAGTCCTCCGGTCTCGGCCGCGAGGGCGGCGCCGAGGGCATCCACGAGTACCTGCAGACCAAGTACACGCTGACGCCCAACCCCTTCGCCTGAGGCACCGCGCCCCGCCGTCACGTCGCCCCGCCCTCCCGCGTCTGCTCCTTCGTCTGCCGCCGAGCGAGCATCCGGTTGCCGAGTGAGCATCGAATTGGGTGCTCGTTCGATGAAGGGATGCTCCCTCGGCGAGCGTCGGGGTGAGTGCGCCGGTGTCAGGTGTGTCTGGGGTAGACGCCGCAGGCCGCGAGGTGGCGGCGGAAGGTCGAGGTCGTGGCGAGGTGCGGCATCTGCCAGCGCACGATCCGCTTACCGGTCACCCCGCGGATCCAGTCCTCTCGTTCCTTCTCGTCGGCGAGTGCTCGAGCGGGCGTGCGGCCGTTCAAGAAGCGGGGATCGGTGTACTTCGCGGCACCGTCGAACTCGCCCCACACCGTCCCGAGGTCGAAGTCGATGAGATAGTCCGCACCGCGTGGACCGCTGACGGGGACCTGGAGCTCCGGGTCGGCGAAGCCGAGCTGTCGCAGCAGGAGCCGGCTGACGCTCTCGCCGGGAAGCTGTGCGCGTGCATCCGCGAACTCCGTCACGAAGCGGGCCGCACGGATCCCGCGTCGTCCTGTTCGACGACGCAGGTGGTCGGTGATCTCCTCACGAAGACCTTCAGCGCGCTCGAGATCGATCGCGCCAGTCGCGTCCGTCGCGACTGTGCGCAGAGCCGCATCCGCGAGGGACACGCCCGCCTCGAGCGGTACCGTGGCGATGACATCCGCGACCGTCCGAGCCAGCGTGGTCACACCGAGTCGACCGGACTCGAGCCACACCACGTCCGCGGACGGGAGTGGCAGTCGATGACGGAAGACCTGCGGCGTGGACCTCGCCGGGCCGTCGACCGTGACGTGCGCACGCGTGGCGCGGACACGGAAGAGCGGCAGGCCCCAGAGCGCGGCGGCACTCAGGTGCGAGAACACGATCGGAGCGCCTCTGCCCGCTTCGTGCGCGGCCGCGGCCGCCCAACGCGCGCGCTCCTCGGATGCGAGGTCCTTCCATGCCGAGGCGGCGGCGTAGACGCCCGGCCGCACACGGTCGAGCCTGCCCCGATCGCGGTCCGCGCGAAGCGTCGTGTCCGAGGCGCCGCGCGCGAGCGCGTCTCGGCGGGTGAAGACGGCGTCGTCGAATGATGGCAGCATCCGTCCACCCTCGGTGGTGAGACGGCGCGCTGTACCGGTCGCTGCCCGCTGTGTGCACAGCTCGCCGCCGTCGAGGGATGGGGGAGGGTCGATGCGTCCCTGCATCCGCCGTCGCTTCGGCGCCTCCCGGGTGCACCCAGATGGCCGAGTGAGCATCCGATCATCGAGTGAGCACCTGATCTGGTGCTCACTCGACAAAGGGATGCTCGCTCGGCGGCTCGGCGGCTCGGCGGCTCGGCGGCTCAGCGCACCGCGCCGGAGGTGAGGCCCCCGACGAGCCACCGCTGCAGGAACACGGCTGCCGCGAACACGGGGATCACGCCGATGACGGATGCGGCCGCGATCTTGCCCATGTGGGGGGTGCGCTCGCCGTAGAACAGCGAGAGCACCACGGGCAACGTGCGGGCATCGGGGGACTGGGTGAGGAAGGTCGCCAGCAGGAACTCGTTGTAGTTCAGGACACCGGCGATGATGCCCACCGCGACCAGCGCGGGCGCGACCAGCGGGGCGACGACCGAGACCAGGACGCGGAGGGAGCCGGCGCCGTCGATCCTCGCCGCCTCCTCGATCTCGATCGGGAGCTTGCGCAAGAATCCCTCCAGCAGCCAGATCGCCACGGGCACGTTGACCAGCGCGTAGACCAGGGTCAGGCCCCACAGCGTGTTGTTCGCGCCGAGCAGGCGCAGCAGGGTGAACAGTGGCACGACGGCGACGATCGGCGGCAGCAGCCACGGGCTCATGATCGTGCCCGCGAGCGTCGCGCCGCCGGTGCGGAAGCGCACCATCGCCCAGGCACCCGGCAGCGCGATCAACAGGGAGACGAGCGCGCCGCCGATCGCGGCGATCAGGGAGTTGGCGATGCCGCGCAGGAGATCCGACTGCGTCAGCACCTCGGTCCAGTTCGAGAACTGCGGCACCGTGGGTATCAGCACTCCCTGACCCGTCTCGTTGCGGCCCATGAACGACACCGACACGAGGTACAGCAGCGGCACGACGAAGAACAGCACGAGAGCTGCGAGCACGATGGTGGACAGGATGCTGCGACGCGACGCACGTGGTCGCCGAAGGGCGAGGAGCTCACTCATGGTTGGCCTGCAATCTGCGCGCCGCGAGGGCGAAGGGAAGGGTCGCGACCGTGACGAGCACGGCCAGCAGCAGGGTGATGACGGCGGCCTTGCCGAGGTCGAACTCGCGCAGCGCCGCCTGGTAGATCAGGTACGAGGTCGTGGTCGTCGCCTGCCCCGGACCGCCCGAGGTCATCATGAAGACGAGATCGAACACCTTGAACGCCAGCACGAGACGGATGAAGAAGGCCGCCGCGACCACGCCGGAGATCGCCGGCAGGGTGATGTGCCGGAAGAGACCGAACCCGTGCGCGCCATCCAGGCGGGCCGCCTCGAGGGTCTGCGCGTCCTGCGCGAGCAGCGCCGTGAACACGAGAAGGGCGACCAGAGGCGTCCACTCCCACACGTCTGCGAGCGCGATGCCGGGCAGTGCCCACGCGGTGGAGGAGAGCGGTGCGATCGCGTCGCGGGGTGCTCCGAAGAATCCGAGCACGGTCGCGAGGAGCCCGCCGCCGGGGTTGTACACGAGCTTCCACAGCGTTCCGACGATGACCGGGGGCGTGATCAGCGGCAACAGCAGGAGCGTGCGCACGAAGGAACCGCTGCGAACGGCTCCGTGAAGCGCGAGGGCGGCGACGACGCCGAGCGCGAGGCTCGCCGCCGACACCCCGAGGGCGTAGACGAGGGTGCGTGCGAGGGTGGCGACCGCATCCGCATCCCCGAGCACCTTCTCGATGGTCGCGGTGCCGACCCACTCCTGGAAGGGGCGACCGAGCGAGGACTCGGTGAACGCCGCGCCCACGATGAACAGCAGCGGGTAGACCCCCAGCACGATGAGCGCAAGCACGCTCGGAGCGACGAACGCGCGGTGCGCCCACGCCGGTCCCCGAGGGGCACGGCGCGGGCGCACGCGCGTGAGGGCGTCAGCCAAGGAGCTCTTCCCATTCCGTCTGCGTGGCGTCGAGGGCCTCCTTCGCCGTGACCTCGCCGGCGACCAGCTTCGCCAGCTCGTCCGTGAGCACCTCGGCCGCCTGGGTGGCGTTCTTGCCCGTTGGCCAGGCCAGTGCGCCGTCGAGCGTCGCACGGTTCACACGCTGCAGATCGGGGTACGCCGTGCCGTAGGCTTCGCTCTCCAGCGAGGAGATCCGGTTGGGGTCGATCCCGGTCTGCGGGTCGGCGACGAGGAGCTCCTCGTTCACCTCGCTCGAGGACGCCCAGGCGATGAAGTCGCGCGCGAGATCGGTCTTCGCGGTGTTGGCTGCGACGACCCAGGTGAAGCCCGCGACGAGGGAGGCCCGTGAGGTGGTGTTCTCGCCGCCGACCGGCAGGAGTGTCACGCCCCACTTGTCCTTGACCGTCGAGTCGGGATTGGTCTGCGAGCCCACGCCGAGGTCGGTCCAGTTCTCGATGAAGGCCGCGTTGCCGGCATACCAGGCCGAGTTGCCCTCGCCGAAGGCGGTCTCTGCGGGCGTCGGGTAGGCGGAGGCCAGGGAGTCGGCGAGCGACTGCGCGGCCTCGATCGCCTCGGGCGAGTTGATGACCGGCTTGCCGTCGGCGTCGACGAACTCGCCGCCGAAGCCGGCGAGACGGTTCGCGAAGCTCGCGCCGAGGATGAGCGGCGACTTCTGACCGAAGATCACGTTGCCGTAGACCCCGTTCGCGCTCTCGTTCGCGGTGATCGTGCGGGACTGCTCGACGTACTCGTCCCACGTGGCGGGCGGCTGGGCGAAGCCGTTCCGCGCCAGGATCTCCTTGTTGTAGAACAGCACGTGCGTGTCGCCGTCGAACGGCAGCCCGTACCGGCGCCCGTCGACGAGGCTGTACGGGTCGTAGATCGACGGGATGAAATCGTCCGTCTGCAGGTCGGCGTCGCTCTCGATCCAGTCGGTCAGATCCTGGATGGCGCCGGCATCGGCCAGATCGCCGATCGATACGTACCAGGGTGCGGCGACGTCGATCGTGTTCGCGCCCGACTGCTGATCGAGCGCGAGGGTGTTGCCGATCTCGTCGTAGGGGACGATGACCGGGTTGATCTTGACACCGGTCTCGGCCTCGTAGCGCTCGGCGAGCAGCTTCGACGCGCCCTCGTGGGACGAGATCAGCAGGACGGTGAGCTCCTGGTCGTCGCCATCCGCGGAAGCGGAGCCGCTCGCGCAGGAAGCGAGGGCGAGGGCGGTGACCGCGAGCGTTGCGGGGACGGCGAGCCGGCGCAGGATGCGACGGGAGGAAGCGGACATGGCGGGCCTCTCGGGTGGGGGAGAGTGCGGGCTGTGGACCGCACGGTCCGTCATCCTGCACGGGGACCGGAGGCTCGCGCACCGCGGGTCGTAAGGAAACGTCATCCGCCGCGGCTGCATGAACGCGTGTGTCGGATGGGTGCGGGCGGCCCCGATCCGCGCTGCTAGCTTTCCGGCCGTACGGCGCTCGCCGGCAGGAAGGACGGACGATGAGCAAGCCCCTCATCCTCAACGCGTTCGAGATGAGCTGCGTCACGCACCAGGCCCCGGGGCTCTGGCGTCACCCGGACAACCGAGCCGACGAGTACAACCGGCTCGAGTACTGGATCGAGCTCGCTCGGCTTCTCGAGCGCGGCGGTTTCCACGCGATCTTCCTCGCCGATGTGCTCGGCGTCTACGACGTCTACCGCGATTCGGCCGCCCCCGCGCTGCGCGACGCCGCGCAGATACCGGTGGGAGACCCCCTGCTGCAGATCCCCGCGATGGCTGCCGTCACCGAGCGGCTGGGGTTCGGCGTCACGATCGCCTCGACCTACGAGCAGCCGTACGCCCTCGCGCGCACGCTGACGACCCTCGATCACTTCACGGGAGGGCGGGTCGGCTGGAACGTCGTGACCTCGTACCTCAACAGCGCCGCGCGAAACCTCGGGCTCGGCGACCAGATCGCCCACGACGACCGCTACGGCATCGCCGACGAGTTCCTCGACGTCGCCTACAAGCTGTGGGAAGGATCGTGGGAGGACGGCGCCGTGCTCCGTGACCGCGCGGCCGGTGTCTTCACCGACCCCGAAAAGGTCCACCCGATCGGGCATCACGGCACGCACTTCGACGTTCCCGGCATCCACCTCGGTGAGCCCTCGCCGCAACGGACACCCGTGATCTTCCAGGCGGGCGCGTCACCGCGCGGACAGGAGTTCGCTGCGCGGCACGGGGAGGCGATCTTCATCAACGGCCTCGCGCCCGAGCTGACCCGTCGCACGACCGACAGCATCCGCGACAAGGCTGCGGCGATCGGACGCCCTCGCGACTCGGTGAAGATCCTCACCCTCGCCACCGTGGTCGTCGCCGAGACCGACGAGCTCGCCCAGCAGAAGTACGCCGACTACCGCTCCTATGTCTCGCTCGAAGGAGCACTCGCCCTCTACGGCGGCTGGTCGGGTATCGACCTGTCGACGCTGGACCCGGACGAGCCGCTCACGTACGTCGACACGGATGCGGCGCGCTCCGCTCTGTCGATCTTCACGAAAGCGGACCCCACCCGTGCGTGGACGCCGCGTGACATCGCCGAGTACGTCGGCATCGGAGGCATCGGCGCCGTGATCGTGGGAAGCCCCGCAACCGTCGCCGACGAGCTGGAGCGATGGATCGAGGTGGGCGGTGTCGACGGGTTCAACCTCGCGTACGTCGTGACGCCGGGCACCTTCGAGGACATCGTCGAACTGCTCGTCCCGGAGCTGCGCCGGCGCGGACGCCTCGACGACGGCGGCCGGGTCGGCGGAACACTCCGCGAGCGGCTCACGGGCGACGCCGTCATCGCACCGTGGCATCCCGCCCACGCATACCGCGGCGCATACGTCGGCGCGCCGAGCGCCGCCGACAGCCCCGCATCCCTCGTCTCCACTCCCGTCTGAACAGGAACAGCCATGACGACACAGACTCTGGCCCCCGGCCGCACCCATTTCCACGGCACCGCGGATGCGGCCGAGCTCGCGCACTGGGATGCGGTCGCCGCATCCGTCGCCGAGCGACTCGCCCTCGACGCGCTCGCCCGCGACCGCGCGAACGCCCAGCCCTTCGCCGAAGCGCGGCTTCTCAAGGACGCGGGCCTGACGACCCTGCTCGACCCCGCGGAGTACGGGGGCGGCGGAGCGCACTGGGAGAGCGCGTTCCGCGCGGTGCGCATCCTCGCGCGCGCCGATGCCTCCATCGCGCAGGTGCTCGGATACCACTACGTGAACGAGGCCAACATCGCCCTCGTCGCGCCCGCGGACGAGCGTGAGCGCTGGTTCCGTGCCACGATCGCCGGACGCTGGGTCTGGGGCGACTCGGTGAACCCCGTCGACCCGAATCTCACTCTGACGGTCGATGGCGACGGCTACCGACTCAACGGCTTCAAGCGGTACTCGACCGGGTCGGGCGTCGGAGAGGCGCTCCTGATCAATGCCGTCGTCGAGGACGGCCCGGATGCGGGCGCTTTCGCGTTCCTCGTGCTGCCCTACGGGCACCCCGGTGTCGAGCTCGTCGACGACTGGGACAACCTCGGCCAGCGTCTGTCGGCGAGCAACACCGTCACCTACCGGGATGTGCGGGTGGAGCCCGAGCACGTGCTCGGCTTCGGGACGGACGAACCGATCCAGAGCTTCGTGACACCCGCCATCCAGCTCGTGTTCGGAAACCTCTACCTCGGGATCGCGCAGGGGGCTCTGGCGCAGGCGCGCGAGCTGACCAACGCCAGGCCCAACTCCTGGTTCCTCTCGGGTGTTCAGACCTACAGCGACGATCCCTTCGTACGGCGGCTGTACGGCGAGCTCGTCTCGCGCACCGCAGCGGTCGAGGCGTTGGCCGACCGCGTGAACCGCCGCTTCGACGAGGTCATCTCCCGGGGTGCCGACGTCACGGCCGAGGACCGCGCGGAGATCGCGATCGAGATCGCGCAGCTGAAGGTCGTCGCCAGCGACACCGCGACCGACGTCGCCCACCGCGCCTTCGAGGCCACGGGAACGAGCTCGACGGCCAACCGCGTCGGCCTCGACCTGCACTGGCGCAACATCCGCACCCACTCCCTCCACGACCCGGTCGACTACAAGAAGCTCGAGGTGGGGGCGCACTTCCTCACCGGCGTCGTCCAGCCGATCTCCCTCTACACATGAGCACCGCATCCGTGGCGGCCCAGGTCCGCACCCACATCGACGACCAGCTCTGGGCGCGGTTGCCCGCAGACATCGAGGCGCGCTTCCGTCCGATCCTCGACGCCGTGGCCGACGGCGCCGGAGAGCGCGATCTCGCGCGCGAGCTTCCCCGCGACGCCGTGGCCGCCCTTCGCGAGGCGGGGCTCGGACGTGCCCGCCTCCCCCTCGCCGACGGCGGACTGGGGCTGGACTGGCCCGCCTTCACACGGCTGCTCGTGGCCGTCGCCGCGGCCGACGCCAACATCCCGCAGATCCTGCGCGGTCATGTCGCGCTCGTCGAGCAGGCGCTGACGACGACCGATGCGGGTTTCGCCACGCGGTGGGTCGACCGCATCGCGGCGGGTGAGATCAGCGGCAACTCCTGGAGCGAGGCCGCCGGCTCGACCACGTCACGGGCGAGCGCGGAGCTCTCGACGGACGCGAACGGCATCCTGCGGCTGAACGGCCGCAAGTTCTACACGACCGGCAGCATCTTCGCCGAGTGGACCGACACCGTCGCCCACCGCCTCTCCGACGGCGTGGACGTCGCCGCGCTCGTGCGACTCGACCAGCCGGGTGTCACGGTGATCGACGACTGGGACGGATTCGGCCAGCGCCTCACCGGAACGGGGACGATCATCTTCGAGGACGCCATCGTGGATCCCGCGGACGTCCTGCCGGTCGCCGAACGGTTCGCGTACCAGACCGGTCTGTACCAGCTCGTGCTGCTGGCCGTGCTCGCCGGCATCGCGCACGCATCCGTCGCCGACGCGGCCGCCGCGGTGCGCGCGCGGTCCCGCGTCTACAGCCACGGCACCGCCGCCCGGGTGCAGGACGACGCGCAGATCCAGGCCCTGCTGGGGGAGCTCGCCGCATCCGCGTTCGCCGTGGATGCGAGTGTCGCAGCCGTCGCCGAGGCGGTCGAGGACGCCTACGGGGCCGCGCTCGCCGCGCGCGATTCGCCCGACGACGAGGTGGCCCTCGACCGTGCGCGTCGGCTCGCGGGGCTCGCGGAGATCCGAGCCGCGCAGGCGCAGTCCTTCGCGACCGGCGGGGTGCAGCAGCTCACCTCACGCCTGTTCGACACCCTCGGCGCCTCGGCCACGGCGCGCGGCGCGCACCTCGACCGGCACTGGCGAAACGCCCGCACCGTCTCCAGCCACAATCCGGTGCTGTACAAGAACCGCTGGGTGGGTGAGTGGGTGCTGCACGATCGGTTGCCGCAGGCGCTCTGGGCGGTCGGCACGCCGTCCCCGGCCGAGTGAGCACCCGTTCGCCGAGCGAGCACCCCATTGAGTGCGCGCTCGGCGAACGGATACTCGCTCGCGCGGTGGGTCAGGCGTGCCGGTCGAGGAAGTCGTAGACCTCGCTATCGTCGACGCCCGGGAAGGCGCCGCGCGGCAGCGGCGTGAACATCTGCATGTGCACGCGGGCGCTGGGCCACGCGCGACCCTGCCAGCGTTCGGCGGCCTGGCTCGACGGGCGGCGGCAGCACGACTCGTCGGGGCACTGCGAACTCGCCCGCTTCGCCGTCTCCCGGCCGCGGAACCACTTCGCGTCGTCGAACGGCACGCCCACCGTGATCGAGAACTCGCCGTCCTGGGTCGTGCCGGTCTGCGTCGAGCACCAGAAGGTGCCCGAGGGGGTGTCGGTGTACTGGTAGTGCTCGGTCGTGCGGTTCTGCTCCGCGAACGCCGCACGGGCGGCGAACTTGCGGCACACGATCTGTCCTTCGACCGCTCCCGTCACATCCATCGGCAGCGGGAGGCCGTCGTTCTCGTAGACGCGTGAGATGGCGCCGTCGCCGGCGACCCGCAGGAAGTGCAGACGGATGCCGATGTGCTCGGTCAGCAGGTTCGTCATCCGCATCCCGGCGGCCTCGTGCGTCACCCCGAACGCGTCGCGGAAGTCCTCCACGGCGAGGTTGCGGTCCTTCTTCGCCTGCTGCAGGAAGGCCACGGCGGGTGCCGGCGGCATGAGGCAGGCCGCTGCGTAGTAGTTGATCTCCAGGCGCTGCTGCAGGAACTCGGCGTAGTCACGGGGTGGCTGGTGCCCCAGCAGCCGGTGCGCCATCGCCTGCAGCGCCATCGAGCGCAGGCCGTGGCCGCCGGGAATGGACGCCGGCGGCAGGTAGATGCGCCCGTTCTCGAGGTCGGTGATCGACCGCGTGGATGCGGGCAGGTCGCCCGCGTAGATCAGCTCGAAGCCCAGCTGCTCGGCCATGATGCTCACCGTGCGGTGCGTCAGGGCGCCCGAGGTGTGCCCCGCCGACTTGAGCTGCTTCTCGGCGAGCTTCTCGATGTCGGGGAGGTGGTTGTTCATCTCCCGCATGCGCAGCCGCATGTCCGTGTTGGCGCGCCGGGCCTCCTCGGGCGTCGCGATGGCCTCGCGTTCTCGGCGCTGCAACTCGCGGTGCAGGCCCAGCACGGTCTCGATCGTCTCGTCGCTCAACGCCTTCGTGACCCGGATCGGCGGCAGACCCAGCTGCCGGAACGCGTGGGAGCTCTGTGCGCGCTCGAGCTCGATCTCCAGCGCCGCACGCCGGTTCGGCGGCTCGGTGGACAGCAGCTCCGCCAGCTGGGTGCCTGTGGCCGCCGCGATCTCCTGGAGCAGCGAAAGCTTCGGCTCGCGCTTGCCGTTCTCGATGAGGCTGAGGTGGCTGCCGGCCACCCCCACCGCAGCCCCGAGCTCGTCGAGAGTGAGCCCCGCCGCCGTGCGGAAGTGACGGATGCGGTGGCCGAGCGTGGCCAGCTCGATGGTCGTCGAAGGCATGTTTTGAGAATAGCGAAAGAAATCGAACTCTTTCGAGATTCGATCTCTGAAAACGAGGATGCCGGGGCGTCATTCTTGCAGGGAACCCACGTTCTGAACGCCGCTGATGTCGACTGGAGTGATCATGGCCCTTGCTGAGAGCTACACCTCGAGCGCCCCCACGCGCCCTACCACCGCACGCACGGCGACGTCCTACGGTGCTCAGCCGACCGCATCCGGACCCGGTATGGCCGCGCTGACCCGGTGGGTCGACGAGATCGCCGCCCTCACCCAGCCCGACCGCATCCACTGGGTCGACGGATCGCAGGCCGAGAACGACATGCTGCTGCGATCGATGGTGGATGCGGGCTCTCTCATCAAGCTCAACCCCGAATGGCGTCCGGGCTCGTACCTCGCTCGCTCCCACCCGAGCGACGTCGCCCGCACCGAGGGGCGGACGTTCATCGCCTCCGAGAAGGAGGAGGACGCGGGCCCCACGAACAACTGGGCGGAGCCCGACGCGATGCGCACCCGGCTCGACGCGTTGTTCGCGGGCTCCATGCGCGGCCGGACGATGTACGTCGTGCCGTTCTCGATGGGCACCGTCGGCGGCCCGCTCTCGCACATCGGCGTGCAGGTGACGGACTCGCCCTACGCTGTCGTGTCGATCAACATCATGACGCGCGTCGGATCCGCCGTCCTGCAGCAGATCGCGGACGGCGCCGACTGGGTGCGCACCGTGCACTCCGTGGGCGCTCCGCTGGCGCCCGGCCAGGCCGACGTCGCGTGGCCCTGCAACGACGACAAGTACATCGTCCACTTCCCGGACACGCTCGAGGTCTACTCGTACGGGTCGGGCTACGGCGGCAACGCGATCCTCGCGAAGAAGTGCTTCGCGCTGCGCATCGCCTCGGTCATCGGACGCAACGAGGGCTGGCTCGCCGAGCACATGCTGCTCATCCGAGTCATCAGCCCCGAGGGCAAGCGCTACCACGTCGCCGCGGCGTTCCCGTCGGCGTGCGGTAAGACGAACCTCGCGATGCTGCGCCCCACCATCCCGGGATGGCGCGTCGAGACCCTCGGCGACGACATCGCGTGGCTGCGGCCGGGCGAAGACGGACGCCTGTGGGCGATCAACCCCGAAGCAGGCTTCTTCGGCGTCGCGCCGGGCACGGGCGAGTCGACCAACGCCACGGCGGTGGAGACGCTGTGGGGCAACACGATCTTCACGAACGTGGCGCTGCGCCCCGATGGCGACGTGTGGTGGGAGGGCCTGACCGACGAGGCCCCCGCCGAGCTCATCGACTGGGAGGGGAACCCCTGGACCCCCGCCTCGGGTCGACCCGCCGCGCATCCGAACTCGCGCTTCACCGTCGCTGCCGCACAGTGCCCGCAGGTCGCGGATGACTGGGAGACGCCGGAGGGCGTGCCGCTGGACGCCATCCTGTTCGGTGGTCGCCGCGCCACCAACGTGCCGCTCGTCGTCGAGGCCACGGACTGGGCGCACGGTGTGTTCCTCGGCGCGACGATCTCCTCCGAGCGGACGGCCGCCGCCGAGGGGACCGTCGGAGAGCTGCGCCGC
This sequence comes from Microbacterium binotii, assembly GCF_021398715.1. NCBI lineage: Bacteria > Bacillati > Actinomycetota > Actinomycetes > Micrococcales > Microbacteriaceae > Microbacterium > Microbacterium binotii. Next base: position 2,503,794 of record NZ_CP090347.1, on the reverse strand, counting down.
GACCCCTTCGCGATGCTGCCGTTCTGTGGCTACAACATGGCCGACTACTTCGCCCACTGGATCAAGGTCGGCGGGTCACTGCGCTTCGACCGTGCGCCCCGCGTGTTCCAGGTGAACTGGTTCCGCCGCGGCGCCGACGGCCGGTTCCTCTGGCCCGGCTTCGGTGACAACGTGCGGGTGCTGGAGTGGATCGTGCGTCGCCTGGAGTCCGAGGTGCCGGCCGAGCCCAGCCCGATCGGCCGGCTGCCGCGCCCCGAGGACCTCAACCTCAAGGGGACCGACGTCACGGATGCGGATCTGGCGGAGCTGTTCGCGATCGACGCCGAGTCGTGGCTCGCGGAGGCGAAGCTGACGGAGGAGTTCTTCGACACCTTCGGTGACCGCATCCCCTCGGCTCTGCGCGCCGAGCTCGCCTCCCTGCGCTACCGCCTCGCACGGGTCTGACGACCCATCCCGCGGACGTCAGACCAGGAGCTGGTGCTTGGCGAGGTCGCGATACAGCGGCACCTCGGCGACGAGCTCGGAATGCGTGCCCGCGCCGACGACCCGGCCGTGATCCATCACGACGATGAGGTCGCTGTCGACGACGGTCGACAGCCGGTGCGCGATCACGATGAGGGTACGCCCCTCGGCGACGGCGTCGATCGCCTCCCGCATCCGCTGCTCGTTCAATCCGTCCAGCGATGAGGTCGATTCGTCCAGGAGCAGGATGGGGGGAGCCGCCAGCAGCGCGCGGGCGATCGCCAGGCGCTGACGCTCACCGCCGGAGAGCATCACACCGCCTTCACCTACCGGCGCGGCGAGGCCCTCGGGGGAACGGTCCAGCACCTCGCCGAGGTTCACCGCGCGCAGCACGGCCTCGCACGCCTCGTCGCTCGCATCGGGGGACGCCAGACGCAGGTTGTCGCCGAGCGTGCCCGCGAGCGTCGGGGCATCCTGCTCCACGTAGCCCAGTTGCGCGCGCAGTTCCCCGCGATCGAGAGTCCGGATGTCGCGACCGCCGAGCAGGATGGCGCCCGCGGTCGGGTCGTAGAAGCGCTCGATGAGGGCGAGCGTCGTGCTCTTGCCCGCGCCCGACGGGCCCACCAGGGCGACCCGCGAGCCCCGCGGCACGCGCAGCGAGACGCCGCGCAGCACGTCGCCGGCTTCGTCCGCGCCGGCCTCCAGGGCCGACGTGTCCACGCGGGCCACCTCGAGAAGCGCTCGCGCCTCCGCCTCGGTCTTGGCGCGCGCGGCGGCGACGGCCGCCGGATAACGGAAGTGCACATCGCGGAACTCCACCGCGATGTCGGCGGCGTCCGCATCCGTCGTCGGGGTGGCGTGGGCGGCGATCTGCGCGTCGTCCTGCGTCTCGGTCGGCAGGTCAAGGACCTCCTGGATGCGGCCGAGCGCGCCCAGTGCCTGGCTGACGGATGTGATCGCGCCGAAGAAGGAGCCCAACGGCTGCACGAGGAAGAAGAGGAACATCACGAAGGTGACGAGGCTCGCGATCGTGATCGCGCCCGAGGCGACACGGAAGCCGCCGACGCCCAGGACGACGAGAAGCGAGAGCTGGAGCGCGACACCGGCGACGGGCACCACGAGCGCCGAGGCCTTCGCAACGCGCACGCCGCTGCCGTACGCGCGCTCGGCGACGCCTTCGAGACTTGCCTGCTCGCGGTCGCCGGCACCGGCGGCGCGCACGGTGCGGATCGACCCGACGGCTCGCTCCACGCCGGAGGCGAGCTCGCCCACCGTCTCCTGCTGCTCGCGGGTCGCGCGCCGGATGCGTCCGCTGAGCACACCGACCACCGCGATCGAGGCGCCGATGACGACGAGGATGAGCAGGAGCAGCAGCGGGTCGATCAGCAGCATGGCGATGACCGCGCCGACGAAGATCAGCACGTTGCCCACCGAATCGGCGAGTCCCTGCGTGAGCACCGCGTAAAGCAGCGTGGTGTCGGTTCCGACTCGCGAGACGAGGTCGCCGGTGCGCCGGGCGTCGAACTCGCGGATCGGCAGGTGAAGGATGCGGGCGATCAGCCGTCGCCGGCTCGAGAAGACGACCGCGGTTCCGGTGCGCTGCAGCAGGTAATGCTGATAGCCGGACACCAGCGACGAGCCGACGACGAGCGCGACCAGTCCCCAGACGAGCAGCCCGAGGCCTTCGTTCGCCTGCACGCGGGCGATCAGCTCGCCCACCAGCAGCGGCTGACCGAGCGTCGTGACCGCGGCCACGATGCTCAGCACGGTGACCACCACCAGCACCCGTTTGTGCTCGAAGAGGAACGGGAGCAACTGGCGCAGGCTGGCGCGCGGTCCGTCGTCCTTCTTGGGACGCGCGAAGGGACTGCGGCGGGCGGGAGCGGGGCTGGACATGGGTGACCTCGATCGGCGGGAGTTCCTCCCTCGACCGTACCTCCGCTCGCCAACCCTGGTCGCCGCCGCAAGCACCGCGAGACTGCATCTCTCGAACGAGGTCACGGGGTTTACCCGTGATCTCGTGACGGAAGTGCAGTCTCGCGGGAAGGAAAGCGGAGGGAGAGGGACCCGGATGCGGCGGCTACAGCGAAGCGGTCTCTCCGAGACCGAGGTTCTCGTCGTAGTCGATGTCGCGTGTCTCCTTGGACAGGATCAGGGCGATCAGCGTCAGCACCGCCGACCCCGACAGGTACAGGCCCACGAGCCAGGGCTGACCACCGGCGGCGGTCCACAGCCCGAGCGCGATCGACGGTGCGACGGCCGCACCGAGGATCGAGGCGACGTTGTACGAGATCGCGGAGCCGGTGTAGCGCACGTTCGTCGGGAACAGCTCCGGCAGCAGCGCCCCCATCGGCCCGAAGGTCGCGCCCATGAGCATGAACCCGAACACGAGGAAGGCCTGCGTGAGCGCGCCCGTGAACTTCGGGTCGGTCATGGGCAGCAGGAACAGGTTGAACGTGAGCCCGAACACGATGATGGCCGCCGTGATCCAGATGAGGAGCTTCCGGCGTCCGATGGCATCGGCGACCGGTCCCGACAGGAGCGTGAAGATGCCGAAGAAGACGACGCCGATGATCTGCATGATCACGAAGTCGATGTACCCGAAGCCCTGACCCGCGACGTACACGCCGGCGTCGAACGCCGTGCCCGATGCCTGTGCGGCCGCCTCCGCCCCCGCGAGGGTCGGCTTGGTGCCGTAGGTCAGGGTGAAGTTCGTCATGAGATAGAACAGCACGTAGGTCGCGAGCATGATGAACGTGCCCAGGATGAGGGGACGCCAGTGGCCGCGGATGACCTCGCCGAGGGGGAACTTGCGCAGCGCGCCCTTCTTCTCCGCCTTCTGGAACGTGTCGGACTCGACCAGGCGCAGGCGCACCCAGAGGCCGATGATCACCATGACGGCCGAGAACAGGAACGGCACGCGCCATCCCCAGGCCAGGAACGCCTCGGAGCGCTGCGCGGTCCCGTCGGGATGCGGGAGTGCGAAGTTGATCGCGAGGAAGATGGTGTTCGCGATGATGAAGCCGATCGGCGCACCGAGCTGCGGGAAGGTGCCGTACCAGGCCCGCTTGCCCTTCGGAGCGTTCTCCGTCGCGACCAGCGCCGCCCCCGACCACTCGCCGCCGAGCGCGAAGCCCTGCGCCAGACGCAGCACGAGCAGCAGCAGCGCCGCCCACCACCCGACCACCTGATACGTCGGCAGGCATCCGATGAGGAAGGTCGCCACACCCATCGTGAGCAGCGAGGCGACGAGCGTCGCCTTGCGGCCGAAGCGGTCGCCGAAGTGGCCGAAGACGAACGCCCCGATCGGGCGTGCGACCATCGCCGCGCCGAAGACACCGAACGAGGCGAGCAGCGAGGTGGTGTCGTCTCCGGTCGGGAAGAAGAGGATCGGGAAGACGAGGACGGCAGCGGTCGCGTAGGCGTAGAAGTCGTAGAACTCGATGGTGGTTCCCACGAGGCTCGCGGTGATGACGCGGGCGCGGGAGTTCGCGGGAGCCGTTGCGGTGGCAGAAGACATGGGGGAGGACAGACCTGTCGGAAGAGCGAGAGGCGTCCTCGTGGGAACGCGCCGGCGGCGAGTGCTCGGGCGGGGGTGGTGCACCGGGCGTCACATCGCTGGGTCACCGGGGCGTCGGCGGTGTGGCCGGCGCACGAACATCCAGCTTACGCCCAGGTTCGCGTCCCGGCGCCGTGGCGGGCCGGGACGCGAACCTCTCAGCGCCAGAGGACGGCGATGGCGGCGTTGGCCAGGGTGAGGATGCCGATCGGCCAGAAGATCGCGGCGGGCAGCGAGCCGGTGCGGCGCTGACGGGCCGAACCGATGCCCAGAAGCGCGGCGATGACCAGCAGCACGACGAGCTTCACGCCGATCTTGACGTAGTTCAGCTCGTACTCGATGCCCCACGGTGCGGCGAGGGCGAGGCCGGCGACCGCGGCGATGGTCATGCCCAGGCTCATGAGCCGGGTGACGCGGATGCGGCGGCTGGCAGCTTCCACGACCCATGCTCCGAAGAGGATGGCGAAGCCGACGAGGTGCACGAGGACGACGATGTGACGCAGGATCTCCATGCCCGCCACCATACCTTATGTATTACTGAAGGTTGGTGCTCCGCGGTCGTTCAGCCGCGGATCTCGCGCAGCGTGAGGGCCGTGCGCAGCGCCGCATCCGCCGCCTCCGCGCCCTTGTCCTCCTTCGAGCCCGAGAGCCCCGCGCGATCGAGTCCCTGCTTCTCGTCGTCGAGGGTCAGCACCCCGAAGCCGACCGGCTTGCCGGTGTCGAGAGCGACGCGGGTCAGGCCGTCGGTGGCCGCGGAGGAGACGAACTCGAAGTGGGGCGTGCCGCCGCGGATGATGACGCCGAGGGCGATGACCCCGTCGGCGCCGGACTCCAACGCCGCCTTGGCGACGACGGGGAGCTCGAAGGAGCCCGCGACCCGCACGAGCGAGTAGTCGGCGCCGGATGCCGCGAGCACCCGCTCCGCGCCGGCGATCAGTCCGTCGCTGATCGTCTCGTGCCAGGTGCCGGCGACGATGACGACACGAAGGCCCCGGGCGTCGATCTCGGTCTGCTGGGGGGCGCCGTGGCCGCTCATCGGTTCTCCTTCATCTGCGCGAGCGCTTCGGTGAGGTCCTCGTCCGCGATGATGTGTCCCATCCGGTCGCGCTTGGTGGCGAGGTACTGGTGGTTGTTGGGGCCGACGCCCACGAGCAGCGGAACCTGCTCGACGACGTCGAGGCCGAGGGCGCGAAGCTGCGTGACCTTGTCGGTGTTGTTGGTCAGCAGCCGCACGCGCTCGACGCCGAGGTCGGCCAGGATGCCGGCGGCCGCGGCGTAGTCGCGCGCATCGGCGGGCAGGCCGAGCGCCAGGTTGGCATCGACCGTGTCGAGGCCCCGCTCCTGCAGGTTGTACGCGCGCAGCTTGTTGATGAGACCGATGCCGCGGCCCTCGTGGCCGCGCATGTACACCACGACGCCGCCGTCCTTCTCGATGCGGTCGAGCGCCGCATCCAGTTGCGGGCCGCACTCGCACTTGAGCGAACCGAACGCCTCGCCGGTCAAGCACTCGGAGTGCACGCGCACGAGGGGCGCGTCGTCCAGCTCTCCCTTGACGACGGCCAGGTGATCGGTGCCCGTCACGCGGTCCTTGTAGGCCAGGAAGCGGAACTCGCCGTGCGAGGTGGGCACCGTCGCCTCGGCGCGCAGGCTCACGCGCCGACGGTGCGACGCAGCGGCCGAGGGCTCCTCGCGCGGGTCCACCTCGTCGAGGTAGCCGACGAGCTGTTCGATCGTGATGACGGGGATGCCATCGCGCTCGCCGAGGGCCATGAGACCGGGAAGGCGCATCATGCTGCCGTCCTCGTCGACGATCTCCGCGATCGCGCCGACGGGCTCGAGCCCCGCCAGGCGCATGAGGTCGACAGCCGCCTCGGTGTGGCCGCCGCGCTCGCGCACACCGCCGTCCACCGCGCGCAGCGGCAGGATGTGGCCCGGCCGGTTCACCGAGGAGGGGGCGGAGGCGGGATCCGCCAGCACGTTCAGCGTGTGCGCCCGGTCTGCGGCGCTGATACCCGTCGTGACGCCGGATGCGGCGTCGACGCTCACGGTGTACGCGGTGCCGCGCGCATCCTGGTTCACCTCGACCATGGGGGGAAGATCGAGCCGGTCCGCCCACTCCGCGGGCATGGGCGCGCAGATGAAGCCGCTCGACCAGCGCACCGTCCACGCGATCCACTCGGGGGTCGCGAGCTGGGCGGAGAGGATCACGTCGCCCTCGTTCTCACGGTTCTCGTCGTCGGCGACGATCACCGGGCGACCGGCGGCGAGGGCCTGCAGGGCCTCGGGAATGGAACTCAGACTCATCGCGAGCCACCTTCCGTTGCGGGGGCGAAGGCCAGCAGTCGCTGCACGTGGCGCGCGAGGATGTCGGTCTCCAGGTTGACGACGTCGCCCGCGACACGCTCGCCGAGGGTGGTGGCGGCGAGGGTCTCGGGGATCAGCGACACCTCGAACCAGGCGTCTTCGGCCGACGGGTCGCTCGCGGCGCTGACCGTGAGGGAGACGCCGTCGAGGGCGATCGATCCCTTGTCGACCACGAGCGGGGCCAGGTCTCGGGGCAGCGAGATACGGATGACCCGCCACTCGGTGCCGGGGCGCACCTCCAGCACGCGGCCCGTGCCGTCGACGTGGCCCTGCACGATGTGGCCGCCCAGGCGTCCGCCGGCGGCCGTCGCGCGCTCGATGTTGACGGGCGTTCCCGCGACGACACCGCCGATCGCGGTGACGTCGAGCGTCTGGCGCATGACGTCGGCGGTGAACCAGTCCTCGCCCTGATCGATGACCGTGAGGCACACGCCCGAGACGGAGATCGAGTCGCCATGCGCCGCATCCGATACCGCTCGAGGGGCGGTGACCGTCAGGCGCACGCCGTCGCCCGAGGGCTCCGTGTGCGTGACGGTGCCGATCTCTTCCACGATCCCGGTGAACATCAGTGGGCTCCTTCTCGATCGGAGGCGGATTCTTCTGCGGATGCGGCGGGCCGCGAGATGAGCAGCAGATCGTCGCCGAGCCGGCGGGTCTCGATCAGCTGCAGGCGGCGCGCCTGGGAGATGTCGGCGACGCCGAGGTCGTCGAGGGCGACGCGGTCGCCGCCGAGGAGCACCGGGGCGACGTAGGTGAGCAGTTCGTCCACGAGGCCCTCCCGCAGCAGAGCGCTCTGCAGGTGGGGGCCACCTTCCACGAACACCCGTTGGATACCGCGTTCGTGCAGGGTGGCCAGGACCTCGTGCAGATCGCGCGTGCGCAGATGCCAGGGCTCTTTCGGATGGTGGCGCACGGCGGCGTCGGCGGGGATGTCGCGTTCGCCGACCACGACGGGTCGCGGCTGCGTCGGCCGTAGTTCGCCGTCGGGTGTGCGTGCGGTCAGCGCCGGGTCGTCCGCGAGGACGGTGCCGGTGCCGGCCATGATCGCGTCGGCACCCGCGCGCCGACGATGCACGTCCTCGCGAGCCTCGGGGCCGGTGATCCACTGGCTGGAGCCGTCTGCTGCCGCCGCGCGGCCGTCGAGACTCTGCGCCCACTTCAGGGTGACGTGCGGCCGCCCCAGTCGCTGCGCTTCCGCCCACGAGGCGAGCAGTTCCTGCGCCTCGTCCGCGAGCACGCCGGACTCGGTCTCGACGCCGGCCGCGCGCAAGCGCTCGGCGCCGCCGGATGCGGTCGGGGTGGGATCGCTCATCGCGTAGACGACCCGGGCGACACCCGCCTCGATGAGCGCGAGTGCGCACGGGCCGGTCCGGCCGGTGTGGTTGCACGGCTCCAGGGTGACCACGGCGGTCGCGCCGCGCACCGCATCCGGGTCCGCCTGAGACAGCGCGTCGACCTCGGCGTGGGCCGTTCCGGCGCCGTGGTGCCAGCCCTCGGCGATCACGTCGCCGTCGGGGGAGAGGAGCACAGCGCCCACCTGCGGGTTCACGCCGACGGGGCCTCGCCGGGCAAGCTCCAGCGCTCGCGCCATCGCGCGTTCCTCGGTCTCGCTCACCGGCATGTCTCGGGCCTCCTGATCGGCGGGCTCCGGGTAGCCGTCGCGGCGCTCGCGGACACACCGCTGAGCGCTCGTGCGCCTCCCATCCGGACTCGCGACCTGCGTCGCATCACCGTCGGTCCCGGAGTTCCACCGGATCGGCGATCCCCTCCTCACGGAGGATCACGCTCGCGGACTGTCACCGCCGGTTCGGATTCTCACCGACCCCGGAGCACGTTCTGCACTGAGTCTAGTCAACGCCGGATGGTCCGTTTCATTCCCGGACATGCACCGTCACGCCGCTCATTTCAGCAGACGCGACAGCCGCCGATCCGCCAGTACCTTGCCGCCGGTCTGGCACGTGGCGCAGTACTCGAGCGAGTTGTCGGCGAAGAACACCGACCGCACGATGTCGCCGCACACGGGGCACGCCTCGCCCTTGCGGCCGTGCACCCGCATCCCGCGCCGCTTCGCGTCTTTCAGCTCGGCGGGAGGCCTGCCGGATGCGGCCTCGACCGCATCGCGCAGCGTGTCGATCGTCGCGGTGTGCAGGGTGTCGATCTCGGCGGCGTCGAGCGTGGCTGCCAACGCGTACGGCGAGAGCCGGGCGACATGGAGAATCTCGTCGGAGTAGGCGTTGCCGATCCCGGCGATGATCGATTGATCCCGCAGGACCCCCTTGATCTGCGTGCGGCGTCCCGCGAGAAGCGCCGCCAGGGCGTCGCGCGTGAAGGCGGGCTCCAGCGGGTCCGGACCGAGCCGGGCGACGCCGGGGACATCAGCGGGGTCGCGCACCACCCACACGGCGAGCGACTTCTTGGTTCCCGCTTCGGTCAGATCGAACCCCGAACCGTCGGCGAAGCCCACCCGCAGTGCGATGGGGGAGCGGCCCGGTTTGATCACTGTCGTCGGCAGGGTGTCGTGCCAGCGCAGCCAGCCCGCCTTCGCGAGATGGAACACGAGGTGCGCTCCGGCATCCGTCGCGATGTCGACGAACTTGCCGCGGCGGGCGACCGATGCGACGTGGGCACCGACGAGGGCGTCGATCGGCGGGTCGTAGGTCTTCAGCGCCGAGATCGCGCTGACCCGTGCCTGAGTGATCTCCAGAGCGGTCAGGCGCGCGCCGAGGAAGTCGACGAGTCCCTGGACCTCCGGCATCTCGGGCATGGCGACATCCTGCCACGCACCGCCGACGGCGTCAGAGGGCTATCGGCCACTCCTGCGGCGTGCGATCATCCGTCGCGAGCAGGCTCGCGATCCAGCCGTCGCTGCGCTCGCCGTGGCCGTTGCGCAGAGCTCGGCGCAGAGTCCCCTCGAACCGGAAGCCCAGTGCCCGAGCCGCCCGAGCGGATGCCGTGTTCCCCACGGCGGCGCGCCACTCCAGACGCTCGAGCGCGAGCGCGTCGGTCGAGAAGCCCCAGTCGATGACGGCCTCCGACGCCTCCCGCACGATGCCCTGACCGCGCGCCTCGGCCGCCACCCAGAAACCGAGCTCCGCCGATCCGGTCTCCTGCAGATGGTGCAGGCCGATCATCCCCGACAGTGCGCCGTCGCGACGGATGGCCCACGTGGCGTCCGAAAAGTCGTCCCAGCGCTCGGCCGTCTGCGCCACGAACTCGTCGGCGTACGCGCGCAGGTACGGCGAGGGGACGGTCGTGAAGTGCCCGATGGCAGGATCCTGGCACGCGTCGTAGATGGCCGGAGCGTCGGATGCGGTCGGCACCGACAGCTCGAGCCGCGCGGTGCGAAGGGTGACGGGCAGCATTCCGTCACGCTACCGTGCGCGTCAGACCCTTACGTCGCTTGTCGCGCGCGGTGCGAGACGCTGCAACTGGGTCACGTGAGCCGGTGTCAGCTCGGCGAGCTCGCTCACCTGGAGCAGCTTCATCGTGCGCTCGACCTGTTCGGCGAGGATGGCGATCGCCCGGTCGACGCCCGCCCGCCCGCCGGCCATGAGGCCGTAGAGGTACGCGCGGCCGATGAGGGTGAACTTCGCCCCCATCGCAATCGAGGCGACGATGTCGGCGCCGTCCATGATGCCCGTGTCGATCGCGATCTCGGTGTCCCGTCCGACCTCGCGCACGACGTCAGGCAGCAGATGGAAGGGAATCGGGGCGCGGTCGAGCTGGCGCCCGCCGTGGTTGGACAGAACGAGGCCGTCGACGCCCAGATCGACGAGTTTGCGCGCATCCGGGACGTTCTGCACGCCCTTGATGACGATCTTCCCGGGCCAGAGCGAACGGATGATGTCGAGGTCCTCGAAGGAGATGGACGGGTCCATCGCGTTGTTGAGCAGTTCGCCGACGGTGCCGCCCGTGGTGGTCAGCGACGCGAACTCGAGCTTGGGCGTGGTGAGGAAGTCGAACCACCACCAGGGGCGGGGGATCGCATTGACGATCGTGCCGATGCTCAGCTGCGGCGGGATGGAGAACCCGTTGCGCTTGTCGCGCAGACGCGCACCCGCGACGGGGGTGTCGACGGTGAAGAACAGGGTGTCGAAGCCCGCCTTGGCCGCCCGTTCGACGAGGCCATAGGAGATGTCCCGGTCGCGCATGACGTAGAGCTGGAACCAGTTGCGGCCGTTCGGGTTGGTGGCCTTCACGTTCTCGATCGAGGTCGTTCCGAGCGTCGAGAGGGTGAAGGGGATGCCGGCGGCACCGGCGGCAGCGGCGCCGGCGTATTCGCCCTCGGTCTGCATGAGGCGCGTGAAGCCGGTCGGTGCGATGCCGAACGGGAGCGCGGAGGGACCGCCGAAGATCATCGTGCTGGTGTCGACCCGCGACACGTCGCGCAGGATCGAGGGGTGGAACTCGATGTCGCGGAACGCCTGGCGAGCCCTCTGCAGCGAGATCTCGGCATCCGCCGCACCGTCGGTGTAGTCGAAGGCGGCCTTCGGGGTGCGGCGCTTCGCGATGCGGCGCAGGTCGTCGATCGTCAGCGCTGCGGAGAGGCGGCGACGCTTGGCGTTCAGATCGGGTGTCTTGAACTGCATGAGCTCGAGCAGTTCGCGCGGATCGGGGAGCTGTCGGCTGACGGGACTCATGATCGTCCTTCGAGGTGGGAGTACGCGGCGCAGAGGGCGTATCGATTGGTCTGACCTCTGCGGTACAGTAGACCCCGGCCTCGGCGACGTCAACCCGCCGGGTGCGTTCGGCTCGAAGGCGAGAGGATACTCCGGTGACAGATCAGCGCACCCCGGAATGGGCACCCGTGCAGCGCAGTCGCGCGCACGAACTCGTCATCCAGGCCATCGAGGACCAGATCATGTCGGGGTCGCTGCAGGTCGATGACCCGCTCCCCTCGGAGCGCGAGCTCGCCGCACGTCTGGGCGTGAGCCGCGCGGGCGTCCGCGAGGCCGTGCGCGTCCTCGAGGGGCAGGGCGTTCTGCGCGCCCAGGTCGGTGCGGGCGCAGACGCGGGCACGTTCGTGGCTGCGCTGCCGGACGCCGCGCTGACCCGATTCCTTCGGCTGCACGCCGCTCTCGCGAACTACCCCTATCCCGACGTCATCGAGGCACGCATCGTGCTCGAACGATCGAGCGCCGAACTCGCCGCGCGGAACGCGGATGCCGAGGCCATCGCCGCGATCCGCACGGCGCTCGACGCGGGCGCCGTCGCCGGGCTCGGCCCTGCGGAGTACAACGACACCGACACGGCCTTCCACGTCGCGATCGCACAGGCCGGCGGTAACAGGCTCGTCGCCTCGATGACCGTGGCGATCCGGGAGTCGCTGAGCAGCCGCATCCTCGATGCCCTCCGGGACTACCGGGACTGGGAGGGACTGGCCGCGATCCTGCACACGCAGCACGTCGAGCTGCTCGACGCCATCGAGCGGCACGACGGTGCCGCCGCCGCCGACCTCGCAGAGCGCCACATCCGCTTCGCCGTCGACGCCCTCGCCGGCGGCTGACCCCCGCCACGTCCTACCCCCGCCACGTCTACCGGCCTGGTCGGGCACGCATCGCTCGCGGCGCCGGATCGCGACCCGAACTCCTGCACATCGGGCGTCGGCTCCTCCCGCCGGCCCCGCGCGGAGGGTTTTGCAGGAGTTCGGGCCCAGCGGGCTCCTAACGGGTGCGCGTTCGGTGCCGCCGTTCCTTCCGCTCCACTGCTGCGTACCGGACTCCTGCACATCGGGCGTCCGCTGCTCCCGCCGGCCCCGCGCGGAGGGTTTTGCAGGAGTTCGGGCCGAGCGGGCTCTGCGATCGATTCGGCTCCGCGCTGGGAGAGTCCTCCACCGGCCGAGGCTCACGGCGAGTTGCTCGCGCCGGCTCCTCTTCTCGCGGATGGGTCTGTCAGCTCCGTGAGGCTGTCGGCATGCTGCTGGCCTCGCCGTCATACCTGCGCACCGCGGAGCTTCGCCTCCGTGGCTACACCCGTGCGACGATTCGGCACGCGCTCGACTGCGGCGACCTCATCCGGGTGCGACGGGGTCGGTACGTCTGGGGCGGTCTGCATGAGTCGCACCTCCTCGCTGCCCGCTGGGGCGGCCGTCTCGACTGCGTGTCACTGCTGGGCGCTCTGGGTGTTTTCACCCTGTCTCCTGATGAAACCCATTTGCAGTTCGACCGTACGGACTCGCGCCTGCCGCGTCGTCACCGCGGTATCCGGGCGCATTGGCGTGAGTCCACGTGCGCCCGCGGGGATCTCCAAGCCGATCTGGTGGAGGCGCTCGCTCAGGCGTGTCGCTGTCAGTCGCCCCGGGTCGCCGTCGCGAGTCTCGACAGCGCGTTGCACCTGGGCTTGATCGACGCGGTCGATCTCGACGCCGTCTTCGACCGACTTCCGCGGCGCTACCGATCACTGCGCAAGCTCATCGACGCGCGGGCCGAAGCGGGCTCAGAGACGCTCGTGCGGTTGATGCTGCGGAGTTTGGGATACCGTCCTGCGCTGCAGGTCAGCCTTCCGGGCGTGGGGAGGGTGGATCTGCTCGTCGACGGTTGGCTCATCGTGGAGTGTGACAGCCGCGCGTTCCACGGCGACCTCTCGCAACAGATCAGAGACCGGCGCCGCGACCTCGCTGCGGCCGAGCTGGGTTACGTGACGATCCGCATCCTGGCGGAGGACATCTTCCACCGTCCGGATGCGGTGCGCGCCGCCCTCCGCGCGGTACTCGCTCGTCGGCGGGGCGGGGGTCGCAGCAGAGCGAGCGACTGAACGCCATTCCTCGTGGTGCGGTGGCCGCGGGTGACTGTGTCGTCGCCCGCATCCGCCGCTCGACGGCGTGAGGTGTCCGAACTCCTGCAATCCGTCGCTTTCGCCGGTCCAGCCGGGCCCGCGGCGCCGTTCTGCAGGAGTTCGGACCGGATGCGGCCATCACGGCGCTGGGCATGCGGCGACGAGCGCGTGCCCACTCCGGTTACCCGGGGCTCGCCGCCGTCGGCCCGAACTCCTGCAATCCGTCGCTTTCGCCGGTCGGGCCGGGCCTGCGGGGCGGTTCTGCAGGAGTTCGGGCCAGCGGACCACACGGCCGCCCGGGTGGGGCGGCAGGGGTCAGCTGCGGCGGAGGAGGCCGATGCGGTCGTAGACGTCGCCGAGGGTCTGCTCAGCGACGGCCGAGGCCTTCTGCGCATTGACGGCCAGGGCGCGGTCGAGTTCGGCGGGGTCGTCGAGCATGGCCAGGGCGCGCTCGCGCACCGGGCCGAACTCCGACACGACGACCTCCGCCAGCGCCTTCTTGAAGTCGCCGTAGCCGCGGCCCGCGAACTCGTCCTCGATCGAGGGGATCTGCCGGCCCGTGAGGGCGGCGAAGATCACGAGCAGGTTCGACACGCCGGGCTTGGTCTCGCGGTCGTACCGCACGACGCCTTCGGAGTCGGTCACCGCGCGCATGATCTTCTTCGCGTTGACCGCCGGGTCGTCGAGCAGCCACAGCACACCCGCGTCGGACTCCGCCGACTTCGACATCTTCGAGGTCGGATTCTGCAGGTCGTAGATGCGGGCCGTGTCCTGTCGGATCACGGGGGTCGGCACGGTGAAGGTCTCGCCGTACCGCGCGTTGAAGCGCTCGGCCAGGTCGCGGGTCAGCTCGACGTGCTGCTTCTGGTCGTCGCCGACGGGCACCACGTTGGTCTGGTACAGCAGGATGTCGGCCGCCATCAGCACGGGGTAGGTGAAAAGGCCCACGTTGGTCGCGTCGCTGCCGTACCGCTGCGACTTGTCCTTGAACTGCGTCATGCGCCCCGCCTCACCGAAGCCGGTGATCGTCGACAGGACCCATGCCAGCTCGGCGTGCGCGGGAACGTGCGACTGCACGTACAGCGCCGACTTCGACGGCTCGATACCGGCGGCGATGTACTGGGCGGCGGTGCGCCGGGTCTTCGCACGGAGCTCTGCCGGGTCGTTCGGCTGCGTGAGCGCATGGAGGTCGACGACGGAGAAGAACGCGTCGTAGGACTCCTGCAGGTCGCGCCACTGCAGCAGGGCCCCGATGTAGTTGCCGATCTGGAGGGAGTCGGCCGAAGGCTGCATTCCGGAGTACAGGCGCGCTTTGCTCACCCGTCGATTCTACGGACCCGGATGCGGTGCGCCGTCGCCTCTCAGACGCCCAGACGGTAGTCGGCCACCACGGGCGCGTGGTCGCTCCACCGTTCGGCATAGGATGCGGCCCGCGCGACCCGGTAGTCGGCGACGCGCGTCGCGAGGGCGGGAGTGGCCATGTGGTAGTCGATGCGCCAGCCCGTGTCGTTGTCGAACGCCTGTCCGCGGTTGGACCACCACGTGTACGGGCCGTCGACCTCACCGGCGAAACGGCGCCCGACATCCACCCAGCCGAGCCCGATGCCTTCGACTCCGTCGACGCCTGTCACGAGAGCCCCGGCATCGCCGAAGAAGCGGTCGAAGTACGAGCGCTCGCGGGGGAGGAATCCCGCCTTCTTCTGATTGCCGCGCCAGTTCTTGATGTCGAGCGGGCGGTGCCCGACGTTGAGATCGCCGGTCACCAGCGCCAGCGCATCGTCCTGCGCCAGCTCGCCGAGACGGACACTCATCGCGTCGAGGAATCCGTACTTCGCGTCCTGGCGGGGCGTGCCGTCTTCGCCGGAGTGCACGTAGGCGCTGACAACCGTGAGCTGCTCGCCGTCGACCTCGACGTCGGCCTCGATCCAGCGGCCGCGCGAGTCGACGCCCTCGTCACCGAGCTCGATGCGGGATGCGGTGATCGGGATGCGGCTGGCCACCGCCACCCCGGAGCGCCCCTTGCTCAGCGACTCGTCGTGCACGAGCTCCCAGCCCGGCAGCGCGCTCTCGAGGTGGGTGAGCTCGGCGCGCACCTCCTGGAGCGTCAGGACATCGACCCCCGCACTGTCGAGCCAGCCGGCCATGCCGTTTCTGACCGCGGCGCGGATTCCATTGACGTTGACAGAGGCGATGCGGAGGGTTCGTGACACGCCTTTCAGCGTATCCGGCACCACCGACATGCGACCGGTCTGCGCAGCCGTACCGCCCCGCGAACCTGCTCGAGGTGACGTGCGTGGCGACGTCGGCCACACGCCGGTCAGTCGAGCAGGTCGCGCAGGCGGGCGGCGGTGTCGGTCTCGTCGCGGCCGAGCGCCGCCACATCCCGTCGGGCCTGTTTCACGGCACGCGCCAGACGTGGCCTGCGCCACCACGGCGCCGAGGCGAGGGCCTTCTTCGCCTCGCGCAGACGCACGTGGGCGGCGATACGCAGCGCGCGCCGTTCGAGCCGTTCCCGCTCGGCGTCGCTGAGCTCGACCAGCGGCAGGTCGCGGTCGGAGGTGGAGACCGCGATCCACGCCGCCGCCACGAGGATCACGATGCCGGTGATGCGGAACCACAGGAGGAAGCCGATGAAGATGGCGAAGGTCGCGATGAGCGGGTTGCTCGGCGTGTAGCGCAGGAGGAGCCCCGCGCCCACCTGCAGCAGGGCGAGTGCCGCGCCGCCGAGGATCGACCCGGGCCAGATCCGCCGCCAGCGCAGCGACGTGCCGGTCAGGAAACGGAAGAGCAGGGCGAGCGCGACGGCGTTGACGAGGAACGCGACCACGAGGCTGAGCGCCCGCGCGAGGATCGTCGACCACGAGGAGTCCGGCTGCCACTGGAGGATGCTCGCCAGCAGATCCAGTGCCCACGTCGTGATCTGCACGAGCACCCAGCCGGCCAGCAGTGCGATGCCGAACAGTGCGGCCGCCAGGAGATCGCGGGCCTTGAGCACCAGGTAGCTGCGGGAGTCGAAGGGCAGGCCGAACGTGTCGCGCACCGCGCGGCGGGTGTAGGTGATGAACCCGATGGCCGTCCAGATGACCACCACGAGTGCAATGGCTCCGGTCACCGGCAGCAGGCCGCCGCTGCTCTGCGAGGCGACGGCCTCCACCTGGCTCGGCTTGACGAGACCGTTCTCGCTGATGAGGGCGGGGATGTAGCTGTTGACGATGTCGATCAGCTGGTGCACCGCCGCGTCGTCGCCGCCCAACCAGAGCCCGACCGCAGCGGCAGCGAGATAGATGCCGGCGAAGATCGCGAACAGCGACTGGTAGCTGACGCCCGCGGCCAGCAGGAACCCGTTGTGCTGGAGGAAGTGCCGCCAGACGCGGATGGGGAACCAGGCGAGGGTGCGACGGGTCAGCGCCGTTGCCTTCTCGATCGGTTCATCCAGACGTTCGCGCAGGTTCGCCTGCGCCGAATCCCACCGCTCCCGCAGGGAGCTCTCGTCTTGAGGCAGCACGAATCGCACGTCGGCGTCGTTCTCCGCAGCTCGCCTCACGCCCTCACCCTAGCGAGATCGGGGAGTGGGACTCCGCATCCGCTCAGCCGCGCAGGACCGCCTGCTTGACCTCGGCGATCGCCTTGGTCACCTGGATGCCGCGCGGGCATGCCTCGGTGCAGTTGAAGGTGGTGCGGCAGCGCCACACGCCCTCCTTGTCGTTGAGGATGTCCAGACGCACGTCGCCGGCGTCGTCGCGCGAGTCGAAGATGAAACGGTGCGCGTTCACGATCGCGGCGGGGCCGAAGTACTGGCCGTCGGTCCAGAACACGGGGCACGAGGAGGTGCACGCCGCGCAGAGGATGCACTTCGTGGTGTCGTCGAAGCGCTCGCGGTCGACGATCGACTGCACGCGCTCCTTGCCCTTCTCGGGCGTGGAGTTCGCGATGAGGAACGGCTGCACTTCGCGGTAGGACGCGAAGAAGGGCTCCATGTCGACGATGAGGTCCTTCTCCAGCGGCAGACCCTTGATCGCCTCGACGTAGATCGGCTTCGAGATGTCGAGGTCCTTGATCAGCGTCTTGCAGGCGAGGCGGTTGCGGCCGTTGATGCGCATGGCGTCCGAGCCGCAGATGCCGTGGGCACACGAGCGGCGGAAAGCGAGCGAACCGTCGACCTCCCACTTGATCTTGTGCAGGGCGTCGAGCACGCGGTCGGTGGAGTACACCTCCACGTCGTAGTCGACCCAGCGCGGCTCCTCGTCCAGCTCCGGGTTGAACCGGCGCACGATGAAGGTGACCAGGAACGCCTGGATGCCGGAGTCGTTGGTCTCCTGCACCTCGGGGGCCTCGGTGGTGGTCTCGGCGATGGCGGTGGCGGCCATGCTCAGTACTTCCTCTCCAGCGGCGGGTAGCGCAGTTCCCCGGCCTCGTTCTTGGTGAAGACGACCGGCTTCCAGTCGAGACGGATGTGGTCCTCCGGGTGGGAGGAGTGCGCATCGCCCGACAGGTAGGACATCGTGTGCTTCATGTAGTTCTCGTCGTCGCGCGTCGGGTAGTCGTCGCGCATGTGGCCGCCGCGGCTCTCCTTGC
Source organism: Microbacterium binotii (assembly GCF_021398715.1). Classification (NCBI taxonomy): domain Bacteria; kingdom Bacillati; phylum Actinomycetota; class Actinomycetes; order Micrococcales; family Microbacteriaceae; genus Microbacterium; species Microbacterium binotii. Next base: position 2,486,060 of record NZ_CP090347.1, on the reverse strand, counting down.
GGTTGCGCGCGGCGACGGCGACGACCTCGGCGATGTCGAGGAGGAAGCCGAGCTCGACGGCTTCGAGCAGATCGGTGTTGTACCGCTTGCCCTTGTCGTCGACGTGGATGTTCTTGTACCGCTCGCGCAGCTCGGCGATGACGAGCATGACCTCGCCGAGGGACTGGTCGGTGCGGAACACCTGGGCCTTGCGGTCCATCTCGTCCTGCAGCGTCTTGCGCAGCACGGCGATGCGCTCGGTGCCGGGGTTGTTGCGCAGCCCCTCGATCATCTCGCGCACCTCGCGGGCCGGGTCGTCAGGCAGCGGCACGAACTCCGCGCCGCTCTGGACGTACTTCACCGCGTTGCGCCCGGCGCGCTTGCCGAACACGTTGATGTCGAGCAGGGAGTTGGTGCCGAGGCGGTTGGAGCCGTGCACCGAGACGCACGCGCACTCGCCCGCGGCATAGAGGCCGGGAACGACGGTGTCGTTGTCGCTGAGCACCTCGGCCTCGATGTTGGTCGGGATGCCGCCCATCGCGTAGTGCGCCGTCGGCATCACCGGCACGGGCTCGACCACAGGGTCGACACCGAGGTAGGTGCGGGCGAACTCGGTGATGTCGGGGAGCTTGGTCTCGAGCACCTCGGCGCCCAGGTGGGTGCAGTCCAGGAGCACGTAGTCCTTGTGAGGCCCGGCGCCGCGACCCTCCTCGACCTCCTGCACCATGCACCGGCTGACGATGTCGCGCGGCGCGAGGTCTTTGATGGTCGGCGCGTAGCGCTCCATGAAGCGCTCGCCCGAGGCGTTGCGCAGGATGGCGCCCTCACCTCGTGCTCCCTCGGTGAGAAGGATGCCGAGACCGGCGAGGCCGGTCGGATGGAACTGGAAGAACTCCATGTCCTCGAGCGGGAGCCCCTTGCGCCAGACGATGCCGACGCCGTCACCGGTGAGCGTGTGCGCGTTGGAGGTGGTCTTGAAGATCTTGCCGAAGCCGCCGGTGGCGAACACCACGGCCTTCGACTGGAACACGTGCAGATCGCCGGTGGCCAGCTCGTACGCGACGACGCCGGCGACCTTGGTGGTGCCGCCGTCTTCGACCGTGACCAGATCGAGCACGTAGAACTCGTTGAAGAAGTTGATCCCGAGCTTGACGCAGTTCTGGAACAGCGTCTGCAGGATCATGTGGCCGGTGCGGTCAGCGGCGTAACACGCGCGGCGGACCGGGCTCTTGCCGTGATCGGCGGTGTGGCCCCCGAATCGACGCTGGTCGATCTTGCCGTCGGGGGTGCGGTTGAAGGGCAGGCCCATGTTCTCGAGGTCGATGACCGCGTCGATGGCCTCCTTGGCGAGGATCTCCGCCGCATCCTGGTCGACGAGGTAGTCGCCGCCCTTGATCGTGTCGAAGGTGTGCCACTCCCACGAGTCCTCTTCGACGTTGGCCAGAGCCGCGGCCATACCGCCCTGCGCGGCGCCCGTGTGCGAGCGGGTCGGGTAGAGCTTGGAGATGACGGCGGTCTTCGCGCCGGGGCCGGCCTCGATCGCCGCACGCATCCCGGCGCCGCCGGCGCCGACGATCACGATGTCGAACTGGTGGTAGTAGACACCGTCCTTGACGACGGTGTCCGCGGTGGAGTGAGTGCTCACAGGTGGGATTCCTCTTGTCTGTTCTGATCCGTGGGATGCGGCGTGCCTACTGGCACACCTCCCACATCACGCTGTCGCTGGTCACGCCGAGGCAGGGGTCGAAGGTGAAGACGACGAGCGTGCCGAGCAGGATCAGGAAGCCCGACACGATCCAGATCGCCCAGACGAGAACGCGCCGGGTGGTGGCGTGCGTGACGTAGTCGTTGACGATCGTGCGCATGCCGTTGCCGCCGTGGATGAGGGCGAGCCAGAGCATCGCGACATCCCACCACTGCCAGAACGGCGAGGAGAGCTTGCCGGCGACGAAGGCGAAGTCGATCTGGTGGATGCCGTCGCCCGTCATGAGGTTGACGAAGAGGTGTCCGAAGATCAGCACCACGAGCACCAGGCCCGAGGCGCGCATGTACACCCAGCCCCACTTCTCGAGGTTGGGGCCCTTGCGCCGCGGGGCGGAGAAAGGGCTGCGGGGATCGGCGATCGTCGCGCTCATCAGTGACCGCCTCCCGTCGCGGCGAAGACGTTCATGAGATGGCGGGGGGCGAAGCCCAGCATCGTGACGGCCCACAGGCCCAGCACGACCCACCAGAGCTGACGCTGGTAGCGCGCGCCCTTCGACCAGAAGTCGACGACGATGATGCGCAGACCGTTATAGGCGTGGTAGGCGATCGCGGCCACGAGGACGACCTCGCCGATGCCCATCACGGGATTCTTGTATGTGCCGATGACCGCGTCGTACGCCTCGGGGGAGACGCGGATGAGGGCGGTGTCGAGCACGTGCACGAGCAGGAAGAAGAAGATCGACACACCCGTGATGCGGTGCAGCACCCAGGACCACATGCCCTCGTTGCCGCGGTACAGCGTTCCTCGCGGCGTCTTGGACGTCGTCTGAGCGAGCGATGGTGTGACGCGTGCCGGTGCAGCCACGGTCGTCCTCCCTGATCGAACACGGTGGGGCAGGCGTTGCCCTTCGGGGTTTTTGCTGGTCCCCTGCGTCACGCGGGCGCTGCCGACAGTGTATTCGCCGCAGCACAACGGCGCCCTTTAGGCGAACCTAACAATCTCGATGTCGAGATAAATCGGCGCTCGGCGCTCGCCGGCGACGCGTCCTCGCGGCGACATTCGCCCGACATACGCGACGGATAGGGTGGCCGGTATGGGGAACGAGATCGAGGGTTTCTACGCTGTCATTCCGGCAGGCGGCATCGGCAGCAGGCTCTGGCCGCTCTCGCGCGCCGACGCTCCGAAGTTCCTGCACGACCTGACCGGTTCCGGCCAGACGTTGCTGCGCGACACCTGGGACCGTCTCGAGTCACTGGCCGGCCACGACCGGATCGCGGTCGTCACCGGACGCGCGCACCGCGCCGCGGTCGAGAAGCAGCTGCCCGGCATCCCCGACAAGAACGTGTTCCTCGAATCCGAGCCGCGCGACTCGACGGCTGCGATCGGTCTCGCCGCGGCGATCCTCGTGCGCCGCGAGCCCGACGTCGTGATCGGTTCGTTCGCCGCGGACCACGTGATCCAGGGCGCGCGGATCTTCGACTTCGCCGTGCGCCAGGCGGTCGCGGTGGCTCGTGCCGGCTACATCTGCACGATCGGCATCCAGCCGTCCGAGCCCTCCACCGGGTTCGGATACATCAAGAAGGCAGACGAGCTGATCGTGGACGGCGCCCCGGAGGCGGCTCTCGTCGAGCGGTTCGTCGAGAAGCCCGACCTCGCCACCGCACGCGAGTACTTCACCGATCGCGCCTACTCCTGGAACGCCGGCATGTTCATCTCGCGTGCCGATGTGCTCCTCGCCGAGATCGAGGCGAACGAGCCCGAGCTGCACGCGGGTCTGACCGAACTCGCCGAGGCGTGGGACGACCGCGAGCGCCGCGGACCCGCGGTGGATCGCATCTGGCCGAACCTCAAGAAGATCGCGATCGACTACGCGGTCGCCGAGCCCGCGGCCGCCAAGGGCAAGCTCGCCGTCATCCCGGGCCACTTCGACTGGGACGACGTGGGCGACTTCGCGAGCCTCACGAAGCTCGTCTCGAACGGTCGGAAGAACGATCTGGCCGTGCTCGGCGAGCACGCCCGCATCCTCTCCGATGCGTCCAGCGGCATCGTGGTGACGCAGACGCAGCGCGTGATCAGCCTCATCGGCGTGCAGGACATCGTCGTGGTCGACACCCCCGACGCCCTCCTGGTCACCACGACCGAGCACGCTCAGCGCGTCAAGCAGGTCGTCGATGCGCTGAAACTCACGGGTCGCGGCGACGTGCTCTGACACCGGATGCGGCCGCCCGCCGCACCCGGGGAAGACGCGTGTCGCGGGCCGTTTGTAACCATTGCGTTGCGGCCTGCGGATCGGCCCTTTGTGCGCGCGTCACATTAGGTAACGTTGCCGCATCCGTCCCCGGAACTGCCGGGGCATTCCCACGTCTCTTGATGGAGGACTCGTGAAGAAGACGACGACCAAGGCGCTGCTCAGCGGCCTGGCGATCGCGGCCACCGCCGTGCTGCTGGCCGGCTGTGGCTCCGCCCCCACGACCGAAACGACGAGCGGCTCCGCATCCGACGTCGTCGACGGCTTCAAGCCGTGCCTGGTCTCCGACGCGGGCGGCTGGGACGACAAGTCGTTCAACGAGTCGGCCAAGAACGGCATGGACAAGGCGGCCAAGGAACTCGGCGTCACCCCGCTCGAGTTCGAGTCGACCAACGACAACGACTACGCGCCGAACATGCAGACCGCCATCTCCGAGGGCTGCACGCTCGTGATCGCCGTCGGCTTCAAGCTCGCCGCCGCCACCGTCGAGGCCGCCAACGCGAACCCGGATCTCGACTTCGCGATCATCGACGACTACGCCGACACCGACTTCGACGGCAAGACCGACGCGCCGAACATCAAGCCGCTGGTCTTCAACACGGCTGAGGCCGCCTACCTCGGCGGCTACGCCGCAGCTGCCTGGTCCGCCAAGGACGGCGTCAACAAGGTCGGCACCTTCGGCGGCATGCAGATCCCCTCGGTCGCCGTCTTCATGGACGGTTACGCGATGGGCGTCGACAAGTACAACGAGGACAAGGGCGCGAACGTCCAGCTCTTCGGCTGGAACGTCGACACCCAGGAGGGCTCGTTCACGGGTGGCTTCGACGCCAACGACACCGCCAAGCAGACCGCTCAGGGCGTGCTCGACCAGGGCGTCGACGTGATCCTGCCCGTGGGCGGACCGATCTACAAGAGCGCCGCCGCTGCCATCTCCGACAGCGGGAAGAACACGCTCATGCTCGGTGTCGACAGCGACCTCGCCGTCGCCGACGACAGCGTCGCCGACATCACGCTGGTCTCGATCATGAAGGCGATCGACGTCGCCGTCTACGACGCGACCGTCGCCGCTTCCAAGGGCGAGTTCGACCCGACCCCCTACGTCGGCACGCTGAAGAACGAGGGCGTCAAGCTCTCGAGCTTCCACGACTTCGAGTCGCAGCTGCCGGAGGGCCTGACCGACGAGCTCACCAAGCTCCAGGACGACATCATCGCGGGAACCATCACGGTGACCTCGAAGAACTCTCCCGCCGGTTCTTGATCTGAACCGCACCACCTCGGGGCGAGTGGCTTTCCAGCCGCTCGCCCCGAGTCCCGTTCCGACGCCTTTCGACAGGCATTTTCTACCCAGGTAGGGTGCATCTATGAAGCTCGAGCTCCGCGGGATCACCAAGAGATTCGGCAGCCTCGTCGCCAACGACCACATCGATCTGGTGGTCCGCCCCGGCGAGATCCATGCGTTGCTGGGGGAGAACGGCGCAGGCAAGTCGACCCTCATGAACGTGCTGTACGGCCTGTATCGCGCCGACGAGGGCGAGATCCTCCTGGACGACGTCGTCCAGAACTTCCGCGGCCCCGGCGACGCCATGGCCGCGGGCATCGGCATGGTCCACCAGCACTTCATGCTCATCCCCGTCTTCACCGTCGCCGAGAACGTCATGCTCGGGCACGAGAGCACGAAGGCCCTCGGACGCCTCGACCTGAACGCCGCCCGTACGCACGTACGCGAGGTCGCGCAGCGCTTCGGGTTCGAGATCGACCCCGACGCTCTCGTGGGGGATCTCCCCGTCGGCGTGCAGCAACGCGTCGAGATCATCAAGGCGCTCTCGCGCGACGCGAAGGTCCTCGTCTTCGACGAGCCCACTGCGGTGCTGACGCCGCAGGAGACCGACGAGCTCATGGCGATCATGCGCCAGCTGCGCGACGAGGGCACCTCCATCGTCTTCATCACGCACAAGCTGCGCGAGGTCCGCGAGGTCGCGGACCGCATCACCGTCATCCGGCTCGGCAAGGTCGTCGGCGAAGCGTCGCCGACCGCCACCAACACCGAGCTCGCCTCCCTCATGGTCGGGCGTGCCGTCGAGCTCACCGTCCAGAAGGAGCCGCCGACGCTCGGCGAGGGCGGCCTGAAGGTCAGCGGGCTGCGTGTTCTCACCTCCACCGGTGCGATCGTCGTCGACGGCGTCGATTTCGACGTGCGCCCCGGAGAGGTTCTCGCGGTCGCCGGCGTCCAGGGCAATGGCCAGACCGAGCTCGTCGAGGCGATCGTCGGACTCGCGGCGCGTGTCGAGGGCTCGATCAGCCTCGACGGCACCGAGCTCGTCGGCAAGAGCGTGCGAGCGATCCTCGACGAGGGTGTCGGGTTCGTGCCGGAGGACCGCAAGGAGGACGGCCTGGTCGGCGGGTTCTCCGTCGCCGAGAACCTCGTGCTCGACCGCTCCTCCGACCCCGCCTTCGCGCGCGGCGGCACGCTGCGCCGCCGCGCACTGGACGCGTTCGCGCGCGACCGCATCCAGGAGTACGACATCCGCACCCGCGGCCCGGAGACCCCCGCGGGCACGCTGTCGGGCGGAAACCAGCAGAAGGTGGTCATCGCGCGCGAGATGAGCCGCGACCTGCGCCTGCTGGTCGTAGCGCAGCCCACCCGCGGTGTCGACGTCGGCTCCATCGAGTTCATCCACAAACGCATCATCGAGACACGGGATGCGGGCATCCCGATCGTCGTGGTCTCGACCGAGCTCGACGAGGTCAGCGCCCTCGCCGACCGCATCGCCGTCATGTACCGCGGCACCATCGTCGGCATCGTGCCCGGCGACACGTCCCGAGACACCCTCGGCCTCATGATGGCCGGCGCAACCGACCCGGAGGTGGCCGCATGAGCGGTTCGACGCCCACGAGCGACGGAGGCGCACGCAAGAGCGACGGCGACGCCGAGCTCCCCCGCGCAACGGGGCCGCTGACCGGCGAGGAGATCCCGCCGACGCGCTCCGGCATCTTCCTGCGCGAGCTGATGCGCGGAAGCGCGGTGACGACCCTGCTCGCGATCGTGCTCGCGATGATCGTGGGCGGCATTCTCATCGCCGTCACCAACGAGAACGTGCAGGCCGCATCCGGCTACTTCTTCGCACGCCCCGGCGACACCTTCGTGGCCATCTGGCAGGCCGTCTACAACGGCTATGAGGCGCTCTTCCGCGGGGCGATCTTCAACGCACGCGGCGCCGACTTCGCCGCGCAGATCCGGCCGCTGACGAACGCGCTCGGCTTCGCCACTCCGCTCATCGCCGCAGGCCTGGGCGTCGCGCTCGCCTTCCGCGCAGGACTGTTCAACATCGGTGCCCGTGGTCAGATGCTCATCGCGGCCATGTTCGCGGGGCTGTTCGCCTTCAACCTCGACCTGCCGCTGTGGCTGCACCTGCCCATCACGCTGGTCGCCGGCATCGTCGGCGGTGCGCTGTGGGGTGGCCTCGTGGGCCTGCTGAAGGCGCGCACGGGTGCGCACGAGGTGATCCTCACGATCATGCTCAACTACGTGGCGTACTACCTGCTGCTGTGGATGCTGCGCACGCCGGGGCTGCTCCAGATGGAGGGCACCAACCAGCCCATCACGAAGCCCACGCCGGAGTCGGCGCAGTTCCCCGACCTGCTGGGGCCGCAGTTCCCGCAGCTCAACTGGGGCTTCGTCGTCGTGATCGCCGCGACCGTGTTCGTCTGGTGGCTCATCGAGCGCTCCAGCCTCGGCCTGCGTCTGCGCGCGGTGGGAGAGAACCCGCACGCTGCGCGTGCTGCGGGCATGAGCGTCGACCGCCTCTACATCTACGCGATGCTGTTCGCGGGCGGCCTCGCAGGGCTCGCGGCGATGAACCAGATCCAGGGAACGGTGACCACCGGCTTCGGTGCCACGATCGACGCCGGCATCGGCTTCGACGCGATCACGGTCGCTCTGCTCGGCCGCAGCCGCGCGTGGGGGACGTTCGCCGCGGGCATCCTGTTCGGCGCCCTGAAGGCGGGATCCTTCTCGATGCAGGCGCAGGGCATCCCGGTCGACATCGTGCTCGTCGTCCAGTCCCTCATCGTGCTCTTCATCGCGGCGCCGCCCCTGCTGCGCGCGGTGTTCTTCCTGCCCAAGTCCGATGCCGAGAAGGCCGCCAAGGCACGAGCCAAGGCCGCGAAGAAGGCGGTGGCCGCGTGAGCGCTCCGATCCACGACAACGCCCCCGCGCAGCTCGAGCAGAGTGACGGCACCATCCACCTCGCGGTCGTCAAGCAACGCCATTTCAAGGCCCCCATCGTGCTGGCCGCGGTCGTCGCCCTTCTGGCCGCGCTGTTCGGTCTCTCCCCGAGGGACGGCACGTCGTCGTTCCGCCTCGGCGACCCCTCGCAGGCGCTCGCGCTCGCGGATGTGGGCGTGCCCACGGCCGTGACCTCGTGGCTGGTGTGGGCCGTGCTGGTGGTGCTGACCCTCGTCGCCTTCTGGCTCGCCTGGTCGTATCGCCGTCAGCCCCTCTGGCTGACCATCGCGTTCAGTGTCCTCGGTGTCTTCGCGTTCCTCGTCTGGGCCGGAGCCGACGGGCTCGTCCCCGTTCCCAGCCTCCTCTTCGGCGCCGTGTCGCTGTCGGTTCCGCTGGTCTTCGGCGCCCTCGGCGGCGTGATCGGCGAGCGTGTCGGCGTGGTCAACGTCGCCATCGAGGGTCAGCTGCTGCTCGGGGCCTTCTCCGCGGCGCTCCTGTCGAGCATCACGGGCAACCCGTTCATCGGGCTCATCGGAGCGATGATCGGTGGCGTTCTGGTCTCCTTCGTGCTGGCCGCGTTCGCGATCAAGTACCTCGTGGACCAGGTGATCGTCGGTGTCGTGCTCAACGTGCTCGTCACGGGTCTGACGGGATTCCTCTACGGCGCCCTGCTGGCACCGAATGAGAACCAGCTGAACCGCCCCGAGCGCTTCACCCGCCTGCAGATCCCGGGGCTGAGCGAGATCCCCGTGATCGGACCGGTCCTGTTCAACCAGACGTTCATCGTGTACCTGATGTTCATCACGGTCGCCCTCGTCGCCTGGGGCCTGTACCGCACCCGGTGGGGCCTGCGTCTGCGGGCCGTCGGCGAGCATCCGCAGGCCGCCGACACCGTGGGCATCAAGGTCAACGCCTCGCGGTTCTGGAACGTCTCTCTCGCGGGAGCCATCGCGGGCATCGGCGGCGCCTACTTCACGCTCGTCTCCGTGCCGCAGTTCGGCAAGGACATGACCGCGGGCCTCGGCTTCATCGCCCTCGCCGCCGTCATCTTCGGCCGGTGGGATCCGATCCGCGCCACGCTCGCGGCGCTGCTGTTCGGGTTCGCGACGAACCTGCAGAACCTGCTCACGGTGCTCAAGACGCCGATCCCCAGCGAGTTCATGCTCATGCTGCCCTACGTCGTGACGATCCTCGCCGTCGCAGGGTTCGCCGGGCAGATCCGGGGCCCCGCCGCCGCCGGAAAACCGTACATCAAGGGCTGACGCCCGCATCCGCTTCCTCGAAAGGACACCGTGACCGACATCGACTGGGACGAGCTGCGCACCGCCGCGACCGAGGCCATGCAGCGCGCCTACGCGCCCTACTCCCGATACAAGGTGGGAGCCGCCGCCCTCGTCACCGACGGGCGGATCGTCTCGGGGTGCAACGTCGAGAACGCGTCCTACGGCGTCGGGCTGTGCGCGGAATGCGGCCTGGTCTCGGAGCTGAACATGACCGGCGGCGGCCAGCTGGTGGCCTTCGTGTGCGTGAACGGCGACGGACAGACGATCATGCCGTGCGGGCGCTGCCGCCAGCTGCTGAACGAGTTCGCGCTGCCCGGGATGCTGCTGGAGACCGTGTCGGGCATCCGCACGATCGACGAGGTGCTCCCCGACGCGTTCGGTCCCCGTGATCTCGAGGAGTACCGCCGATGAGCGCCGTCGAGCCGTTCGACGCCGTCGATGTGATCCGCGCCAAGCGCGACGGGGGCTCCGTCGATGAGCCCGCGCTCCGGTGGATGATCGATGCGTACACGCGCGAGTATGTGACGGACGCGCAGATGTCGGCGTTCGCCATGGCGGTGCTGCTCAACGGCATGAGCCGTGACGAGATCCGCGTGATGACCGACGCCATGATCGCCTCGGGTGAGCGGATGAGCTTCACCGCGCTGTCCAAGACCACGGTCGACAAGCACTCCACCGGCGGCGTGGGGGACAAGATCACGCTTCCGCTGGCGCCGCTGGTGGCGGCCTTCGGCGTCGCCGTGCCTCAGCTCTCGGGACGCGGTCTCGGCCACACGGGAGGCACGCTCGACAAGCTCGAGTCGATCCCTGGATGGCGGGCGGCCCTGTCCAACGACGAGATGTTCGCGCAGTTGGACGATGTCGGCGCCGTCATCTGCGCCGCAGGCTCGGGGCTCGCGCCGGCCGACAAGCGTCTGTACGCGCTGCGCGATGTGACCGGGACGGTCGAGGCCATCCCGTTGATCGCGTCGAGCATCATGTCGAAGAAGATCGCTGAGGGCACCGCATCCCTCGTTCTCGACGTGAAGTTCGGTTCGGGCGCCTTCATGCAGGACATCGACAAGGCTCGCGAGCTGGCCCGCACGATGGTGGCGCTCGGCAATGACTCGGGCGTCGCGACGACCGCGCTGCTCACCGACATGAACAGCCCGCTGGGCCGGGCGATCGGCAATGCGAACGAGGTGCGCGAGTCGGTCGAGGTGCTCGCCGGCGGCGGCCCCGCCGACGTCGTGGAGCTGACGGTCGCCCTCGCCCGCGAGATGCTGGCGCTGGCCGGCCAGCCCGACGCGGATGTCGAAGCGGCGCTGAAGGACGGGCGAGCGATGGATGTCTGGCGCCGCATGATCGTCGCGCAGGACGGCGACCCGGATGCGGCGCTGCCGGCGGCCCGGGAGACGCACACCGTGCTGGCGCCGAGCTCGGGCGTCGTGACGCGCCTGGAGGCGCTGCCGTTCGGCATCGCCGCGTGGCGGCTGGGCGCCGGGCGCGCGCGTCCGCAGGACGCCGTCGTGCACGCGGCGGGCATCGACCTGCATGCGCAGCTCGGGGAACGCGTGGAGGCTGGTCACCCGCTGTTCACCCTGTCGGCGGAGGATGCTGCCCGCTTCCCGCGCGCCCTGGAGGCGCTCGAGGGGGCATGGGAGATCGGCGATGCGGCACCGACCGCATCCGCCCGCGTCGCCGAACGCATCACCGCCTGAGTCCACCGCGATCCGCGAGGAGCACCCCTTATGCCCATCGACCAGCACGGCGACGCCACCCTCGACGGAGTGTCGCTGCGGAGCCTGCCGAAGATCTCCCTGCACGACCACCTCGACGGTGCTGTGCGTCCCGACACGATCGTCGAGCTCGCCGACGCCGCGGGTCTTCCCGTGCCCGAGAGCGACGGTGACGACCTCGCCGACTGGTTCGCCGAGACGAGCGACTCGGGCTCGCTCGTCGAGTACCTGAAGACCTTCGACCTCACGACATCGGTCATGCAGACGCGCGAGAACCTGACGCGGATCTCCCGCGAGTTCGTCGAGGATCTGGCCGCCGACGGCGTCATCTACGGCGAGGTGCGCTGGGCTCCCGAGCAGCACCTGTCCGGCGGGCTCTCCCTCGAAGAGGTCGTCGAAGCGGTGCAGGAGGGCATCGAGGAGGGCGAGGATGCGGCGGCGGATGCCGGACACGACATCCGCGTCGGGCAGCTCATCACCGCGATGCGCCACACCGACCGTTCGCTGGAGATCGCCAAGCTCGCCGTCGCCTTCCGCGATCGCGGGGCGGTGGGCTTCGACATCGCGGGCCCCGAAGACGGCTTCCTGCCGTCGCGTCACCGTGCCGCCTTCGATTACCTCGCCGCGCAGTTCTTCCCGGTCACCGTCCACGCCGGCGAGGCGGCGGGACTCGACTCGATCCGTTCGGCCCTGCTGGACGGCCGCGCACTGCGTCTCGGCCACGGCGTGCGCATCGCGCAGGACCTCGAGGTCGTCTCGCGCGAGGGTGACGTCGTCGAGGTCGTCTTCGGCGATCTGGCGCGCTGGGTGCGCGACCGCGAGATCCCGCTGGAACTCTCGCCGAGCTCCAACCTGCAGACCGGCGCGATCGCCGCGTGGGGCAACGAGATGGCGGATCACCCCTTCGACCTGCTGTACCAGCTGGGTTTCGCGGTGACCGTGAACGTCGACAACCGCACGCAGAGTCGCACATCGCTCACGCGCGAGCTGGCGCTGCTCGCGGAGGCCTTCGACTACGGCCTCGACGACCTCGAGACGTTCCAGATCAACGCCGCCGCGGGCGTCTTCCTGCCGGTCGAGGAGCGCGAGGAGTTGATCGACCTCATCAGCGACGGCTTCGCGTGAGTCTTCGCCGTCGCGCTTGCGATGAGCGCCCCCCGCGGCGTGGGCTCGGCGCTCCACTCCGTGTCTCAGTTGTTCACCGTCGCTAGGCGTCGGGCGTGAACCGGTGAGACACGGATGCGGGTGCTTGGTGGCGCTCTTGCTCCGTGTCTCGATTGTTCACCGTTTCGGGGCGTTGAGCGTGAACCGGTGAGACGCGAGTGCGGGGGCCTCGGGTGCTTGGCTCACTGGTTCACTTTCAGCGCCTCTCGAGCGTGAACGACTGAGACCCGTGGCCGTCGGCAAGACGGGCCCTCCCCAAGTGCGTGAGTTCGGCGGGTCGCCGACGATGCGCGCGAGCGGGGGGAGACACGGTGCGTTGCCGTGATGGGATCTGCGGATGACCGACGCGGCGTTCCCGACATCCGCCTTCTCGTATAGATCCGCGCGGGAGGCCGGAATCGGACGCGGGGTTCTCCAAGGGAGCCGGTTCATCGCACCGTTCCATGGCGTGCGTGCGGAGCGGCCGGAGCCGCATCCGGAGATCGACGAGCTCATCCGCCTGTGCCATTGGTATCTGCCCCGTCTGCGGAAGGGGCAGTTCTTCAGCCACACCACGGCGCTCGCCCTCTACGGCGCCACGGTTCCGGCGCCCGATGCGCGGGCGGTGCACGTCTCGGTGCACCGGCCCGCCTCCCCGCCGCGGACCCGCGGTGTGAACGGCCACCGTCTGCAGCAGCGGGACCCCGGCATCCGCCTGCTCGGTCGGCTTCCTGTTGAGGCTCCCGAGAGAGCCTGGGTGCAGGCATCCCGAACCTGGATGACGGATGACCTCGTCGTCGCCGCCGATCACCTCGTGCGTCGCGACCGTCCCGTCACCACCATCCGGGCGCTGACGACCGAGGCACTGCGGATGCGCGGCGACGTCCTCGGCGAACCGCTGTCACTCATCCGGGAGGGGTCGGAGTCCGCGCGGGAGACGCTGTTGCGTCTGGTGCTGGTGCGCGCGGGACTACCCGAACCTGAGCTCAACCTGCCGCTTCGGGACGCACAGGGACGCACCATCGCGCGTCTGGATGAGTCGTTTCCTGCCTACCGGGTTGCCGTGGAGTACGACGGGCGTCAACACGCGTTCAGCGTCACGCAGTTCCGCCGCGACGCGGATCGCTGGGACGCGATTCGGGATGCGGGATGGCACCTCGTCCGCATCCTCGACCACCATCTATCACCGGATCCGGGAATCGCGGTCGCCAAAGTTCGTGCAGCGCTCACCGCGCGGGGCTGGACGGACCGGGGGTCGCGGCCCGCGCGCTGACCCCGGCGCGCTCGGTGCGTGTCGCAAATATTCACGCACTTGGAGCCTGCGGCGTGAAGGGGTGAGGCACGCTGGGGCTCGGCTGAGCTGCGTGTCTCGACCGTGCACGGTCTTTGTGTGTGCCAGGTGAATTGGTGAGACACGGACGCGACGGGGTGCGCTGCGTGTCTCAGGCGTGCACGCACTTGTGGCCCGGGGCGTGAAGGAATGAGACACGGGATGCTGGATGCCGCGCCCGACGGGGCGGGGAATGGAAGCCCGCGTCAGCTGAGCGCGGTGGTCAGCGAGGCAGCGATGCGGCGAAGTCGGTGACGAGCTCCGTCACCCGCGCGGCCATCTCCGCCCCTCCGATCGTGGGTGTGCCGTCGCCTGCCTGGGGTCCGTAGGCGCCGAAGGATGCGTGCGATGCGCCGTCGATCTCGACGAACTCCGCGTCGGACGGAAGGAGGGGCGCAGCATCCCGGATCTTCGCCGGGGTCGAAAGTCCGTCCTCGCTGCCGCCGATGCTGAGCACGGGAAGCCCCGTCGCCGACAGGTCGTTCGCGCAGTAGGAGGCGAAGAGCACGAGCGCATCCGCATCCGTCGCGAGCTGGCAGGCGCGCACGCCGCCGAGCGAGTGGCCACCCACCATCCACGTGTCGACTCCCGGCGCGAGTGAGGTGAACGCATCCAGCGGGCGCGGGTCGAGGAAGGCGAGGTTGTACCAGGGGCGGGTGATCACGACGGTGATGCCGTCGTCGACGAGACCTGAGAGCGTGGCTGCGTACGCGATCGGCTCGACCTTGGCGCCCGGGATGAACACGAGCCCCACATCGGACGAACCGGATGCGGGTGAGAGGACGATCGCGCCGGCCTGTTCGTCGACCGTGACGGCGGCGTCGGTCCGGACCGCGTCGAGAGGCCCGGACTCGGCTGCCATGACCCCCACCTGCCCCCAGATGAGCACGCCCAGAACGGCGGCCACGACGAGTGCGCCCAGGCCGCCGAACGACCACGCCAGAACCCGACGGACGCGGCGGCGAGGACGAGAAGGCGCGGGATCGGTCACCTCTCCAGGCTAGAGGGCGCAGACCGTGAGAACGTCGCGAGCCCCGCGCCCGTCATGGTCGACGGAGGCGGGGCTCACGAGAGCGGTTGCTCAGGCCGACTGGTGCGCCGCCACGACGTCGCGCACCGCTTCGAACAGCGGATGCTGCGGCTCGAGGCCGGTGACCTCGGTCGTGAACGCCGCGGCGCTCTTCGTGGTGAGCAGGCGCTGCAGTTCGACCGCCTCCGGGTCTTCGGCGGAGGAGAAGGACAGCGCGGCGCCCATCGTGGCGACGAGTGCCTCGGTGGACAGGCCACGCTCGGCGGCCTCCGCGGCGGGTCCGACGAAGCGCTCGTGACGCGAGAGCTTGCGCAGCGGCTGTCGGCCGACACGCCACACCGTGTCGGGGAGCGCCGGGTTGCGGAAGCGGGCCAGGATCGTCTCCCGGTAGCGGGCGAGCTCGTCGGGGGCGAACTCGTGCTTCGCGATGAGCACGGCCGACGTCTCGGCCAGCGTCGCCGACACCGCCGCCGCGATCTCCGGTTCGGCCAGCGCATCCGAGATGCGCTCGATGCCCGCGCGTGCACCGTAGTAGGCGGTCGCAGCGTGACCTGTGTTCACCGTGAAGAGCTTGCGCTCGATGTACGGCGCCAGATCATCGACGAAATGGGCGCCCGGGATGCGGGGCAGCGCGCCGCCGAAGGGCGCCTGCTCGATCGCCCACTCGTAGAAGGGCTCCACGACGACGTCGACGCCCGCATCCGCCGGCTGTCCCGGCACGATGCGGTCGACGGCGGTGTTGGCGAACACGGCGCGCGCGGACAGTGCCGCCCAATCGTCGCCGGCCTGCTCCTGGACGTGCGCGCGCAGCTGGTCGGTCGCGCCGATCGCGTTCTCGCACGCCATGACCTGCAGCGGTGCGAGGGTCTCGTCACGCTGGGCGAGCCCGGCACGGATGAGAGGGGCCACGAACTTCAGGATCGTGGGGCCGACCGCGGTCGTGACCACGTCCGCCGACGCGATCTCGTCGACGACCGCTTGCGGGTCCTCAGCGCTGTTGAGGGCGCGGAACCCGGTGACCACGACGTCCGTGCCGCCGTCGCCGACCTCGTGAACCGTGTAGCTGTCGACCGCGTTGATCGCATCGACGAGCCCGGCCGACACATCGGAGAACACCACTTCGTAGCCGCCCTCGTGCAGGAGGAGGCCGACGAAGCCGCGTCCGATGTTGCCGGCGCCGAAATGGACGGCCTTCATGCGTTCACCGACGCGAGCAGCTCGTAGAGATCCTCGGGCGTCGACGCGGCCTTGAGGCGCGCGACGTCGTCCTCGTCGGAGAAGAGGAGCGCGATCTGCGACAGGATGTCGAGGTGCTCGTCGCCCTTGCCGGCGATGCCGATGACGAACGAGACGGGGTTGCCGTCCCAGTCGACGCCGCCGTCGTAGCGGACCACCGAGAGGCCGGAGGCGAGGATCTCATCCTTCGTCTCGTTGGTGCCGTGCGGGATCGCGAGCTCGTTGCCCATGTAGGTCGACACCGCCTGCTCCCGCTGCTGCATGGCGTCGAAGTACCTGTCGGTGACGGCGCCGACGGACTCCAGGATGCCGGCCGCTTCGCGCATGGCCTCATCGCGGGTGGCGCCGCCCGAGTGGATGCGCACCTGTCCGATACCGAGAACTGCCATGATTCTTCCTTTCCCGTTCCTGCCGCGCGCTGCCTGCTCGCGGTGCCGCGGACACCTCGTGCCCGCCGGACACGGATGCGGGCCGCACGGCGTGTGCGACCCGCATCCTGTGGGGTCAGCCCTGCTGACCATCCTTCTGCTGATCGACGACCAGGTCCACGACCTCTTCGTACTTCGGAGAGTTCATGAAGTTGTCGACCGAGACGTGCACCGCACCGGGCGTCTGCTTGCGCGCGCGGTCGGTCAGCTGGTTCTGGGTGATGACCAGGTCCTCGCTGCCGTCGAGGTTCGCGATCGCCTTGTTGGTGACCGTGACGCCTTCGACGCCCGCCTTCTTGATCTTGTTGCGCAGCACGCTCGCGCCCATGGCGGAGGAACCCATCCCGGCGTCGCACGCGAAGACGATGCTGGTGACCTTCGTCGTGGTCAGCAGCCCGCCGTCGGCCTGGCCGCCGGTCTCCATGACGGTCTCGAGCTTGTCGAGCGCCTCGTCGGCGTCACGCGCGGCGACGGCATCCGAAGAGCTCGAGGCGCGCAGGGCGTCCATCGCCGCGGACGACTTGCCCTTGTTCGCCTCGGTCTGGGCGATCGCGGCGCCGAAGGTGTCGGCCTCGGCCTCGAGGTCCCGCTTGCGCGAGGCGCGGAGGATGATGGCGGTCAGGATGAAGGTGACCGCTGCGGCGATGACCACCGAGAGCAGCACGATCAGCAGGTTTCCGGCACCCGGGCCGATCGCCGCGGCTCCGACGGCGATGATGCTGCCGGGGGCCGCGGGGAAGGCGAGTCCGCCGCCGAGCACCATGTTGGTCGTGACACCGGCCGCGCCACCCGCGATGAGAGCGAGGATGGTCATCGGCTTGCTCAGCGCGTACGGGAAGTAGATCTCGTGGATGCCGCCGAAGAACTGGATGATCGCCGCGCCCGGGGCGGACGCCTTCGCGGCGCCGACACCGAAGAACGTGAAGGCGAGCAGCAGACCGATACCGGGGCCGGGATTGGCCTCGATGAGGAACAGGATCGACTTGCCGGCGTTGGTGGCCTGCTCGATGCCCAGCGGCGTGAACACGCCGTGGTTGATGGCGTTGTTGAGGAACAGCACCTTGGCGGGTTCCACGATGATCGACACGATCGGCAGCAGGTTCAGCGACACCAGCCAGTTCACCGCCTCACCGAGGCCGTCGCTGATGGCCAGGAAGACCGGGCCGAAGGCGAAGAAACCGACGATCGCGAGGATCATGCCCAGGATGCCGGCCGAGAAATTGTTGACCAGCATCTCGAAGCCGGGCTTGATCTTGCCGTCCCAGAGCTTGTCCATCTGCTTGGTGATCCAGGCCGCGATCGGGCCCATGATCATCGCGCCGAGGAACATCGGGATGTTGGTGCCGAGGATGACACCCATCGTGGCGATGGTGGCCACCACGCCGCCGCGTTCGCCGTAGACCATGCGGCCTCCGGTGTTCGCGATGAGCAGCGGGAGCAAATAGGTGACCATGGCGCTCACGAGACCCGCGTAGGCCTGGAAGGTGCCGCCGTCGCCCTGGGCGAGCGCGGTCATGGCGCCGTTCCAGCCGATGATGGCGGAGTCGCCGCCGCCGCCGATGATCTCGGAGACGGGGTACCAGTGCCAGCCGAAGGGGCTGTCCGCGCCGAAGAAGCCGGCGGGGATGAACAGCATCGTGATGAAGCCCCACGCGATGAAGGCCGCGATGTTGGGCATGATCATGCCGGAGAGGAACGTGCCGAATCGCTGGACCGCGACTCGGGCGCCTCCCGGCTGCTTGACGGGAGCTGACGTCGTCGTCATGAGACTGTCTCTTTCTACTCTTTGTGGGACGGGTGTTACAGGGCGGGGGTTGCTGCTGCGCGTGCGGCGTCGCGTGCCGATGCGGCGTCGTCGGCGGCCAGGGCTGCCTCGGCGATGCGGCGGGCATCCTCGAGGCTGTACTTCAGGAGGGTGGCGCGCACGTCGGCGAGGGCCGTCGGGGCCATCGAGAGGCTCGTCGCGCCGAGGCCGACCAGGACCACGGCCAGCAGCGGATCGGCCGCCGCCTCGCCGCAGATGCCGACGGGCTTTCCGAGCTCGCGCCCGGCCCGACCGGTGGTGCCGATGAGTCCGAGGACCGCAGGGTGCCACGGGTCCTGGAAACCGGCGACGGAGCCGAGGAGGCGGTCGGCTGCCAGGGTGTACTGGGTCAGGTCGTTGGTTCCGATGGACGCGAAGTCGGCGTGCTTCAGCACCCGGTCGGCGAGAAGCGCGGACGAGGGGACCTCCACCATGACGCCGGCGGTCTTGATGCCGAACTCGCGGGCGAGCTCCACGAAGTAGGTCGTCTCCTCGACGGTGGCGACCATCGGTGCCATGACCCAGAGGTCCGCAGGCTCACCGGATGCGGCGACCGCCGCATCCGCTTCGCTCAGCGCCGTCAGCTGCTCGCGCAGGATGTCTTCGTTCGCGCGCAGTGCGCGCAGGCCGCGGAGTCCGAGCGCCGGGTTCTCCTCGTGTGCGTCGTTGAGGAACGCGAGCGGCTTGTCGGCGCCCGCGTCGAGGGCGCGGACGACGACCTTCTTGCCGCGGAACGCGGAGAGCAGGCGCGTGTAGGACTCGCGCTGCTGTGCGACCGTCGGTGCGTTGGCGGAGCTGAGGAAGAGGAACTCGGTGCGGAACAGGCCGACACCTTCGGCGCCGAGCGCGACAGCCTCCGCGGCGCCCTCGGGGTTGCCGAGGTTGGCCAGCAGCGGCACCGCGGTGCCGTCGGAGAGCGCACCGGGCGTGATCGGTGCGGATGCGGCCGCGGCGCGCGCGTCGGCGCGGTTCTGCGCGCGGCGCAGCTCCTCCTCGGTCGGCTCCGTGGTCACGATGCCGGCGGCCGCGTCCACGATGACGACCTGGCCGTCGACGAGGTCTGCGGCAGCCGCAGCGCCCACGATCGCCACGATCCCCTTCTCACGGGCCAGGATCGCGGTGTGCGAGGTGGGGCCGCCTTCGCTCGTGACGAGGGCGAGCACCTGGTCGAGATCCAGCAGCGCGGTGTCGGCGGGAGCGAGGTCGGTGGCCACCAGCACGTAGGGATGACCGGGCTCGGGGAGGCCGGGAGCCGCGACGCCCCGCAGGCGGGCGATCACACGCTGAGCCACATCGTCGAGGTCCGCGGCGCGCTCGCCGAGGTAGCCGCCGACGGCGACGAGGGTGTCGCGGAAGCTTGCGAAGGCGTCGTACACGGCGCGCTCGGCGGTGGCGCCGGCGGCGAGACGCGTGTCCACCTCGGACTCCAGCGCCGGGTCCTCGGCCATCATCGCCTGGGCCTCCAGGACGTCCTGTGCAGCGCCGCCGGCGGTGGCGCCGCGCTGCTCGAGCTCACGCGCGACGGCTGCGACGGCCTCGCGCACTCGGGCGGTCTCGGCGGCGACGTCGAGCGTCGAGGGCTCGTCGGCGGGGGCGGGAAGCGGTGCGGCCATGCGGGCGACGGGGCCCTGCGCGACGCCGAGTCCGATACCGACTCCGGGAATGGTGGTGCTCATGGTGTGTCTCCTCAGGCGGCGTCGTGGTCGGTGGTCAGCAGGTCGGCGAGACGGTCGAGGATCGCCTCGGCGTCGCCGCCGTCCACGGTCAAGGTCACGTAGTCGCCGTAGTCCAACCCGAGCGAGATGACGCCGAGGATGCTCGCGGCGTTCGTCGCCGCCCCCGAGTCCTTCGCGATCGTGACCGGGACTCCCGCATCCTTGGCCGCCTGGGCGAAGAGCTTCGCGGGGCGGGCGTGCAGGCCGTGCGACGAGCCGATGCGCACAGTACGGGTTGCGAGGGACATGTGGGTGCCTTTCCTTCTCAGGCCGTGGGGCCGGGCAGCGACGCGGTCGCGTTCGTGATCAGGTCGAGCGTTCGCCGACCGTCTCGGTCCGTGAAGATGTCCTCGGGTAGGACGATCACGGAAGCTCCGTGGCGCGCCGCATCCTCTCGGATGCTGTCCGCCACCTGGGTCAGATGCGGTCCGATGAGCACGAGCTCCGCCTCGCCGATGCGCGCCGCCAACGCGGCGTGCGGTACGGCTTCGGCCTGGAGATCGAGCCCGGCGGACACCGCCGCTCGCTGCAGCCGCTGTGCCACGAATGTGCTCGACGCACCAGCGCCGCACACCACCAGGATCCTCATCGACCCGCCTCCTTCCTCTCCATCCTGTGAACCTCCCGAGAGCGCGGCAACCAGAGGTTCTTCCGCCCCGAGCGGAAATCGCCGCGGCAGGGCAGGCCCCCGTCGTCGCCCACGTGATGGAATGGACTGCCGGTGCCAGCCGGGATCTCGGAGGGTGACGTGACGCGAGCGCGACAGGACAGGGTGCTGGGCATTCTGGTCCGCGAGCGCGATTGGATCACCGCCGGCACGCTCGCCGACCTCCTCGGGGTCACCCCGCGCAGCATCCGCAGCTATGTCACGGCGTTGAACGCGCGTGCCGCGGGGGCCGTCGAGTCGGGTCCGCTCGGCTACCGCGCCGGCGCGGAGGCGGCCGCCACGCTGCGCGATCACCCGACGGATGCGGGAACCCCGCGCGACCGGCTCCACACGATCGTGCGGGCGCTGCTCGCCGGGGACGCGGGCATCGACGTCTTCGACACGGCGGACCGGCTGTTCGTCAGCCCCGCCACCCTCGAGTCCGACCTCGCCCGGGTGCGAGGCCTCCTGGGGGGAACGGATCTGGTGCTGGAGCGTTCCGCGTCCAGGGCGCGGCTCATCGGTTCCGAAGCAGCACAGCGCAGGCTCCTCAGCCGTCTCGTGCACGACGAGATGGATGAGGGGGCTTTCGACCTCTCGGCGCTGCGGCGCACCCTGGGAGAGGAGTCCGTCGCGCCGCGGGCGTTCGGCCAGTTCAAGGCGGAGCTGGTCGCGCAGCTGAGCGAGCTGGGCTACTACGTGAACGAGTTCGGAATCGCCGACGTGCTGATGCACATCGCGATCTCCGCCGACCGGGTCTCTCTCGGTCGCGCGTTGGACGAGGCCGCGACGACGCCGACAGATGCGCAGGCGGCGATCGCCGGGGTCATCGACGAGCTCGCGCAGGAGCACCTCGGGGTGCGCCTGGGGACGGGAGACACCATCCACCTCGCCACGATCGTGCTGACGCGCATCGTCGCCCCCGGCGCCGCCGACTCGGCACGAACGCCCCTCGACGCCGAGGTGGAGCAGGTGGTGAGCGAGGTGGTGGCGGAGGCCGCATCCGAGTTCCTCGTCGACATCCTCGCGCCTGAGTTCGTGCAGCGCCTGAGTCTGCACGTGCAGAACCTGCGGCTTCGCGCGCGGGAGAACGCGTGGTCGCGCAACCCCCTGACCCGCTCGCTGAAGTCGACGTACCCGATGATCTTCGACGTCGCCGTCTACATCGCGAGCCGCTTGCAGGAACGCCTCGACATCCCTCTCCTGGACGACGAGATCGCCTACATCGCGATGCACGTCGGCGGACAGCTCGAGCGCAGCCGCCGCTCCGACAACCTGTTGACGGCCACCATCGTGTGCCCGGGATACTACGAGCTGCACGAGCTGCTGCGATCGAGCGTCGACCGCTCGCTCGGCCAGGCGATCGAGGTCGTGGACGTCGAGACGCGGGTCGATCCCGATTGGTCCTCGATCGACACGGACCTCGTCCTGACCACCATCGACGCGCCCGTGTCGGGGGAGCGCTTCGTGCGGATCCAGCCGTTCCTGACCCCCGGCGACATCGAGCGCGTGCAGGCCGTCGCCGGCCGCATCCGCCGTGGACGACGCCTCGCGCGCCTGCGCGCCGAGCTGGAGCGCTACTTCGACGCGACGTCGTTCGTGCGCGGGCTCGATGCGTCCGAGGGCGAGGAAGGTGTCATCCGTCAGCTCGGCGGTCTGCTGGTGCAGCGCGGTGTCATCGACGCGGACTACGTCGAGCGCGCCATCGAGCGCGAGCGCCTGTCATCGACGGCGTTCACCGACGCGCTCGCCGTGCCGCACGCGATTGGCATGACCGCGGTGCGCACGGCCATCGCGATCGGCATCGCCGACCCGCCGATGCCGTGGGGCGATTCGCGGGTGCAGGTCGTCGCGCTCGCGGCGTTCTCCGAGACCGACCGCGAGGCGTTCCAGACCGTGTTCGAGCAGTTCGTCGAGGTGTTCAGCGAACGCGATTCGGTACAGCGGATCGTGCGTCGCGGCACCGACTTCTCCGCCTTCCTCGACGAGCTCGTCGCCGTCATCGACGGCTGACTCCGGCCGCGCGGGCGAGGATCCCCAGGCGCTCGCCGCCCTCGCCTGCCGCCCCCGAATCTTGCGTGTCTTAGTCGTGCACGTTTTGGAGCGTCGTGGCGTGAACGTCTGAGACACGGGCGGCGTGGGGTCGGTGCGTGTCTCAGTCGTGCAGGCTTCGGGCGCGATTCACGTGAACGAGTGAGACACGGCGATGCCGGGCCCCGACGCGGACGCCGGGCCCCCACGCGGATGCCGCGCCCCCGACGCGGATGCGGCGCATCAGCGGATGCGGGCGGTCAGCGGTGGCGGAGACGGGCGGTCAGCGCGGCGCGGACCGTCGGCCACTCGCCGTCGATGATCGAGAAGACGACGGTGTCGCGCATCGTTCCGTCCGACCACACCGTGTGATTGCGCAGGACGCCGTCCTGTTTGGCGCCGAGTCGGGCGATAGCGGCGCGCGACTGATGGTTGTGCCAGTGGGTGCGGAACTCGACCGCTCCGCATCCGAGCTGGTCGAACGCGCGCTCCAGGAGCAGGAGCTTGGCGGCCGGATTGATGCCGATGCCCTGGGCGGCGCGCCCCATCCAGGTCGACCCGATCTCGAGTCGCCGGTTGGTCTCGTCGAGGTTGAGGTAGGTCGTCATGCCGACGGCGCGGCCGTCGCGCACCGACACGATCGCCCACGGGGCGACGAGGCCGGCCCGCTGTCGTTCGAGTCGACTCTCGATCTCGTCCCGCATGCCCTCCGGCGAGGGGATGCGGGTGTACCAGGTGCGCCAGAGCTCATCGACCGCGACCGCCGCCGCGAGGTCGTCGGCGTGCTCGGGCGCCAGCTGCTCGAGACGCACGTGGGCGTTCTCGAGCAGCGGGGCCTCGGACCATCCGCTCACGAACGCGCGTCCAGCAGCGCCCGCACCCCGTCGCTCAGGGCGGCGATGCGCTCGGTCGCATCCGTCGCCGACTCTCCGCGGACGTCAAGGTACGCCTTGAGCTTGGGCTCGGTGCCCGAGGGACGCACGATCACGCGCGAGCCTCCCTTGAGGGTGTAGCGCAGCACGTCGCTCGCGGGGAGCGTCTCCGACCCCTCGCTGAGGTCCTCGACCGCCTTGACCTTCACCTCGCCGATGCGCGACGGGGGATCCGCCCGCAGGCTCGACATGATCGTGCCGATGATCGAGAGGTCCTGCACGCGCACCGAGATCTGGTCGCTCGCGAAGAAGCCGAACGTCCGGTCGAACTCGTCGAGCAGATCCTGCAGCGTCCTTCCGGAGCCACGGGCCTCGCTCGCGAGCTCGAGCGCCGCGACGGCCGCCGAGATGCCGTCCTTGTCGCGCACGGTCTCGGGGTTCACGAGGTAGCCGAGCGCCTCCTCGAAGCCGAAGATCAGCTCGGGCGCGCGCGAGATCCACTTGAAGCCGGTGAGGGTCGCGGCGAAGCCCAGACCGAAGTGCTCGGCGACAGTCTGGAGCCCGGGGGAGGAGACGAGCGAGCAGGCGAGTGTTCCGGATGCGCCGGCCTCCGCAGCCTTGCGCGCCGCGCGCCAGCCGAGCAGCAGCCCGATCTGGTTGCCCGTCAGACGGCGCCAGCCGCCTTCCGCATCCGCGTCGGGCACGGCCACCGCGAGGCGGTCGGCGTCGGGGTCGTTGGCGATGACGAGTTCCGCATCCGCCTCCCGCGCCGTTTGGAAGGCGAGGTCCATCGCGCCGGGTTCCTCCGGATTCGGGAAGGCGACGGTCGGGAAGCGCCCGTCCGGCTCGGCCTGCGCGGCCACCTGGACGGGCTCGGGGTACCCGGCCGCGGCGACGATGCGCCCCAGCGTCTCCCCGCCCACGCCGTGCATCGCGGTGTAGACCCAGCGCAGTCCCTCGGCGCCTGCAGGCGCGGGCCCGACGGCGGCGGTGGCCGAGACGTACGCTTCGACGACCTCCTCGGATGCGGTGCGGTATCCCAGCGAGCGGGGGATCTCGCTCGCCGAGACCTCCGTCGCGATGCGCGAGATCTGCGCCGCGATCTCGCCATCGGCGGGGGGCACGATCTGCGATCCGTCGTCGGCGCCGCCGAGGTACACCTTGTAGCCGTTGTCGTTCGGCGGGTTGTGGCTCGCGGTGACCATGACCCCCGCGTCCGCATCCAGATGCCGGACGGCGAAGGCGAGGACCGGAGTGGGCAGCAGCCTCGGCAGCAGCACGGCGTCCAGCCCCGCCCCCGCGAAGATCTCCGCCGAGTCGCGCGCGAAGACGTCCGAGTTGCGGCGTCCGTCGTAGCCCACCACGACGCGAGGCGTGTGACCTTCGGCCGTATTGGCCGAAAGATAGGCGGCGAGCCCCGCGGCCGCCTGCGCGACGAGTACGCGGTTCATCCGGTTGCTGCCCGCACCGAGCTCGCCGCGGAGCCCGGCGGTGCCGAACGCGAGGCGGGTGCCGAAGCGGTCGTCGAGATCGGCGAGAGCGGATGCGTCGCCCGCATCCGCTCTGGCGAGGAGGTCGGTGAGCTCCTCACGCGTCTCGGGGTCGGGGTCCTGCGCGAGCCACGCGCGGGCGGCCTCCACGGCGTCGCTCACAGCCGGCCGATCACGCGGGCGAGGAGATCGGAGATCACGGGCTCCGCCTCGCGGCCCGCCTCGATCACCTCGGCGTGGCTGAGCGGAGTGGGCGAGATGCCCGCGGCGAGGTTGGTGATGAGCGAGAAGCCCAGCACCTCCATCCCGGCCTGACGGGCGGCGATCGCCTCGAGAGCGGTCGACATGCCGACGATGTGTCCACCGATGATCTTGGCCATCTGCACTTCGGCCGGCGTCTCGTACTGCGGCCCGCGGAACTGGCAGTAGACGCCCTCATCCAGGCTCGGGTCAACGGTGCGAGCGAGATCGCGCAGGCGCGAGGAGTAGAGGTCGGTGAGATCCACGAACGTCGCACCCTCGAGCGGAGAGTCCGCGGTGAGGTTGATGTGGTCGCTGATCAGCACGGGCGTCCCGGGCTTCCAGTGCTCCTTGATGCCGCCGGCGCCGTTGGTGAGCACCATGGTGCGCGCGCCGGTCGCGGCGGCCGTACGCACGCTGTGCACGACGCGGCGGGTGCCGTGGCCCTCGTAGTAGTGCGTGCGCGCGCCGATGACCAGCACGTGCGTGCCCGCAGGCGTGCGGACGCTGCGAAGCGTGCCGACGTGGCCTTCCAGCGCCGGCTTGCTGAAGCCGGTGACCTCCGGCGCGTCGATCGTCGCGACGGTCTCACCGATGAGCTCCGCGGCCTTGCCCCAGCCGCTGCCGAGCGTGAGGGCGATGTCGTGCTGGGCGACGCCGGTGAGGCGCGCGATGTCGTCGGCGGCGCGGCGGGCGATCTCGAACGGATCGGCCGCCGGGTCGTCGAGCGGGTTGAGGGGGGTCGTTGCCATGTCCCCACCTTATGAACCCGAGGCCCGGTGGGCCACATCGACGCTCGCCGCAGCCCCCGATTCGTCGGCGCGCGCCGTCGGGGGAGAGAATGAGCACCATGTCTGCGAGCTTCGAGAGCGCCCAGCGCGTCGCGATCATCGGTGGTGGCCCGGGCGGCTACGAAGCGGCGCTGGCGGCGGCCCAGCTGGGAGCCGAGGTGACGCTCGTCGAACGCGCCGGTGTCGGCGGGTCGGCGGTGATCACGGACGTCGTTCCCTCGAAGTCCCTCATCGCCACGGCGGATGCGGCTGTCGCCATCGCCGGGGCGAGTGATCTGGGCGTCCAGCTCTTCGCGAAGGACGGCACCGGCAAGCCCCTGCAGCCGCAGGTGGCGATCAACCTCGCTGCCGTGAACAAACGGCTCCTCTCGCTCGCCCGTCAGCAGTCCGACGACATGCGCGCCTCGCTCGTGTCCGCGGGCGTGCGCATCATCTCGGGTCACGGCCGTCTCGACGGACCCGGCGCGGTGGTCGCCTCCACCGGTCCCGGCGGCACGGACTTCGACCGGGTGGAGGCAGACACGCTCGTGGTCTCCGTCGGCGCCTCCCCGCGTCAGCTCGCCACCGCCAAGCCCGACGGCGAACGCATCCTCACGTGGACCCAGCTCTACGACATGAAGACCATCCCCGAGCACCTCATCGTGGTGGGCTCGGGCGTGACGGGCGCGGAGTTCGCGTCCGCCTACATGAACCTCGGCGCCAAGGTGACGCTCGTCTCCAGCCGCGACCAGGTGCTTCCCGGCGAGGATGCGGATGCCGCGGCGGTGCTCGAGAAGGTCTTCGCCCGCGGTGGCATGACGCTGCTGGCGAAGGCGCGCGCCGAGCGCGCCGAGAACACCGGCGACGGCGTCCGAGTGACCCTCGCCGACGGGCGCACGATCGAGGGCAGCCACTGCCTCATGGCCGTGGGCTCCATCCCGAACACGGCGGGCATCGGCCTCGAGGAGGCCGGCGTCGAGACGACGGAGTCCGGCCACATCCGGGTCAACCGCGTCGCGCGCACCTCGGTGCCCAACATCTACGCGGCGGGGGACTGCACGACCTTCGTCCCGCTCGCCTCCGTCGCCGCGATGCAGGGGCGCACGGGGATCTTCCACGCCCTCGGCGACGTGGTCATCCCGCTCGAGCAACGACGCATCGCCGCCAACATCTTCACCGCGCCCGAGATCGCGACGGTCGGCTGGCAGGAGAAGGACATCCGCGACGGCGCCATCAACGGCGTCGTGTGCAAGATGCCGCTCGCGGCCAACCCGCGCGCCAAGATGATGGGCATCAAGGACGGCTTCGTCAAGATCATCGCGCGCGAGGGCAGCGGAACCGTCATCGGCGGCACGATCGTCGGCCCGCGCGCATCCGATCTCATCTACCCGATCGCCATCGCCGTGGAGCGCCGTCTGACCGTCGATCAGGTGTCGCGCGTGTTCACGGTGTACCCGTCGCTGTCGGGCTCTGTGACCGACGCGATGCGTGCCATGCACGTGATCGAGCCGGCCACCGAAGACGAGGACTGATCCGGATGCGGCCACGCGCCGCAGCCGCCGATGTCACCGCGCCGCGCGCTCGTTTCGTCGCGGCCGCACCTCTGCGCACCCGCGGCAGGGAATGACGGCGGCAGGTGCGCAGAAGTGGCGCAGCTGCGCACATGCGACGCAACCCGGGCACCCGGGCGGGTGGCCCGGACGGGTCAGTTGATGGTCAGGAGCTGGTGCCCCGCGGAGACCGTGGTGCCGGCGGCGGCGTTGATCGCGCCGACCACGCCGTCCTTGTGCGCCTGGATCGGCTGCTCCATCTTCATCGCCTCGAGGACGACGACGAGGTCGCCCTTGACGACCTGCTGACCCTCAGAGACCGCGATCTTGACGATCGTCGCCTGCATCGGCGCCTTCACGGCATCGCCCGAAGCGCCCGCGTTGGCGGTGGTCTGGTGCGAGCGACGTGACGGCGGCACCGCGGCGGGGCGACCGGTCTGCGCAGGTGCTGCGGCGATCCGGTCGGGCAGGCTCACCTCGAGGCGCTTCCCGCCGACCTCGACGACGACCGTGTGCCGCTGCTCGGGCTGCGCGATGTCGCCGAGCTCGCCGTCCCACGCGGGGATCTCGTTCACGTACTCGGTCTCGATCCAGCGCGTGTAGACGCCGAAAACGCCGTCCTCGGCGGTGAACGCCGGCTGACGCACGACGTCACGGTGGAACGGGATGACGGTGGGCAGGCCCGCGACCTCGAACTCGTCGAGGGCGCGACGCGCCCGGGCGAGCGCCTCCGCGCGATCACGGCCCGTGACGATCAGCTTCGCCAGCAGCGAGTCGAACGCGCCCGAGACGACGTCGCCCGCGGTGACACCCGAATCGAGACGGATGCCGGGGCCGCCGAAGGTCTTGAAGACCTTCACCGGACCGGGCTGGGGGAGAAAGCCCCGTCCCGGGTCCTCGCCGTTGATGCGGAACTCGATCGAGTGGCCGATGGGGGCCGGGTCGTCGTAGCCGATCAGCTCGCCCTCGGCGATGCGGAACTGCTCGCGGACGAGGTCGATGCCGGTGACCTCTTCGGAGACCGTGTGCTCGACCTGCAGGCGGGTGTTGACCTCGAGGAAGGAGATCGTCCCGTCCGCGCCGATGAGGAACTCGCAGGTGCCGGCACCGAGGTAGCCGACCTCGCGCAGGATGGCCTTGGAGGACTCGTAGAGGATGCGGTTCTGCTCCTCGGTCAGGAACGGCGCCGGCGCCTCCTCGACGAGCTTCTGGTGGCGGCGCTGCAGCGAGCAGTCGCGCGTGGAGATCACGACGACGTTGCCCGCCGCATCCGCCAGGCACTGCGTCTCGACGTGGCGCGGCTTGTCGAGGTACTTCTCGACGAAGCACTCGCCGCGTCCGAACGAGGTGATCGCCTCGCGGGTCGCGGACTCGAAGAGCTCCGCGACCTCGTCGAGCTCGCGCGCCACCTTGAGGCCTCGGCCGCCGCCGCCGTAGGCGGCCTTGATGGCGATGGGCAGTCCGTACTGCTCAGCGAAGGCGATGACCTCGTCGGCGCCCGAGACGGGGCCGGGGGTTCCCGGGGCGAGCGGGGCGCCGACCTTCTCGGCGACATGGCGGGCTGTGACCTTGTCGCCGAGCGCCTCGATGGCGTCGGGCGAGGGGCCGATCCAGGTGGCGCCTGCGCCGATCACCGCGCGGGCGAAGTCCGCGTTCTCGGCGAGGAAGCCGTATCCGGGGTGCACCGCGTCGGCGCCGGCACGGCGGAGGACGGAGAGGATCTTCTCGATCGAGAGGTAGGTCTCGGCGCCGGTGGTGCCATCGAGGGCGTAGGCCTCGTCGGCGAGACGCACGTGAAGCGCATCCCGATCCTGGTCGGAGTAGACCGCGACGGAGGCGATCCCGGCGTCACGAGCGGCACGGATGATGCGTACGGCGATCTCGCCGCGGTTCGCGATGAGGACCTTGGCGATGCGAGGCATGAGTGCCAGCCTAGCGAGAGGTTGCCGTGTCTTTTTGACCGAACTCAACAAGAACAAATAAATCTGTTCGGGAGAACCTACAACCGTCCCGACGCGGGTTCAGTCGGTGGAGGGACCCCACAGATCGGTCCACGTCACCCCGAGCTCGCGGCACAGGGTCCGCAGCGTCGACAGCGACATCCCCACCACCGTCGACGGGTCGCCCTCGACGCGGGTGATGAAGGGGCCGCCGAGACTGTCGACGGTGAAGGCGCCTGCCACCAGCAGCGGTTCGCCCGTCGCGACGTAGGCGGCGATCTCCGCATCCGTGACGTCCGCGGCGAAGGTCACGGACGCCGCGGCGACGGCGTGCGCCTCGACGGGCGCTGCGCCGGGAGCGAGCCGGACCACGCTGTGCCCCGAATGCAGCACGCCCGTGCGGCCGCGCATGTCGTGCCACCGGGCCGTCGCGGTTTCCGGTGTGTAGGGCTTGCCGAGGATCTCGCCGTCGAGCTCGAACATCGAGTCGCCGCCGATCACGACGCCGTCGAAGTCCTCCCCGTCCTCCTCGAGCGCGGCGACGACGGCCGCCGCCTTGCGCCGCGCGAGCAGCAGCACGTGCTCCGTGGGGGTGAGCGTGCGCTTCTCCGCGGCCTCGACGGCGGCGACCACCGCCTCCTCGTCGACGTCGGGGGCGGCGGTGCGCGGTTCGATCCCCGCCTGGCGAAGCAGCATGAGCCGGGCGGGCGATGTCGAGGCGAGGAGCACGCGCATCCCTCCACGGTAGCCCGTCGTCCGTGCGCGCCCGCCGGAGCGGGGGTCGCCGCTGGGCGGGCGTGTGCGAAGCTCGAAGGATGGATGCCGGAACGCACCTCGAGCTCGAGATCACCGATGTCGCCCACGGCGGCGTCTTCGTCGCGCGGCACGGTGATGAGCGACGCGTCGTCTTCGTGCCGGACACGCTGCCCGGTGAGCGCGTGCGAGTGCGTCTGACCGACACCTCCAAGAAGTCCTTCTGGCGGGCAGAAGTCGTCGAGGTCCTCGACGCATCACCGCACCGGCAGCCGCATGTCTGGGCGCAGGCCGACCTGTCGGTGCCCGCCGAGGACCGTCCCGGCGGTGCGGACTTCGGCCACATCGTCCTGCCCCAGCAGCGGGCGCTCAAGCTCCGCGTGATCGAGGACGCTCTGGCACGCATCGGACGGCTGTCGCTTCCGGCGACCATGGAGGCGGCGCACACGAGTGCGACCGGCGAGACCGAGAGCGCGGACGGTACCGGGTGGCGCACGCGGGTGAGCCTGCACGTCGACGCGGAGGGGAACATCGGTCCCTTCGGGGCGCGCAGTCACCGGGTCGTGCCCGTTCGCGAGCTGCCGCTCGCGACGTCGGCGATCGGGGATGCGGCGGCGGGGCTGGCCCGCGCGAAGCCTGGGCGCGTCGAGCTCGTCGAGCCCGCCGACGGCCGGGTGCGGGTGATCGCGCGACCCGACGCGCGTGAGGGCGCCGCGCGGCCCGAGGTGGTCACCGAGCGGGTGGGGGAGCGCGCCTTCCGTGTGGACGCGGGCGGGTTCTGGCAGGTGCACCGCCTGGCGGCGGCCACTCTGACCGCGTTGGTGAGCGACGCGCTCCACGACGTCGGCGTGGATCCGGAGGGGTGGCACCTCGACCTGTACGGCGGCGTCGGGCTGCTCGCGGCCGCGATCGGCGACGCCGCAGGCCCCTCCGCTCGCATCACGAGCGTGGAGTCCAACGCCCGCGCCACCGAGCACGCGGGGCACAACCTGGCGCAGTGGGTGGGCGCACGGGCCGAGACGGCGCGGGTGGAGCGGTGGGTGGCCGACCTCGCGAACAATGCGAGCAGCGATCAGCGCGCCCGACTCTCGCGGGGGGTCGTCGTGCTCGACCCGCCTCGTTCGGGCGCGGGCAAGGACACCGCGCGCGCGATCGCCGGGCTCGAGCCGGCCGCCATCGTCTACGTCGCGTGCGACCCCGTCGCACTCGCGCGGGACCTCGCCGAGTTCCGCCTGCACGGTTATGACGCCGAGGCGGTCCGCGGGGTCGACCTGTTCCCGCACTCCCACCACGTCGAGGCGATCGCCACTCTTCGGCGGACGGGCGCACGGCTAGCATGAGCGCATGACGCGCGTCGCCTTCATCGACGACCACGAGTCGGTGCGGCTCGGGGTGGAGGCCGCCTGCGCGCGGACCGGCACGACCGACGTCGTCTATTCCGGAGCGTCCGTCACGTCGTACCTCGCGTGGCGCGCGGACGGGGGAGAGCAGGCCGACGTCGTGGTGCTGGATCTCACCCTCGGCGACGGCACGACGGTCACCGAGAACGTCACCCGGTTGACGGGCGACGGCTCGGCGGTGATCATCTACAGCGTCGCGGATCGGCCCGCATCCGTGCGCGAAGCCCTGCTCGCCGGAGCGGTCGGCGTCATCAGCAAGGCCTCGCCGATCTCGGACGTCGTCGGAGCGATCGCGACGGTGGCGAGGGGGGACGTGCTGAACACCGTCGAGTGGGCCAGTGCGATCGAAGGGGACCGTGCTTTCGCGGATGCCCAGCTCTCGACGCGCGAACGCGAGGTGCTGAAGCTGTACGCCGCGGGGCTTCCCCTGAAGATCGTGGCCGATCGCCTGGGTATCGCCTTCTCGACAGCCAAGGAGAACATCACGCGCATCCGCGTGAAGTACGTCGAGGTCGGCAGGCCCGCTCCCACCAAGGTCGACCTGCTGCGGCGCGCGCTGGAGGACGGACTGCTCACGGAGCAGTCGGTGGGCGCCCATGACCGATAGCCGACCGTTACGGGTCCTCCGCGAAGAGCTCGAGAGCACCGGTATCCCCGGCATCGCCTCGTTCACGCGGGAGCGGGTCGAGCGCGTCATGGCGGTGTCGGTCGCCCTCGCCTTCGGCGCACTCGGCGCGCAGGCCTTCTTCGCGGCCCTGGGAGCGCGGGACGTGCGGGAGGGGTGGGAGCTCGCTCTCATGCTCGTGGTCTTCGTCCCGTTCGTGGTCATGGAGGTCACGTTCTTCACTGGCCGCTTCACGCTCTTCGGCGGACGCTTCTTCGTCGTCGCCTACACCGCGTCCCTCGTCGTCTGGCCATGGGCCACGGCCGGGTCGGAGACCGCGATCACGTATCAGCCGTGGATCTACTTCCTGGTGACCGTCGCCACCGTGGCGAGCGTCATCGTCTTTCCTCGTCCCGCCCACGTCGCGATCACCGTGCTCCTGCCTTTCGTGTACGGGCTCGTCCGGATGATCGAGCTGCGCTTCGTGGCGGATGCGTGGATCGCGGTGTCGCTGGACACCTCCTTCTCCCTCATCCTGGGGAGCGTTCTGATGATGCTCGCGTGGACGTTCCGCACCGCGTCCTCGACGATCGACGAGCGGCGCCTGCGCGCGGTGAGCTCCTACGCGCAAGCCGCCGCCGTGAACGCCACGGAACGCGAACGCGTCGCGGTCGCGGCGCTCATGCACGACAGCGTGCTGGCGGCGCTGCTGGCCGCGGAACGTGCCGAGACACCGCGTGAGCGCGATCTGGCCGTCTCCATGGCCCGCGAGGCCCTGACCCGGCTGGCGAACACCGATCGGGATGTCGGCGAAGGCAGCGACGCGCCGGTGCCGGCGGAGGCGATCGTGGCCGACATCCGGCGGACGATCGATGATGCACGCTGCCCGGCGGAGCTCGTCGTCGACCTCGACCCCGACACCCCCGAGGTGCCCGGCCGGGTTGCGCGGGCGCTGGCGCTCGCAGCAGCCCAAGCCATCTCCAATGCGGTGGAGCACGCCGCGGGGACGGGGCTCGTGGTGCGCGTGAGCGGCAGTGCGCGGCCCGGCCGTGTGGTCATCGTCGTCGCCGACAGCGGGCCCGGCTTCGACATCGACGACGTTCCCGCTGACCGGCTCGGCATCCGTGCATCCATCCTGGCGCGGGTGAGCGCGTTCGGCGGGAGCGCCGACGTGGTCTCCTCCAAGGACGGAACCCGGGTGACGATGACGTGGCGGGCGGTGGGCCCATGATCAGCATCCGATTCGTCGTCATGATGCTCGGCCTCGCCTTCACCGGCTTCCTCGTCGCGCGCGCCTCATGGGTCACCGGTCCCGTTCGCGAGCCGCTTCTGCTGTGGAGCGCGCTCATCCTCTTCCTCCTCGTCGCGTGGCTCTGCATCTTCTGGGGGATGACCTCGGGACTGCGCACGCGCAGCCAGGAGATCACCGTTGCGCGGGGGAGCGACCGGCTGCCCATGTGGCTGTGCGTGGCGGCGCTGCTGGTCTCGATGGTGCTGCCGCCGCTGATCTCCGTGGCGATCCCGCCGGAGGCTCGCACCGAGCAGTACGCCA
This sequence comes from Microbacterium binotii, assembly GCF_021398715.1. Lineage (NCBI taxonomy): Bacteria > Bacillati > Actinomycetota > Actinomycetes > Micrococcales > Microbacteriaceae > Microbacterium > Microbacterium binotii. The sequence goes on along the minus strand of NZ_CP090347.1, from coordinate 2,452,368 downwards.
CGTGGTACATCGGAGGCCTGGGAGCTCTGATGACCATCCTCGTCATCCGCCGGAGGCCGTGGGCGGCCTGGAGCGGCACCGCGGTGCTCGCGGGGTGGTCGATGGTGCTCCTCGGGCCGATTCCCGCGCTCGGTCTCGGACTGGTGGGTTCGGTGGTCTGGGTGACCGGCGCCCACTTCTTCACGTTCGCGCTGGACCGCGCGGCGCGCGACACCGAACGGCTCGGCGAACTGCAGCGCACCGCATCGGCCGTGCAGGCGGCGCAGGGGTCGCAGCAACGGGAGCGGCGAATCCAGGTGCAGCGCGCGCTCGCCGTGGCCGGTCCGGTGCTGGCGCGCACGATCGCGACCGGCGGCCGCCTCTCGGAGGACGAGCGCACCGATGCCCGCATCGCCGAGGGGCGTCTGCGCGATGAACTGCGCGGGCCGCGTCTCCTGGACGCCGATGTGCGCGAGGCATTGGATGCGGCGCGCAGGCGCGGTGCCATGGTCACGATGTTCGACGAGGGCGGTCTGGACGGGCTTGCCGAAGAGCAGCTGCACGTCATCCGCGCCGAACTCGCCCAGACGCTGCGCTCGGCGCGATCCGAGCGCCTCTACATCCGCACCTCGCCCGACGAGCGGGTCGCCGTCACCGTCGTCGGACGCGCCTCATCGACTCTCGGTCTGTCCGACGAGGACAGCGTGGATCTCTGGCGCGAGATCGAGCACCCGGCCGGCTGAGTCCCGCGGTCCTGCGAGCCGCGGTGCGCCTGCACCGTCAAAAGGAAAGGAGACGAGGGGCGGCGAGTCGCTCGCCCCTCGTCTCCGGGCGAGTGGTTACCCGAAAACCACCCGCAAGATCGAACCCGGTTGGTGCACCCTGACGGTCAACGGGCCGATCGAACGCGAAGATGCGTTCCAGCTCCTCCAGTATGCGAACGGGGTGCGGGGAGTGTCTGTAGGTACTTTGGGGGACACCTGCGTCGGCGCCCTCCGGCGTGCCTCAGCCGCTGTATCCGCCCCATCCGGCTTCACGCCGGAGCGGCTGTCGGAGCCCGCGCTGCGACAGTGACCACGCGGAGCGCCGGATCGGCTCGGCGGCCACCGCGCCCTGCTCCTCCTGCCGGTAGGCGGCGGCGACGACCGCGATCGCCGCCGCGAGCTCCACCTCGTCCGGATTCCCCTTGCGTACGTCGATCCGCAGCGCTTCGCCCGATTCCTCGAGGGTCATAGCGGGATGTTCCCGTGCTTCTTCGGCGGCAGGCTGGCGCGCTTGCCGCGCAGGGAGCGCAGCGCCTTCGCGATCGCGACGCGGGTCTGAGCGGGTTCGATGATCCCGTCCAGCTCGCCGCGCTCGGCCGCGAGGAAGGGGGATGCCACGTTGTACGTGTACTCGTTCGCCAGCCGTGCACGCACCGCGGCGACGTCCTCGCCGGCTTCTTCGGCACGCTTGATCTCGCCGCGGTAGAGGATGTTCACCGCTCCCTGCCCGCCCATGACGGCGATCTCCGCGGTCGGCCAGGCCAGGTTGATGTCGGCGCCCAGCTGCTTGGAGCCCATCACGATGTAGGCACCGCCGTAGGCCTTGCGCAGGATCACGGTGACGAGCGGGACGGTCGCCTCGGCGTAGGCGTAGAGCAGCTTCGCTCCGCGGCGGATGACGCCCGTCCACTCCTGGTCGGTGCCGGGCAGATAGCCCGGCACGTCGACGAGCGTCACGATCGGGATGGAGAATGCGTCGCAGAATCGGACGAAGCGGCTGGCCTTCTCTCCCGCGTCGATGTTGAGCGTTCCCGCCATCTGCGAGGGCTGGTTGGCGATGACGCCGACCGTGCGGCCCTCGACGCGGCCGAAGCCGATCACGATGTTCGGGGCGAAGAGGGGCTGGACCTCGAGGAACTCCCCGTCGTCCACCACGTGCTCGATGACCTGGTGGATGTCGTAGGGCTGGTTCGGCGAGTCGGGGATCACCGCGTTGAGCGCGCGGTCCGCATCCGTCGTCTCGAACTCGAAGACGCCCTCGTAGCCCGGGACCTCGGACATGTTGTTGTCGGGGAGGAAGCCGATCAGCGTGCGGGCGTAGTCGATCGCGTCATCCTCGTCCTCGGCGAGGTAATGCGCGACGCCGGAGCGTGTGTTGTGCGTGAGGGCACCGCCCAGCTCCTCCATCCCGACGTCCTCGCCCGTGACCGTCTTGATGACGTCGGGTCCGGTCACGAACATCTGGCTCGTCTTGTCGACCATGATGACGAAGTCGGTGAGGGCGGGGGAGTAGACCGCTCCACCCGCCGCCGGACCCATGATGAGCGAGATCTGCGGGATCACGCCGGATGCCGCGGTGTTCAGGCGGAAGATCTCGCCGTACTTGCCGAGCGCCACCACGCCCTCCTGGATGCGGGCTCCGCCCGAGTCGAGGATGCCGATGCAGGGGCAGCCCGCGCGCAGCGCGAACTCCATGATCTTGATGATCTTGTCGCCGGCGACTTCGCCGAGCGAGCCGCCGAAGGTGGAGAAGTCCTGCGCATACACGGCGACCGTGCGACCGTGGATGGTGCCGGTTCCGATCACGACGGAGTCGCCGTACGGACGCGAGCGCTCCATGCCGAAGGCCGTCGTGCGGTGACGCACGTACTCGTCCATCTCCACGAAACTGCCGTGATCGACGAGCAGCTCGATGCGCTCACGTGCCGTGAGCTTGTCTTTCGCGTGCTGTTTCGTCTGGGCGTTCTTCTCGGCGTCGACGACCGCTTCCTGATAGCGCTGGCGCAGGTCGGCGATCTTGCCTGCGGTGGTCGAGAGGTCGGGGCTGTCCGTCACGCGTTCCACCCTATCGGCGCCGCCTCCCCTGGCGTTGGAGGGTGTCGACAGGTGTGTGCGGCATCCGCTGTTGGCTGTCTCAGATGCTGTCGACGTGAGACGCGAGCTCACGCTGTCAACGGGGGAGTGCGATCGGGGGTCGCGAGTATGGTGTGGCCCATGCCGATCCCTGCCGATGGATACCCTCTCGCCGCCGCTGTCAGCCCCCGGGTGCAGGTCGTCGAGACGACCGATTCGACGAACGCGGATGTGGTCGCCGCCGTCCTGGCGGACGACGCCGGGTGGCCGCATCTGTCCGTGCTGGTGACGACCGACCAGCGTCGGGGCCGCGGCCGGTTGGACCGTACCTGGGTCACGCCGGCCGGTACGGCGCTCGCCGTCTCCGTGGTGGTGCGCGTGGGCGCTCTGCCCGTTCATGCGCGGGGGTGGATCCCCCTGATCGCGGGCATCGCGATGACGCGGGCGATCGCCGCGCAGCTGCGCGGCATCCCGCAGGCAGTGGGGCTGAAGTGGCCCAACGACGTCCTCGTGGACGGGCAGAAGATCTGCGGCATCCTGGCGGAGGCCGTACCCGGCGAGTTCGATGCCGTCGTGGTCGGCGCAGGGGTCAACACGCGGATGCCGCGGGTCGATCTGCCCGTGGCGACGGCGGTCTCCTTCGCCGCTCTCGGGCAGGAGGCCGATGAGGACAGGTTGCTCGCCGACTACCTGAGCGGTCTCGACGACATGCTCATGGCTCTCATCGACGCCGACGGCGACGCGGTCGCTGCGGGCATCCAGTCCGCCGTCGACAGCGTTTGCACGACGCTGGGTGGCGACGTGGCGGTGTCGCTGCCCGACGGCACGTCGCTGGAAGGTCGGGCCGAGCGCATCGATGCGGAGGGGCGACTGGTCGTGTCCACCGGCGGTGCGGAGGTCCCCGTCGCGGCGGGAGACGTCACGCACGTCCGGTAGGTGCCGCCGCGTCGCGTGATGGCGGGCGTGTGAGCGACGTGTGCGCGGCGCCGCAGGGCACAATGGGAGGGTGACGCAGCCGACCGGATTCGGGGTCCGCCCGCCGACACCCGCACCCGGTGTCGCGGCGCCGGAGCGTCGTATCGTGCGCACTCGCCAGCACGCTCGGCGACTCTTCTGGTGCGCCCTTGTGCTCATCGGCGTCGCCGGTGCCGTGGGTTACTTCCTCGGGAATCTGCCGGCGCCGTTCGAGGACTGGATGCTGTTGGTGGTCGCCGGACTCGCCGTCCTGGTGCTCGTGGTCGTCCCCTTTCTCGCCTGGCTCTCGCATACCTATACGGTCACGACGCGTCGTGTCATCGAACGTTCGGGCGCGTTCGGGCGGCGTTCCCGCGAGCTCAGCCATGTCCGCGGCTATCGCATCACGGTGCGCAGAGGTCCGCTGCAGCGGCTCTGGCGCACCGGCACCTTGATCCTCGACGACGGAGTGGAGCAGCCGCTCGTCATCCGCCGCATCCCGCAGGTGCAGTTGGTGCACGAGGTGCTCGTCGACCAGGTCGAGGTCAACCAGATCCTCGCCCACCGCGACGCGCAACCGCTTCCCGCCTCGCCCAGCGCCCCCGCCTGATCCGCCGCCGTCCCCACGGTGCCCGTAGCGGGCGCCGGCGTGAGGAAGAATGGTCAGCGTCCGGAAGGGGAATCATGGCGGTGCGCGTGGGAGTCGTGGGCGGCGGACAGCTTGCCCGGATGATGATCGCTCCGGCGGCGGAACTCGGACTCGAGATCCGCGTGCTGGCCGAGTCCGAGGGGATGAGCGCGGCGCTCGCCGCGACGGCGGTGGGCGACTACCGCGACCTCGAGACGGTGCGCGCGTTCGCCGGCGACGTGGACGTGCTGACCTTCGATCACGAGCACGTGCCGCAGGATGTGCTGCGCGCGCTGGTCGCGGACGGCGTCCCCGTGCACCCCGGCCCCGACGCGCTGCGGTTCGCGCAGGACAAGCTCGAGATGCGCGAGCGGCTGGCGGAGCTCGGCATGCCCCAGCCCGACTGGGCGCGCGTGGAGAACGTCGACGAGTTGCAGGAGTTCCTCGACGACCACGGTCATCGCGCGGTCGTGAAGACGCCGCGCGGTGGCTACGACGGCAAGGGAGTACGTGTCGTGTCGGCGGCGACCGAGGCGCAGGACTGGTTCACGGCGCTCGCAGAGGACGCCCGCGGCGGCGCTCTTTTGGTCGAGGAGCTCGTCGACTTCCGCCGCGAGCTGGCGCAGCAGGTCGCGCGGCGCCCCTCGGGCGACATCGTCGCGTATCCGGTGGTCGAGACGGTCCAGCGCGACGGTGTGTGCGCGGAGGTCGTGGCCCCTGCGCCCGGCGCGCAGGGCCGAGTGGCCGCGGAGGCCGAGCGCATCGGCGTCGCGATCGCGGACGGCCTCGGAGTCACCGGGATGCTGGCGGTGGAGCTGTTCGAGACCACCGATGAGCGACTGCTCGTCAACGAGCTCGCCATGCGTCCGCACAACAGCGGGCACTGGAGCCAGGACGGCGCGGTCACGAGCCAGTTCGAGCAGCATCTGCGCGCCGTGCTCGACCTCCCGCTGGGTGACCCGGGCGTGCGCGCACCGTGGTCGGTGATGATCAACATCCTGGGCGGACCCGCCGAGGGGACCCTCGAGGACCGCTTCGGTGCGGCGATGTCCGCGCATCCGGCGGCGAAGGTGCACACCTACGGCAAGGCTCCGCGCCCCGGCCGCAAGGTCGGGCATGTGAACGTCGCCGGCGACGACCTCGACGACGTGGTCTACGAGGCGAGGGCCGCCGCCGCGCACTTCCTGGACTGACGAGTCCGACCTCGCGCGCCGTTGCGGTGATCTTCCAGTGATGCCGCCTAGCCTTGTCGGGTGACCCGGCCGCTGCATTCCTCCGAGGCGCCCCTGGTCGGCGTCGTCATGGGCTCCGATTCCGACTGGCGTGTGATGAACGAGGCCTCGGCCGCTCTCACCGAGTTCGGCATCCCGCACGAGGTAGAGGTCGTCTCGGCGCACCGCACTCCCGAGAAGCTGCACCGCTACGGCGTCGATGCGCGCTCGCGCGGGCTGCGGGTGATCATCGCCGGTGCGGGCGGTGCGGCGCACCTGCCGGGAATGCTCGCTTCCGTCACGCCCCTTCCCGTCATCGGAGTCCCCGTTCCGCTCGCGACCCTGGACGGGCTGGATTCGCTGCTGAGCATCGTGCAGATGCCGGCCGGGATCCCGGTCGCGACCGTCTCGATCGGCGGGGCGCGCAACGCTGGAATCCTTGCAGCGCGGATCCTGGGCGCAGGGGACCCCGGTATCGCCGATCGGCTCGAGTCGTACGCGCGCGAGCTCGAGCAGATCGTCGAGCAGAAGAATCAGCGGCTGAAGGACTCGTTGTGAGCGCCGTGAGTCCGCCGCGCCCCGGCCAGCGTCAGGCGGCCGCGCCGGTGGTGAACCCGTACCCGCTCCGCTATCCCGACAGCTCGTCACGAACCGTGATGACGCGACGCGCATGGTGGCTCGTCGTGCTGAACCTCCTGGTGCCGGGCTCCGCTCAGGCGCTGGCGGGCAACCGTCGGCTGGGACGGCTCGGCCTCGGTGCCACGCTGCTGCTGTGGGCACTCGCGCTCATCTGCGCGGTGATCGCGCTGATCGATCTCGGTACGTTCGTCGATCTCGCCACGGGTGCGTGGGTCCCGGGATGGCTCGCTCTGCTACGTCCGATGCCCATGCTCGTCGTGCAGGGGATCCTGTTCCTCTACGCCGGGCTGTGGATCGTCCTCACGATCGACACACTCCGTCTGGTCCGACTCGTGAAGATCCAGCCGTGGGCTCGGCTGGCGACGTCGATCCTCGCCATCGGCGCCCTCGTGCTCGCGAGCTCGGGCGCCGTCTGGGCATCGAACTCGGTCGGCGCCGCACGCGACGCGCTCGGTACGGTCTTCACCCAGACCGGACCCGCGGTGGAACCGATCGACGGTTACTACAACATCCTCCTGCTCGGCGCGGACAGCGGCGAGGGCCGCGACTCCATGCGTTTCGACAGCATCTCGGTCGTCTCGATCAACGCGGAGACCGGCGCCACCACGATCTTCGGAATCCCGCGCGACATGCCGAACTTCCCGTTCGCTCCCGGGCCGATGCAGGACAAGTACCCCAACGGCCACGAATCGCACCCCAGCCCCACCTGCGGGTGGGGCAGCGGGATCAACCAGCTGCGTACGGAGGTCGAGGTCTGCCAGGACGGCAACTCGATCTATCCGGATGCGGTCGCCAACGGCTCCGAGCCGGGAGTCGAAGCGACGAAGGACGCCGCCGAGGGCATCCTCGGCATCCAGATCCCCTTCTACGCGTTCATCGATATGGATGGTTTCGCAGCTCTGATCGATGCGCTGGGCGGGGTCGACATCACTGTCACCGAGCGACTGCCGAAGGGCGGCGGCCCCGCTTACGAGGGTCAGAGCGCCGAGGAGTGGGCGACCGGGTGGATCGAGCCCGGCGAGCAGCACATGGATGGCGACACCGCGCAGTGGTACGCCCGTTCGCGCTATACGACGAACGACTGGGACCGCATGCTGCGTCAACGTCAGCTGCAGGAGGCGATCCTCGCGCAGTTCACCCCGGGCAACGTCCTCAGCCGGTTCCAGGACGTCGCCGCAGCGGGCACGCACCTCGTCAAGACGGACATCCCGCAGACCATGCTCGGGTACTTCGTCGAACTCGCCATCAAGGCGAAGGAACAACCCGTTACCTCGATCGAGCTGACGCCCCAGGGTGGGATCGACGATCGCAACCCGGACTACGAGAAGGTGCACCAGATCGTGCAGCAGGCGCTCTATCCGCCGACGCCCTCCCCGACTCCGGAGGGCTGAGAGCGCACCGGTGCGGTGAGCTCCCAGAAGCCGACGCGAACGGATGGGTAGTCTCGAAGGATGACCGTCACGCTCCGCCTCGTGCTCGATCAGCTGATCGATGTGGTCGATCCGGATGCCGCCGAAGCTGCGCGGGAGATCGCCGCAGCCCTCGTGAAGACCGCGCCGCGCGGGTGCGCCGTGGGCGCGATCGTGCCGGCCGGTGCGGAGGGCGCCGCGGCCGAGATCGCAGGCCTGGCGGATGTCTGGCGCGCACCTCTGGCGCGGCCCGCCTTGGCCGCGTCATGGCAGCTCGGGATCGCGCCGGGCATCGGCGGAGGGCTCATCCATGCGCCGGGACCGCTCGCGCCGCTGGTCCGTCACGATCGCGTCAACGACAACGATCAGACCGTCGTGACGCTGTGGGAGCTGTGCGCGTGGGAGGTCCCGGGCGATCTTCCCCGTGGCGCCGTCGCCGCCCAGCGGGCTCTCCTGCGCCGAACCGAGAAGTTCGCCGACGCCGTCGTCGTTCCCACACACGCGCTCGCAGCCAAGCTCGTCGAGGTCGCCCCGCGGCTGGCGGGGCGTATCCGAGTCATTCCGGGAGCCGCGCCGCAAGGCTTCGCGGTTCCCTCGGATGCGGTCGGCCGGCGTCGCGAGCTCGGCGTCATGGAGGACGTCATCGTCGTGGCGGGCTCCCGGTGCGACGACGCCGCCTTCGCGGCGGCCTTCTCAGCGATCGGTTCCCGTGGATGCGACCGCAGCGTCGTCGTGATCGACGCCGCGGCTGAGGACAAGGACCGCGTCCGGGATCTCGCTTCGGCAGCGGGACTTCCGCCCGAGCGGGTCAGCGTCCAGCCCCATCTGGGCGCGCCCGATCGGGCGGCCGTGCTGGATGCCGCGAGCGCGTTGGTCTCGCCGTCTGCACTCAGTGCCTTCCCGTGGCGCGCGGTGGAGGCGCTGACACTGGGGGTGCCCATCGTGGCGATGGCCTCCGCGGTCCACGAAGAGGTGCTCCTCGACGGCGCTCTCACGGCCCCCGTCGAGTCCTTCTCAGACGCGCTCGGGCAGGTTCTGGCGTCGGAGGAGAGCAGGAAACGATACGCGGTCCGCGCGGCGGACCGCGGCCGCGCCTTCTCCTGGCGTGATCACGCCGAAAGGGTCTGGGCGCTGCACTCGGAGCTGTAGCGGCGCGGCGCGGCAGCAGAGGACGGCGGGCGTGTGAGAGTAATCCGGGGCGTGCTGCGCCCCGGCGCTCCGCGCCCCCGCACAACTCTGGTGAACATGCGTAACTTGCGTCACACTCGTCACATGCGTCCCCTCGGCCTCGAGCCCGGTCGCAGCCGCTGGGTTGCGATCCCCGCCTTGATCGCGCTCGCTCTGGGGCTCCTCCTTCCGGTGACGGCGACCACGGTCGCCGTGGCGGCGGAGCCCGCCGCATCCGTCGCGACGGCGGCACAGGGCGTGGCACAGGAGACGATCCCGACGAGCATCGTGAAGGCTGCGGATCTCAGTCAGTTCGATCCGTCGAACATCATCTCCGACAAGCTCTTCTTCGACGGCAACGCCATGACGGCGGCCGAGATCCAGTCGTTCCTCGATCAGCGCATCGGCACCTGTTCCAACGGCAAGTGTCTCAACGTCTCCACCGCGAGCGTCTCCTCACGCGACGCGCGGGTCTCCTCGTCCACGGGGAACCTCATCTGCAGCGCGATCCAGGGCGGCACGATGCGGGTATCGGAGCTGATCTACCGCGTGCAGGTCGCGTGCGGCATCTCCGCCAAGGTCATCCTCGTCACTCTGCAGAAGGAGCAGGGACTGACCACCAGTCGCGCTCCGAGTGACTGGAACCTCAACGCGGCCATGGGACAGGCCTGTCCCGACACCGCGCCATGCGACCCGGCGTTCAAAGGACTCGGGCCCCAGATCGTCGGCGGCGTCACCCAGCTCAAGACCTACTCCGCCGCTCGCTTCGGCAAGCAGCCGGGGTCCAATTACATCCAGTACAATCCGAACGCCGGCTGCGGCGGCACGACGATCAACATCCAGAACTGGGCCACGGCTTCCCTGTACACGTACACGCCGTACCAGCCCAACGCGGCGGCGCTGCGAGCGGGCTACGGGTTGGGGGACGGCTGCTCGAGCTACGGCAACCGCAACTTCTACCAGTACTACACGGACTGGTTCGGCTCCACGCAAGGGCGTGACACCAAGGACGATCCGATCGGGAACCTCGAGATCCTGACGGCGGAGCCCGGTTACTTCCGGGTCGCGGGATGGGCCATCGACCCGAACGCCGTCACGTCTTCCCTTCAAGTCCACGTCTATGTCGGCACGGTCGGCACGCCGATCGTGGCGGACAAGAGCCGCCCCGACGTCGGGGCCGCGTACCCGGGCGCGGGTGCGGCGCACGGGTTCGATGCGCGGATCCCCGCCACAGGTACGAGCCCTGTCCAGGTGTGCGTCTACGCGATCAACGTGGGTGCCGGCGACCATACGACGCTCGGATGTCGCACCCTCGATGCGATGTCGGGATCGCCGGTCGGTCAGATCGACTCGTTCTCCATCGTCCCTGGTGGCGTTCAGGTCTCCGGGTGGGCTCTCGACCCCGACACGACCTCATCGATCGAGGTGCACTTCTACTTCGACGGATACGGACTTCCGATGAAGGCGTCGAACCCGCGTCCCGACCTCGGCCCGCACTATCCCGCTTATGGGATCAACCACGGGTTCAGCGGAACCCTGACGGTCACGCCCGGCACCTACAACCTCTGCGCGTACGCAGTGAACGTCGGCGCGGGCAGCACGACGACCCTCGATTGTCGGCAGGTCATGATTCCGGGGCCGCCCGACGTCGGACGGGTGCCGGTCGGCAATCTCGAGACGTTCTCCGTATCGGGATCCACGGCGACTCTGGCGGGATGGGTCATCGATCCCGACACGGTGAACCCGATCCAGGTCCACGTCTACGTCGGGGCCGCGGGCAAGGCGATCATCGCGGATGGGGCACGAAACGACATCGCGCGGGCATTCCCGGGCTATGGTGCCAACCACGGGTTCTCCACGACGGTCACCCTGCCGCCGGGTCAGAGCAACGTCTGCGCATACGGCATCAACGCGTCGGGAGCGCATCTGCAGCTGGGGTGTCGCTCCGTCACCGTCGTGGCGCCCCGTCCACCGGTCGGCAACTTCGAAGAGCTCACGGCGACGCCGGGTGGCGCGCGGTTCGCAGGATGGGCTCTCGACCCGGACACATCTGCACCCATCTCGATCGACGTCTACGTGGACGGGGTCAAGTCGACCTACACGGCGAAAGTGACCCGGCCTGATGTCGGACGTGCCTTCCCCGCCAACGGCGCCGATCACGGATTCTCCGAGACTGTGCAGATGACGCCGGGGCAGCACCGCGTATGCATCTGGGCCTTGGACAGCGACGGCGGCGTGAACATCAATCTGGGTTGTCGAGACGTCACCGTCGGCGGATGATGCCCCCATAGCGGAAGGGCCTCGTGCATCGAGAGATGCGCGAGGCCCTTCCGCTATGACGCGACCGCGTCAGCTCCGCACGTACGCCGACAGCTGATCGGCTGAGGTGGCAGGGGAGAATCCCGTCGCCTGGATCTTGCCGAGGTCGAGGACGCTGTTCGTGGGCCGCGGGGAGATGGGGCCCGCGGCGTTGGCGAAGTACTCCTGCGTGCTGACGCCGGTGATCCGGGCAGGGTCGTGGCCGGTGAGCTCGAACACGCTGCGGGCGATGTCGGCCCACGTGGTGGGTTCGCCTGCGCCGGTGACGTTGTAGACGCCGTAGGGTGCGCTGGTCTCGAGCAGGTGCGCGATGGCCGCCGCGATATCGGGGGTGAAGGTCAGGCGTCCGGTCTGGTCGTCGACGACTTTGGGGTCGATACCGCGTTCGGCGAGGCTGGCCATTGTGCGCACGAAGTTGTTGCCGTCTCCGATCACCCAGCTGGTGCGGATGATGTAGTGGCGGGGGGCTGTGGCTGCGGCGATGTCGCCGGCGGCTTTGGTCTGGCCGTACACGCCGAGGGGCGCGAGGGCATCTGTCTCGGTGTATGCGCCGGGCTTCGTGCCGTCGAAGACGTAGTCGCTGGAGACGTGTACGAGGGTGATTCCGTGTGCCGTGGCGATGCGGGCGAGGGCTGCCACCGCGGTCGCGTTCGCCGACCACGCATCCTTGCGGCCTTCGGGTGTCTCGGCTTTGTCGACGGCGGTGTAGGCGGATGCGTTGATGATCGTGTCGTAGTCGCGCCATCGTCGGGCCGTGTCGAGGCCGTCTGCGGTGATGTCGAGATCGGTGCGGGTGGCGTACTCGAGGTGCGCGGCGTCGCCGAGGCGGGCGCGCAGTGCGCGTCCGAGTTGACCGTTCGCGCCGAGCACGAGTGTCTTCTTCGGTGGGATGGGCGTGACGTCTGCGAGGCGGGGGTGGTTCTTGTCTTTCTCGCTGATCTCCACCTCATCGAGCGGGATGGGCCACTCGATCGCGGCGGTCGCGTCCGCGAGGTTCAGGAACGAGTACGCGGCGGTGGGGGACCAGTGGTCGTTGACGAGGTAGGTGTACGCCGTGTCCGCTTCGAGGGTCTGATACGAGTTGCCCACGCCTCGCGGCACGAAGATCGCCTTCGAGGGGTCGAGCTCGGTCGTGTAGACGGCGCCGAAGGTGGGGCCTTCGCGTAGATCCACCCACGCGCCGAAGATCCGGCCGGTGGCGACGGAGACGAACTTGTCCCATGGCTCCGCGTGGATGCCGCGCGTGGTGCCGACGGCATCGTTGAAGGAGATGTTGTTCTGCACGGGACCGAAGTCGGCAAGTCCCGCCGCGACCATCTTCTCGCGCTGCCAGTTCTCTTTGAACCAGCCGCGGGAGTCGCCGTGCACCGGCAGGTCGAAGACGACGAGGCCGGGGATGGTGGTCTCGGTGACGGTGAGTTGCTTGCCGAACTCCGTCATCGTCACTGTCCTTTGCTGGCGTAGAAGGCTTCGACGCCGTCTTTGGTGGGTGCCCACCATGCTTCGTTGGCGCGGTACCAGTCGATGGTGTTGGCGAGTCCGGTTTCGAAGTCGCTGTAGGCGGGCATCCAGCCGAGTTCGGTGCGGAGCTTGGTGGAGTCGATCGCGTAGCGCAGGTCGTGGCCGGCGCGGTCGGTGACGTGGTCGTAGGCGTCGCGGGGCTGGCCCATCGTCTCGAGGATGAGTTCGACGACGTCTTTGTTGTTCTTCTCGCCGTCGGCGCCGATGAGGTAGGTCTCACCGATCACGCCCTTGTCCAAGATGGTGAGCACGGCGGAGGAGTGGTCGTCGGCGTGGATCCAGTCGCGCACGTTCTCGCCGGCGCCGTACAGCTTGGGGCGGATACCGCGGATCACGTTGGTGATCTGTCGGGGGATGAACTTCTCGACGTGCTGGTAGGGGCCGTAGTTGTTGGAGCAGTTGCTGATCGTGGCGCGGACCCCGAACGAGCGCACCCACGCGCGCACCAGCAGGTCGGAGCCGGCTTTGGTGGACGAGTACGGGGACGACGGGTTGTAGGGGGTGTTCTCGGTGAAGCGTGCCGGGTCGTCGAGTTCGAGATCGCCGTAGACCTCGTCGGTGGAGATGTGGTGCAAGCGCTTGTCGTGCTTACGGGCGGCTTCGAGCAGCGTGTACGTGCCGATGATGTTCGTGTCCAGGAACGGACGCGGATCGTGCAGGCTGTTGTCGTTGTGGGACTCGGCCGCGTAATGCACGACCGCGTCGACCTGAGCGAACAACTCGTCCACCAGCGCCGCGTCGGCGATATCGCCCACGACCAGCCGCACCCGGTCCTCGTCAAGACCCGCCAACGACGCCCGGTTGCCCGCGTACGTCATCTTGTCGAGCACGATCACCTCGTGATCGGTGTTCCCCACGACGTGGTGCACGAAATTCGAACCAATGAACCCGGCCCCGCCGGTCACGAGAAGTCTGGACACCCGTCCAGAGTAACGGGTGGGGGTGGCGCGAGTTTGTCAGGGCCCTGCGTGATGGGAGGATGTTCGCATGCGCGGAATCATCCTTGCCGGGGGAACCGGCTCGCGGCTTCATCCGATCACTCTGGGCGTCTCGAAGCAGCTCGTGCCGGTCTACGACAAGCCGATGATCTACTACCCGCTGTCGACGCTGATCCTCGCCGGCATCCGCGACATCCTGATCATCACGACGCCTCAGGACTCCGAGCAGTTCCAGCGCCTGCTCGGCGATGGGACGCGGTTCGGCGTTTCGATCACCTACAAGACGCAGCCGTCCCCGGACGGGCTGGCGCAGGCGTTCATCCTGGGCGAGGAGCACATCGGCGACGACTCGGTCGCGCTCGTGCTCGGCGACAACATCTTCTACGGGCAGGGCATGGGGACACGCCTGCGTCAGTACAACAGCCTCACGGGCGGCGTCGTGTTCGGTTACTGGGTCGACGACGCGACGGCCTACGGTGTCGTGGAGTTCGACGATCACGGCAAGGTCGTCTCGCTGGAGGAGAAGCCGGCCGTCCCGAAGAGCAACTACGCGGTTCCGGGGCTCTACTTCTATGACAACGACGTCGTCGACATCGCCAAGGCGCTCAAGCCCTCGCCTCGCGGTGAACTGGAGATCACGGATGTGAACCGCGAGTACCTCTCGCGCGGGCAGCTCAAAGTCGAACTCCTGCCGCGCGGAACCGCATGGCTGGACACCGGCACGTTCGACTCGTTGAGCGAGGCGACGGACTTCATCCGCACCGTCGAGAAGCGTCAGGGACTGTCGATCGGCTGCCCCGAGGAGGTCGCGTGGCGCATGGGCTTCCTCACCGACGACGAGTTGCGCAGCCGTGCCGAACCGCTCGTGAAGAGCGGCTACGGACTCTACCTGCTCAAGGCTCTTCAGCAAGGCCACAACTGAGGTCTCGTAGAATCGGGCGCGCCATCTCCGCTGCGGGGTATGAGGCACACCACCCAAGGAGCACGGGAACAGATGCAGGCCGAGCGGCAGCTTTCAGCACGGACAACCGATGACGAAGGAGTGACCCCGCGCCGCACCGTTCTCTACGCGCTGACGAATGCTCGCGCTGAGATCGACGAGTACGTGCGGATCGCACTGGACGGACTCCGTCCGCACGCTGCGAAGCTCGTGGTCATCGTGACCGCGAAGGTGCCGGAGAGCGCACGCGTCGAGCTGCGGACGATGGTCGATGAGGTCGTCGACTACGCCGGTGCGTCGTTCCATCCGCAGATGTACGCGACGGCCCTGCACGGAGTCGCTGCGCCGACGGGCGACACCGAGGAGATCCTCTTCACGGGTGACTCGTGGTTCGGGCCGGTAGGCGAGTTCGCCCCGATCTTCGATCGGATGTCTCACGGCCATGCAGACTTCTGGCAGCTGGTCGAGAACAGGCACGGTGCGCCGCAGTCGTTCGAGACGCAGGGTTTCCCGCACCGCCCCGCGGCATGGATCTGGACACTGGTGCGCAAGGCGATGTTCACCGGTAAGGAATGGGCGGACTACTGGTCGCAGCCGCCGAGCAAGCTCGCTGCGGAGGACAGCGAGCGCTCGTTCTCGGAGTCCTTCACCGCTCTGCACTTCGCCAACGCGTTCGCGTTCCCGGCCTCGGACTTCCCGAACGAGAACCCAATGCTCTTCTCGCCCGGACTCCTCCTCGATTCCGGGTGCCCGGTCCTCGGGCGCGAACTCTTCACGCTGTACCCGCCCTTTTTGCATCAGCACGCGATCATCGGGCGCGACGTGGTTCGCGCTGCGGCCGCCCACGGCTATCCGCTCGACGCGCTGTGGCAGAACCTCGCCCGAACGGTTGCCCCGAAGGCCCTCAACACCATCGCGGGAATGCTCGAGATCGTCCCCGCGACTCCACGCGCGGAGGTGCCGAGCCGTCGGATCGCCGTCGTGCTGCACCTCACGGATCTTCGTCAGATGGACGACATCCTTCTCCGGCTCGCTCATCTGCCGGCCGGGTACGCGCTCTACGCGACGACCTCGGATGGCACGAAGGCGGCGACGATCCGTCGGGCGCTCGCCGAACGTGCCGATGCGGGCTACGGGAGCTTCGAGGTCCGGGTCACCCCCGCGAGTCGTGGGCGCGACATGAGCGACTTCTTCGTCGCGTGCCGCGATGTCATCGCTTCCGACGAGTTCGATCTCGTGGTCAAGATCCACGGCAGGAAGAACCGCCACAAGACGGCGAACGTGCGGCGGTACTTCCGTCGATACCAGTGGGACAATCTGCTCGCGACCCGCGATCATGTGCGTCGGATCCTCGCTCTCTTCGACGACGAGCCCGGGCTGGGTATGGTCTTTCCGCCGATGATCCACATCGGCTACTCGACCATGGGCAAGGGGTGGGCTTCGTATCGCGCACCTGCGGAAGAGCTGCTCGGCGAGATGGGCGTCGACGTCCCCCGTGACGAGGTCAGCCCGCTCGCGCCGTACGGAGCCATGTGGATCGCGCGGCCCCGAGCCTTGCGTGCCATGCTCTCGCGGCGCTGGACCTATCAGGACTACACGCGTCGGCGCTACGTCGATCTCGCCCGTGTTCAGGAGCGCGTGGTGGTCTCGGTCGCAGCTGAGGCGGGTTATCACGTGCGCACCGTACTCACCCCGGAGCACGCGGCCATCAGCCACACGGCGCTCGAATTCAAAGCGGACCAGCTCTTCTCCACGACGACGGGCTATCCCGTGGATCAGATCGGCTTGATCCAGCGTGCGGGCCCGGCGGGCCATGGCGGAATAGTGGGTCTGACCCGGATGTATCTCCGGCTCAACCACCCTCGCGTCGCGCGAGCCGTGCTTCCGGTGGCCGCCTTGGCCGAGCGCGTATACGGCAGGGCGGTTCCCGCACTCGCTGCGATTCGTCGACGGCGCCCGAGAAAGGACCGCTGAGATGAAGACCGCTGAGCTGATTCCGGCCGTTCCTCGCCCCGCGGACGCTTTTCCCGCATCGGGCAAGCGGCTGCTGATCTATGTCGTCTACGACCGGCGCGGCGACGTCGAGGACTACATCCCGTACGCGTTGAGCAAGCTGCGCGCACACTGCGATCGCATCTTCGTGGTCGTCAACGGCGCACTCACCGACCAGGGGCGAGCGGTGCTCGAGCCTGTCGCGGACGACATTCTTGTCCGCCCGAACCGCGGGTTCGACATCTGGGGCTACAAGGACGGCCTGGATGCGGTGGGCGCCGGGATCGAGGAGTACGACGAAGTCGTTCTCGCCAACGACACCTGGTTCGGGCCGGTGCGGCCGTTCGAGCCGGTGTTCGAGCGTATGGACGCTCAGAAGTTGCACTTCTGGGGGATGACGGACCACGTCCGTGTCGACCCGAACCCGTTCACCGGTACGGGCTACCTCGCGTACCACATCCAGTCGTACTGGCTCGCGGTACGGCGCGACCTCGTCGCTTCCGAGGAGTGGACGTCGTACTGGCGCGACCTTCCGCCCATGGACAGTTACAGCGACGCCGTGGTCAAGCACGAGGCGACGTTCACCGAATTCCTGACCGGGCACGGATTCGTGGGTGAAGTGGCGTTTCCGACCATCACCGATCGCATCGAGAACCACGCGGTGCTGTACGCCGAGCAGCTCATCGAGCAGGGGTGTCCCACGCTGAAGCGGCGGCCGTTCTTCCAATGGCCGCCGTACCTCGACCATCTCGCCGTCATCGGACGCTGGACGCTGGACTGCGTCGCGCGATACGGGTACCCGATGAGGTTGATCTATACCGACCTTGCTCGCAACGTGGAACCCCACACGC
This sequence comes from Microbacterium binotii, assembly GCF_021398715.1. Classification (NCBI taxonomy): domain Bacteria; kingdom Bacillati; phylum Actinomycetota; class Actinomycetes; order Micrococcales; family Microbacteriaceae; genus Microbacterium; species Microbacterium binotii. The sequence continues at coordinate 2,434,983 of NZ_CP090347.1, read as the reverse complement.
TCAACGCGGACGCGGCGTTGCTCGATGTCGTCGCAGACGAGGGCGGCGCCTATGACGAGGCGCACCCCTTGCGCACCGTCGTCATCGCGCACATCTTCTACGAAGAGATGGCGTCGGAGATGCTCGAGAGGATCGACTATCTTCCGGGAGCGTTCGATCTCGTCGTCACGACGACCGACGAGCAGAAAGCCGAGCGCATCCGTCGCGTCATCGCTGAACGGCATGCGCGGGGCGCCTCGGAGGTACGGGTGGTCGACTCCAACAACGGCCGTGATCAGAGCGCCTTCCTCATCGCCTGCCGCGATGTCCTGGTCGGCGGCGAGTACGACGTCGTGGTCAAGCTGCATTCGAAGCGCACCGTACAGGATGCTTACAACGCGGGGATGCACTTCCAGCGCCACCAGTTCGAGAATCTGCTCAGCTCTCCCGGATACGCGTCGAACGTGTTGTCGATGTTCCAGCGTCAGCCCGAGTTGGGGTTGGTCTATCCGCCCATGGTGCACATCGGCTACGGAACGCTCGGACACGCGTGGTGGGACAACCGCCCCGCCTTCATCCAGATCGCTGCGCAACTGGGCATCCGGGTCCCCATCGACGAGACGTCACCGCTTGCGCCGTTCGGCTCGATGTACATCGCCCGACCGGAGGCGCTCGCACATCTCGTGGCTCCGGAGTGGACGTACGACGACTTCGGAGACGCGAGCGCGTACCGTGATGGGGGATTGGCTCACGTTCTGGAGCGCGTTCCGTCCTACGCTGCCGGCGAGGCGGGTTTCGTGACCCGCACCATCGCCACGGCAGACTATGCCGCGGTCAGCTACACGACGCTCGATTACCATCTCGACCAGATGTCGAGCACCCTGCCTGACTCGACGATGCACCAGATCCAGTTCCTGCGTCGGCTGGGACCGCTGGGCAGAGGGACGATCGAGGACTTCTCCTACATCCTCGCCCGCCTGCGCAAGCCCGAGTGGGAACCGCGACTTCAACGACTGTTCGGACGGGCGCGGACGTTGCGTCATCGGTTGCGCCGGCGAGGGTAGGGCTCGTGACAGCACGAGAGCGCGCCCTCGTCACGGTCGTCGTCCCGGTCTTCAACGCGCAGTCCTACCTCGATGCGACCGTGCAGTCCATCCTCGCCCAGGAGTATACGGAGCTCGAGGTGATTCTCGTCGACGACGGTTCGACCGATGGCTCGGCCGGGATCTGCGACAGATGGGCGCGGGAGGATTCGCGCGTCCGCGTGATCCATCGCGCGAACGGCGGCATCGCCGCAGCCCAGAACAGCGGCCTGGATGCGGCGACCGGCGCGCTCATCACGTTCTGCGACAACGACGATCTCATGCTGCCGCAAGCGATCGGACGTCTCGTCGACATCCTCGAGGATGCCGACGCGGACATGAGTTGCTGCCGATGGTCAAATGTGGGCGCCAGCGCCGCGCAGAGCGAGTTGGACGCGCGTCGGATGGATCCGCCGGGACGCGTTGAGATCTTCGGTGAGCCGGGCCGCAAGTACCAGGAGGTCTTCAGCCTCGCGCACCGACGTCTGCGGCGGCGCGAGCTGCAGTACTTCAGCGAGGCGAACTGGGGGAAGCTCTACCGTGCAGAGCTCTGGGACGGCGTGCGCTTCCCGGAGGGGCGATACGCGCAGGATGTGGCCGTGTCCATGGACCTGTACCTGCGCATGTCGCGGGTCGCGTCCTGCTCCGATGTGCTCTATCTCTGGCTCCAGCATCCGAGCAGCGTTTCGCACAGCGCGAGAAGAACGAGCTACTTCCATGACATCGTGCGCGCCCACGGTCATGCGTTCGACCTCGCGTGGGGTGCGGGCATCGTGCCCGTCCGTGCCTACGGCGGCATGATGACGCTCGACCTGGAACGCCGTTCGGTCTCCTCCGCCGCCGACCTGCGCATGTACCGCGAGGATGCCGCATACGTACGCGAGCGGATCTCGCGGTTGTCGTGGACTCAGCGTCTACGCTGCCGTGTGCTGCACGCCGTTCGCCGACTCGAGGTGCAGGTCTACCGTCGCACCATCCACCGCAGACGCTGAGTCGGGTGCGAAAGTCCTAGGCGCGGTTCGCCTCGTCCCCGGCTGCGGCCGCTTCGGCCTGCGGGCGGACGACCTCTGAGCGTGCCGCCAGGAATGCCATCGCGGCGAGCACCCCGGCGAACGCGAGGGAACCGACGATCCAGGTCACCAGCGGAGATGGTGCTCCAGGCCACCACCACTGCGCGTTGGCGCCGGGATCGAGCGCCTGCGTGTCGACGCCGGTGGTGTAGCGGCGGATGTTCGTGTGCAGAGCGATGGCGGCACCGATCACCAGCGCGACGGCGGCGGTGATGGCTCGTGGGCCGGCCCAGGCGCGAGCCGCGGACACCCGCATCGAGGCGACACCGACCGCGATGATCATCAGCGGCAGGATGTACCGCGGCTGGACGAGCTCCCCGACCGTCGCGCGCGACTGGTAGAGGAGGAGGAAGGGGACGGCCCACATCGCCAGGACCGTCAGGCCCACCGCCACCAGGCGTCGCGGAGTCGCCCGATGCACGCCGATGAAGAACGCGCCGGCGAAGACGAACGTGGACATCACGGTGACGATGCCCGGCATGGAGGTATCGATCCAGCCCAGCCCCCACCCACCGAGCGCGCCGGTCCAGAGAGTGGGGACGTTGAGCGCATTCATGATGATCTGGAATCCGGACAACGGCCCCTTGTCGTTGTCCAGACCGCTCACGACGGCAGAGCCCTGGGCCGCACCGAGATAGAAGGCCGCGCTCACGACGATCATCACGGCACCTACAGTCAGGGGAACGATCTGCTGCCGGACGGAGCGGACGCCGAGGAAGAGTGCCAGGACCACAGCGAACACCGTGTAGGCGGCCGAATCCGCTCGGGCCCCACCTCCGATGATCGCTCCGAACAGGGCCAGGCCCAGCAGCACGAGTCGTCGACGACCGGCCGTGCGTGTCGACGCGTACAGGGTGATCCAGACGGTAGCCGCGGAGAGCAGCGCCCAGGACGAGGGATTCGTCGACCCGAAGACGAACAGACCCAGCGGCACACTGGTGGCCGTGACCGAGACGACCAGCGGAGTCCTGAGGCCTCGAGGAAGCGCCCAGAAGACGACGGTCAGCAGCGCCACGGCGAACGCGGAGTTCACGAGTCGCATCGTCGCGACGGACAGCTGGATGTCCGGCGATGCGAAGACGGACATGGCGGCGTAGAAGACCCGCGGGTACAGACCGTCCACGTTCGCGCGCTGAACGAGGGTCATGCCCGGCTCTGCCGGATCCCAGCACCCGGCGCTCCGATCGGCGTGGAATGCGTAGCAGGTGGCCGTCGTCACGGCGGTCGGGATGAGCCGTTCCACCGGGTCGCCCGGGTCTTCGCAGAGGCCTTCCCGGTCACCGAGCCCGCACCAGATGGACGCCATATGGAAGTCTTCGTCCGGGCTGGCCGCAACCGGCGAGGCGAACGACCACGCGCCGAGCGTGAGGAACGCCAGTACCGGAACCAGGATCATGAACGTCAACTGGAGCGGGGTCTTGCGGGGGCGGCGCACTCAGGCATCCTAGCCTGGGCGCTCTCACCGACCGCATTCGGCCGGTCCAACCTGCCTTGGTAGGATTCGGGCACAATGGATTCACTGAGTGAGCGGACGCTCATCATCGTGCCCGCCTGGAACGAAGCCCGAAACGTCGGAAACACCGTGCGCGAGATTGCGGCCACTGTCGCAGGCGCTGACGTCGTCGTCGTCGACGACGGCTCCACCGACGACACGGCGCGGGTTGCCGCAGATGCCGGCGCGCGCGTGATCAGCCTCCCCTTCAATATGGGCGTCGGCGGTGCCATGCGAACCGGGTTCACCTACGCTCAGCGGCACGGCTACACCCACGCCATCCAGGTGGATGCGGACGGGCAGCACGACCCGCGAGACATCTCGAAGGTGCTGGACGGGTTGCGGGAAGCGGACATCTCGATCGGGGCGCGGTTCGCCGACACGGGGGACTACGAGGTCCGCGGGCCCAGGAAGTGGGCGATGAAGTTCCTCGCGGGTGTCCTCTCCCGCGTCTCGGGTACTCGTCTCACGGATGTCACGAGCGGGTTCCGGGCCGCCAACGAGCGTGCCATCGAGCAGTACGTGCGCTATTACCCCGCGGAGTACCTCGGCGACACGGTCGATTCGCTCGTGAGCGCGGTGCACGCGGGACTGACGGTCACGCAGGTCCCGGTCTCGATGCGCCCGAGAGTGCACGGGACGCCCAGCCAGAACCCGATCGGAGCAACGATCTACCTCTTTCGCAGCACGTTCGCGCTCGGACTCGCGCTGATGAGAGGTCGCCGCCGCGTCGGTGAGGTGAGCGCGTGATCGTTCTCGCCGCAATCGTCTTCTCGCTCGCCGTTCTCGTCCTCATCATCAGTCTGCTGCTCCGGCGGCGTCTCCGCGAGAAGTACGCGATCCTGTGGCTGATCATCGGCGTGGCCATCCTGGTGCTCGCGGTCTTTCCCGGACTGCTTTTCGGTCTCGCGTCGCTCTTGGGTGTCGCCGTCCCCTCCAATCTGATCTTCGCGCTGGCGATCGTGCTGCTCGTGGGGGTGACTCTCCACCTGTCGTGGGAGCTGTCCCTCGCAGAAGACGAGGTCCGGCGGGTCGCGGAAGAAGTGGCGATCCTTCGCACAGACCTCGAGGAGTTGCGCGCCGCGGTGACCGACGACCCGCGGGGCGATGCCGATGAGAGCCGGCGTGCAGCGGACTGAGTCGGTTTCGGGCGGACTGCGCGCCGTCCTGCTGTCGATCGGCGTCGCAGGAGTCCTCGGATACGTCATCCAGCTCTCGGTCCCGGCGCTGACCGATGACGTGACGTACGTCACATTCTCCGTCTTCTGGTCAGCGCTCTACCTGGGCGGCTCGGCCATGGCGGGGGTCCAACAGGAGATCTCCCGCGCCGCACGCGGCGGCGGCGAGGCCCGCGCGGGGTCCACGCTGGCCTCGTACACCTCGATCCTGGCGGGCGTGGTGGTGCTCATCGTCGTGGCGCTCGTGTGGGCGTTCGGCGGTGCGCTGTTCGGGACGGAGTCCGGAGAACTCGGGACCATGCTCGGGCTGGGCCTGGTCGGCTATCTGCTGACCGCCGTTCTCACCGGTCTGCTGTACGGCATCAGGCTCTGGAAGGCCGTGGCGTTCATCGTGATCCTCGACGCGGTGCTGCGCGCGGTGCTCGTGGTGGCGGGACTCCTGTTCGGCGCGACACTGCCGACCCTCGCGGTGTTCATCGCGGCACCCTTCGTCGTTGCGTTCGCAACGACGCTGATCGTGTTCCGGACGCACATCGTGGGGCGTTTCGCACTCGACGTCCGGCTTCCTCGGCTCCTGGCGCACACCGGGGGGACCGTGGTCGCGGCGGCCTCGTCCGGTTTGCTGATCAGCGGCATGCCGATGCTCATCGGTGCACTCGCTCCCGGGATGTCGACGGCGGCAACCGCGGCGCTCATCCTTGCGATCACCGTCACCCGCGCCCCGATCGTCGTTCCCATCATCGCGCTCCAGAGCTTCCTGATCTCGACCGTGCTACGCGATCGCGAGCACATCGCCCGCTCGCGTCTGCTCGCGATGGTCGGCGTGGCTCTGCTGGCGATCGGTGTGCTCAGCGGCGTGGGATGGCTGGTCGGCCCCGGGATCATCGACCTGGTGTCACTCGGCAAGTACACGATCTCGAACGCCATGGCAGCCGTGATCGTTGCCAGCGCCGGGTTGGTCGCGCTGCTCTCGCTCACGGGGCCGGCCCTCATCTCGGCGCGTCGCCATCTCGCCAACGCAGTCGGCTGGGTCGTCGCCGCGTCCTCGACCGTTCTGCTGCTCGCACTGGATGTCGGCGAGGCGAGCATCGCTTCGGCGCTCCTGCTTCCGGCCGTCGGGGGCCTGGTGTGCCACCTCTTCGCTCTCTTGACTGCTCCCGCGCGGCGGAATCCTGCGGCGTGAGATGCCGCACGTGCGTTGCGCGCTCTCGCCACTCGTCAGCGTGTAGGTTCTTGGTGGGATGCCGGGGACCTATCCGTGGTGCGGCAACGTGCGGAGTGAGGTGGCCAGGGTGACCAACACGACCGATGCGGCGGCGCGTTCGACGTGGCGTGATCGAGCGCGTTCGGTGATCTTCGGCTCGGTGCACGAACGGACACTTCGCGGTCCGTGGCGGGCCGTTCTCATCGTCGGGTTGATCGTGGCGGGAACCCTCATCTCGCTCGCGCGAACCCCCATGCACGTCTGGAACGTGCTGTGGGCGGAGGACGGGCCCGTCTTCGTCGGCGGAGCGCTTTCGCATGGCGCCGCTTCGGTCTTCGAGGGATACGCCGGGTACATGCACCTCGTCGCACGTGCCGGTGCGGGGATCGCAGTCCTCTTCCCTCTCGAGGTGGTGCCGACCGCGGTGACGATCATCGCGGCGCTGTTCACCTCCCTGATCGCGTGCGCATGCTTCCTCCTGCTGGAGAGCCGCATCGCGTCCGTCCCGCTGCGTTTCGCGGCCTGGGTCGTGTGCTTCGCGTTGCCGATCATGGGCGGCGAGGTCGTGAACAACCTCGCCAACCTGCATTGGTATCTGCTGATCGCGGGATTCGTGGCCGTGATCGTCAGACCGCAGCGCCTGTCACTGATCGTGCTCCAGGGGATCGTGCTCTTCGTCACCGTGACCAGCGACGCCCTCGGGCTCATGCTGCTTCCGCTGATCGTGGTGCGTCTGCTCGTGCTGACCAATTGGCGTGAACGGATCCCGGACCTGACATATCTGCTGGGAGCGGTGCTGCAGCTCGGCGTCGTGATCGCCCAGATGCTGGGTGGTGCACCGCGCAAGATCGGCACTGTGCGCCCGACGCTGTCCGAGTTCGGTGACCTGTACGCGTACCGCGTCGTGATGGGAGGCCTCTTCGGCACCTCTTCGCCCGCACGACTTCTCGAGATCGTCGGGATCACCCTGCCGGGACTGGCTCTCGGCGCGGTCATCGCGGTGATCGTCGTGAGCGTCCGTGCCGACAGAGATCGGCGGGTCGCCGTGCTCGCACTCGCCCTCGGGTCCTTGGGGTTCTCGGCCGTGGTGTTCAGTCTCCAGTGGGACGGCTTCACCCGGACGACGCTTCTCGACTACTTCACGGGGGGCCGCTACGTCACCGTCCCCACGGCGCTGCTGCTCCTGGCGCTGATCTTCGCGGTCGATGCAGGAGTGGCGCGGCTGCATCGTCGCGCGGTGCGCGGTGCGGTGGCGGGTCTGGCGCTGATCGCGGTGCTGGTGCCGGTTGCGATCGACTTCCGACCGATGAACATCCGCTCGGACGGCGCGTCGTGGACGCAGCAGGTGTCCGACGCCCGGGCTCTGTGCGCGGCATCACCCGCCGGCACCGAGGTCACCATGAACATCTCACCGGCCTGGTTCGGCGGATTGAGCCTCGACTGCGCGCTGGTCGAACGCTGACCACCGACGTCACGCGGGCGGGGCGGTCCGCTCCTGGTGGTGCTCGACGTAGCTGACAGGATCGTTGCCCGGGGCGTGGGGGAAGACCCACTTCGTGTAGACGATGTAGCGAAACGCTGTTGCCGCGGCCTGACCGATCAGGGTGCCGGAGACATTGTCGGCAAGGGCGCTGTCCAGTCCGAGCACGTAGCGCGAGAACCCCAGGCACGCGAGCTGCAGCGCGATGGCCAAGACGTTGACGGACGCATAGCGGAAGATCTGGGACCACGTCGTCGGTGTCTTCCGGTCCCGGTAGGTGAGGAACCTGTTCCCGAGGTAGGTGACGACGAGGCCCGCGAGTACCGCGATGGTCTTCGCGACCAGGGGCACGGAGTGCAGGGGCCCTTGACCGCCGGCGAACACCAACAGGTTGTAGACGACGGCGTCGACGACGAAACCGAGTCCGCCGATGGCGAGGAAGATCCCTCCACGCCGCAGGTTGCGGATGACGAAGTCGCGAACCCGAGATCGTTCGACATGCATCGGTGCTCTCCCGTCTCCCATGAGTCGGTGGGGAAGTCGACCCACGTCGGCTTCCCCACCTTCACCGTGGAGTTAGATGGTGCCTTCAGCGACCGCGTTCTCGATCCACGGGATGACCTCATCGAGCATCTCGTCGAGGGTGGTCGTGGCCTCGAATCCCAGCACTTCCTTCGCCTTGGTGACGTCGGGCACGCGCTTCTGGACGTCGTACTCGAAGGCCGGGTCGTTCACGAGACGGAGGGGCACGTCGGGGCCCTTGATCTTGCGCCAGATCACCTCCGCCAGCTCGGTGACGGTGTGGCCGACCGCGGTCGAGATGTTGAAGTCGTTGTTGAGCGCATCAGGGTGGTTGAGGCTCGCAACGATGCCGCGGGCCAGATCGCCGCCATAGGTGTAGTGCCGCACCTGGTTGCCTTCGCCGAGGATGTGAAGGGGATCCTGACCCTTGAGCACCTTCTGAACGAGGTCCGGGACGACGTGGCTCATGGCGAGCTGCACGTTGCCGGAGTTGATCTCGACGTCACCCAGTGCGCGGGATTCCCCGATGCCGACGCAGTTGAACGGTCGGAGAATCGTGAAGTCGACGTCGTACTGTCCCTTCGCTGCCCGGGCGAAGTACTCGACGGCGAGCTTCTGGAAACCATAGGACGAGAGGGGCGGCGGGACCTCGCGCTCGTCTCCCTCCTTCGACGGCCAGCGGTCTGTGGACTCGAACACCATCGAAGACGACATGTACGTGACCTTCTTGAGTCGGCCGCCGGCCTTCTTCACGCGGATCGCCGCATCGCAGGACGAGGCGATGATGCGCTCGTTCGTGGCCAGCAGGTCGTACTGGTAGGTGTGGAAGTAGGAGATCCCGCCGATGAGCGCGGCGCCTGCGATGAAGTGGTCGCAGTCGGACAGCAGCTCGGTCATGCGGTCCGTGTCGAGCACGTCGGCCACCACGAGCGAGTAGTTGGGGTCGTCGTCATATGACTTCTTGACGGGGCCGTACTTGGAGTAGTTGTCCACTCCCACGACTTCGTAGCCCTGGCGGAGCAACTCTTCGACGACGTATCCGCCGATGAAACCGGCAGAGCCGGTGACGAGAACTTTCTCGCTCATGAACTTCCTTTCCTTCCGGCCGCGGCCGGTGCGATGTGGTCGAGAGGCAGGGCTGGTCCGAAGGCGAAGCGGTACCAGCGAAGGTACTTGGGTATCCACTTGCGGAGCTGGAAGTTCGAGACGCCCGTCGTGCGGTCCAACCAGATGGTCGGCAGCTCCGCCACCGCGCGCCGCGCGCGTCGCGCCTTGGCGGTCAGCTCCAAACCGATCTCGAACCCGTCCCGAGACTGGATGGTCACCTGACGGACGAAGTCGGCGTCGTAGGCCTTGAAGGAATTCGTGGCGTCGCGGGTGCCGATGTTGGCGAAGAGATGGAGCGATTGCCCCGCCAGGCGCGAGAGGAGGCGTTTGAAACGGGGCCCGCCGATCTGCTGGCCGCCGGCCATGTACCTGCTTCCGGCCGCGACGACGACGCCGCGCTCGACCAGCTCCGTCAACGAGTCGATCTGCCGGGGGTCGTCGCTGCCGTCCGCCATCGTCACGACGACGATGGGCGCCGCGGCGACCTCGAATCCGTATCGGATGGCCTGCGCCGGACCGCGTCCGAACGTGTTGACCACGGCCCTGACCCGATCATCCTCCGCATGGAAGCGGTCGACAGCGGGAATCGTGGTGTCGTCGTCCGAATCGACGACGACCAGGAGCTCGAACGGGAGGGTCACGGTGGCCGAGACGCGCTGCAGGAAGGCGGTTATCTCGTCTCCCTCGTTGTACGCCGGAACGACGATGGAAACGCGGGGCGCGACCGAGGTCACACCAGCACCCCGTTTCCGAGAAGGTTCCAGACATCCGCCACCGGCTTGTCCGTCACGAGTTCACGATACTCGGGATGCGGTGTGGCGATGATGAGGATGTCGCTGCGCTCGAGCACCTCATCCAGCGGCAGAAGCGTGTCGTCCGTTTCGGCGGAGACGTAAGGATCGGTCGTCAGCACCTCGCGCGCTTTGAAGGTGAGGACGCGCTTGAGCTTGTACGACAGGCTCGAGCGGATGTCATCCGATCCCGCCTTGAACGCCATGCCCAGAATGCCGACGGTGAGCGAGCTCAGGTCATGCTTCATCTCGAGCTGGCTCGCCAGGTGAAGGGGAAGACCCTCGTTGACGAGCATGGCGGCGTGGCCGAGCTGGAAGGTGTTGTCGCTGAACGCTGCCAACTGCATCGTGTCCTTGAACAAGCAGGGGCCGGCGGCGAATCCGGCGCCGGGCATGTCCTGCGCTCGCGGGTAGTCCATGGTGAGGCCTGCGCGCACCCGCTCGAAATCGATGCCCTTCGCATTGGCCATCATGTAGAACTGGTTCACCGCGGCGAACTTGATGTAGCGCCAGGTGTTCGTGAAGAGCTTCGCCAGCTCTGCTTCCTCCGGGGTCAGTTCCACGATCGTGTTCGTCAGCGTACGAAAGAGCGCCGAGGCGCGCGCGACCGATTCGGGGGTGTACCCGGAGACGATCTGCGGGAGCTCGAAGAGCTCCGTCATCGCACGATGCTCGGCAATGCGTTCCGGACAGAAGGCGAGTTCGATGGCCAGGCCCATCCGGTCGAGGGTCTGACGCGTCAGCGCGGTGACGCCGGGATAGATCGTGCTGCGCAACACCATCAACTGGCCGTCTCGGAAGTGCGGCTCGCAGACGGCGAGAGCCTTCCCGATCGCATTCGGGTCGGGGTTGAGGTGTTCGTCCACCGGTGTGCCGATGACGACGACGACGTTCTCGGCGGTGGAGACGACCGCGGGATCCGTCGAGGCGGTCAGCAGTCCACTCGACACGACCTGCGCGAGGACCTCGTCCGCGCCCGGCTCCAGGAACGGCATCCGGGCTTCTCGGATCGCGGCGACGGCCGACGGAGAGAGGTCGTAGACGACGGTGCGCTTGCCCCGACTCGCGAAGGCGATCGCCAGCGGAAGCCCGACGTGTCCGCCACCTCCGACGACGACGACATCATTCTCGAAACCCATATGCGCGCTCTTCCTGTCCCGGACAACGCTGACCAGCGTAACGAGTATTCGAACGATATGGCCGTGCGGCATGCGGGCATGACGGTCGGCCCGGATCGGAGGCTAGTCGCCGAATGCGAGCATCGCTGCAGCGACCGCTGCCTTCCGCGAGCCGCGCAGGATCACGCCGGGCAGGACGCTGAGCGCGTGCAGCCGCGACATCAACCGCCATCGAGCCGCGCGCGCGGCGCGGCGCCACCCTCGCGCCGCCGCGTCGGCCGCTGCCTCGCGGTAGAACCGGCGCTCGTCCACGAAACGCGAACCGTCGCGCAACGAGGTCTGCGACAGACTCGCCGCGTGGCGCCGGTAGGCGAAGCACGTCACCGCCGTGTAGCGCAGCGAGCCTCCTCGAGAGGCGATGTCGAGAAGAAGAGCGAGGTCGAGGATGATGGGCAGGTCATCGCGGAAGCCGACCGAGCTCGCGGGCTCCACGCGCAGAGCGAGTGAGGGCCAGTAGAGCCAGTTTCCGCGCAGCAGAGAGGCGCTCATCTCCTCTCCTCGCAGTATCGCGGGGTGGCGCGGCGTCAGAAGCTTCAGCTTGACGGTGTCCACGAGGGACCGGGCCCGACCGCCGTGCGCATCGATGACGTGGACGCCGGGTTGGATGACGTCGACGCTGGGATCGTCGGCGATGACCGAGCGGATATGCGCGACGTACTCGGGCATGAGGAGATCGTCGGCCCCGAGGATGACGACGTGGGAGCCGGTCGCCGCCCGCACGGCGCGGCGGAAGTTCTCGATGATCCCGACATTGTGCTCGTTGCGCCGGTACTCGATGCGGTGATCGTCCAACGTCGAGACGTAACGCTCGATCGCGTCGCCCGGATACGCATCGTCGATGATGACCAGGCGCCAGTGAGGATCGGACTGCGCCCGCACGGAGTCGATCGTGCGCATGAAGGTCTCCGGGTCTCCCCAATACGGGACGCAGATGTCGAGAGTCATGATTCCTTCCGTGCCCTCCACGCCCCGAACGGGCCGCTCATGGGTGACGGTCCTATCCTCTCAAGCGATCGGAGACGCGATCCTCTCGAGCGATCCGAGACGAGCTCACCTAAGCTGAACCGGTCGGCATGCACCTCAGGAACGGCTCGCACCATATGGATCTCCTCATCGTAGGCTCCGGCTTCTTCGGTCTCACGATCGCGGAGCGCGCTGCCGCCGCCGGTCGCTCGGTCACCGTCCTGGAGCGCCGCCCTCACATCGGCGGCAACGCGTACAGTGAGCACGAGAGCACGACCGGCATCGAGGTGCACCGCTACGGCGCGCACCTGTTCCACACCTCGAACGCCACGGTGTGGGAGTACGTCAACCGCTTCACGACTTTCACGGACTACACGCACCGCGTCTACACGACCCACAACGGCACCGTGTTCCCGCTGCCGATCAACCTCGGCACCATCAACCAGTTCTTCCAGTCCGCGTACACACCTGATCAGGCACGCGCGCTCATCCACGAGCTGGCCGGCGAGTACGACCCGAAGCGGGCGCAGAACCTCGAGGAGCGGGCGATCGGGCTCGTCGGGCGGCCGTTGTACGAGGCCTTCATCCGCGACTACACGGCGAAGCAGTGGCAGACCGATCCGCGGGATCTTCCCGCCGAGGTCATCTCCCGCCTCCCCGTCAGGTACACCTACGACAACCGTTACTTCAACGACACGTGGGAAGGTCTGCCGGTCGACGGCTACACCGCGTGGCTCGAGCGCATGGCGGATGATCCGCGCATCGAGGTGAGGCTCAGTACGGATTTCTTCGACGAGTCGCAGCCGCTGAACAAGAATGCCCTCGTCGGCCGGGTTCCCATCGTCTACACCGGACCCATCGATCGGTATTTCGACTACGCGCAAGGTCCGCTCTCGTGGCGCACCCTGGATTTCGAGCAGGAGGTGCTCGACATCGGCGATTTCCAAGGCACGAGCGTCATGAACTACGCGGATGCGGACACCCCCTACACCCGTATCCACGAGTTCAAGCACTTCCACCCTGAGCGAGCCGACCGGTATCCGAAGGACAGAACGGTCATCGTTCGGGAGTACTCGCGCTTCGCCGCGCGTGAGGACGAGCCCTACTACCCGGTGAACACCGCGGAGGATCGTCAGCGCCTTCTCGCGTATCGCGAGCTCGCGAAGGGGCAGCGCGACGTCCACTTCGGCGGGCGTTTGGGGACCTACCAGTACCTCGACATGCACATGGCGATCGGCTCCGCGTTGTCACTGTGGAACAACACCCTCGCGTGAGTGCACACACCGGATCCTCGGGCTCGCCCGGCTATAGTTTCTCAGTTGGTGCGAACGAGAGGTAGTGGCAGCACTTGAACGAGAGCGCAGCCGTCAGGTTCAGCCGATTGGCGTCTCAGCCTCTGCAGCCCGTGACGCCCAGTCGCGAGGGGCTGCGAGGTTTCGGGCGCACGGTCACCGAGATCTGGAATCACCGCCAGCTCCTCTCCTTGCTGGTCCGTCGTGACGTCAAGGCGCGGTACAAGGACAGTGTCCTGGGGCTGCTGTGGACCCTGATCAACCCCCTCGTGCAGCTCGCCGTCTATTTCCTCGTCATGGGGCAGATCCTGGGTGCGGCGCGCGGCATCCCGGACTTCGCCGTCTACATCTTCTCGGGACTCACGGTCTACGGGTTGTTCTCCGAGACGCTCTCGGGAGCCACCGGCTCGATCGTCGCGAACGCGGGGCTCGTGAAGAAGGTCTACGTTCCCCGCGAGGTGTTCCCGCTGGCGGCGACCGGGTCCGCGCTGTTCACGTTCGGCGTTCAGCTCCTCGTGCTGATCGTGGCCAGCTTCACCCTCGGGACCCCGAATCTCTCCTGGTCGCTGCTGTACTTCTTCCCTTCGGTGCTGCTCATCCTGGTCTACGCTCTCGCCTTCGGGATGCTTCTCGCGGCACTCAACGTCTATCTGCGTGACGTGCAGTACCTGACACAGGTCGTGCTGATGCTCGCGCTCTGGGCATCGCCGATCGTCTACGCATGGACGATGGTGGGCGATCAGGTCGCACGGTTCGGTCTTCCCACCTGGATCCTCGAGCTGTACACCGCGAGTCCGCTGACCCTGGCCGTGCTGGGGTTCCACCGCGCTTTCTGGGGGAGCGGAACCCCCTCGGACTATCCGCCGGACCTGCTCATGCGGATGGGGATCGCCTTCCTCATCGGCCTCGTGCTGGTCTTCCTGTGCCAGCGTGTCTTCGCGCGGCTGCAGGGCAACTTCGCGCAGGAGCTATGACGTGAGCGAACAGACATCGGCAGTGCCAGAGGTCATCGTCATCGACGAGGTGTCCAAGACGTTCGCCCTGCGCAAGGACAACTCGTTGAAGGAGCGCATCGTCACGCTCGGGCGTCGCGGACGTCAGCATCGCGAGGAGTTCCAGTCGCTCAAGGACGTCACCTTCTCCATCCCGGCGGGAGCATCGATCGCCCTCATGGGACCGAACGGCTCGGGTAAGAGCACCCTGCTCAAGGTGATCGGCGGCATCATCGAGCCGACGTCGGGCACCGTGTATCGTCGCGGTCGTCTCGCCGCCCTGCTGGAGCTGGGGGCGGGCTTCCACCCGGACCTCTCCGGCCGTGACAACGTCTATCTGAATGCGTCGATCCTCGGATTGACCAAGGAACAGACCGACGAGCGGTTCGACAGCATCGTCGAGTTCGCCGAGATCGCGGACTTCATCGATACACAGGTCAAGTTCTACTCCTCCGGCATGTACGTGCGTCTCGCGTTCGCGGTCGCTGTGCACACGGACCCGGACATCCTCCTCGTCGACGAGGTGCTCGCCGTCGGCGACGAAGCGTTCCAACGTAAGTGCATGGACAAGATCCGCGAGTTTCAGCGCGAGGGGCGAACGATCGTCCTCGTCTCGCACTCGGCCGCCCAGGTGATGGACATCTGCGATCAGGGCGTGGTGCTCCAGCACGGCGAGATCGCGTTCATCGGGCCGGCCGCGGAGGCGACCAAGGTCCACCGCGAGATCATGGAAGGCAAGCGACAGGCGCGGATGGAGAACGACCCCGAATCGTCGGCGAGCGAGTACGCCGTCACCGTCGTGAGGGTCCTGAACTCCGTCGGTGAGCCGGTCCAGGACGTCAATCCAGGCGACGACGTGCTCATCGAGATCACGGTCGACCACGCGGCCGCCCACAGTCAGTGGCAGACCTCGTTCAGCATCGACACCCCGACCGGCCAGCAGGTCTTCGGCACGAGCGTCCGCCGTCTGACCGGAGACACCCACGGTCCGGTGGGCCCCGGCCCGGCGGTTGTCACCTACACGATCCCCGACGCCGCCTTCGGCGGCGGTCAGTACTTCGTGAACGCTCAGGTGCTCGACGAGAACGGCGTCGGAGCAGACATCCTCTGGCAGGGCGCTCGCTTCTACGTGCCTATGAGCGAGGAACGCACCGGCACCGTCTACGCGGACGCCGCGGTCACCTCGGTTCGCAGTCGCTGACGCCGACGTCGCCCGCCCGTGCTGTCCGGGCGGCATCGAGCAGCGTGCGCGCACGGCTGTCGAACGAGTGTTCGCGGCGGATCCGGTCGGAGACCCGAGCGAGAGCGGCGTCATCGGCGAAGAGCGCGTCCGCGTCGCCGCTCAGCATCTCGTTCAGCTCGAGGTCCGAGTGCGCGACCGCAACGGCGCCGCCGAACAGCTCTTCCACCCCCTCGACCGAGTCGCTGAGCGCTCGTCCACCGGCGGCGACGACATCGAACAGACGATTGGAGATGAAGCCGTCGCGCTGCATCTCGGGCCAGTGGTCGTTCACGACGTAGAGCGCGCTCTCGTACATCGCGGGCAACTCGTCGTTCGGCGCGTGCTCGCCACGGACGACGGACGGTGGCAGGACCCCCTCCCAGCCGCCGCCGTAGACCCGCATGTCGTGGCACCGTTCGGCGGTTGCGCGGACGATCGGTCGATCCACTCCTCTGCTGTTGCCGACGAAAAGCGGTCCGTCGGTACGAGGGCGTCCCGAAGGGCGGAAGCGCTCGGGGGAGGTCGCCTGCAGAAGCGGTTCTATCCGCACCCCCCACTCCTGCGACATGCGTCGGGCCCAGGGCGCGGAAGCCGCGAAGACCGCGTCGTAGCGGCGCGCCTCTGCCGGTAGAACCTGGTCGGGGTGGCTGATGACCCAGAGCAGCGATGTCGCCGACGCGGGGGGAACATAGGCATACAACCCACGGATCACGACCACGACGTCGTCCACGTCGGAGGTGGGGCGCTCAGCCGAGTCGCGGCTGTCGATCACGACGTGCTGGTCCAGGCGTCTGAGAGCCGCTGCGAGCCCCTCCGCGAAGTGGAGGTCGCCCCACGACCGAGCCGCGGCGCGGTCTGCGGGTGCCGCCGTCTTGATCGCCCACCGCAATCGCGTCGGCGCAGAAGCCGGACTCCGCACGACCCGGCCCGCCTGGTCGAGGTCGAGGTCGAGCGGAGCCAGGTACGGCCGGAGACCATCCTGCACGTCCGCCGTCGATGCTGCCCGAGCCGGCCGGGGGGGATGGGCAAGGAACGGGACGCGCCACGGGTCCTCGGTCCGGACGTATGCTCTGTAGCCCCGCCCTCGCAAGTGTGCACCGATATCCGAGACGGCGTGGACGCGCTCGACGTCGAGTCCGTCGCGCAGGATGTCCGTCGCGGCGGCGAGGTTGGGGCCCGTGATCATCGGGATCTCGACGGAACCTCCGAGCGCGCGTGCGTCGTCCGCGGGCAGGCCCCGCAGCAGCGGATATGCGTCGCCGCCGTGGGCGGGCGGGAAACCTCCGGCGTGCAGGACGGTTCCGTCCGGCCCCAGGGACAACGGCATGATCGCTGCGCCGTCGACGTGCGCCGCCGCCTCCGCCAGAGCCCGCAGTTCATCGCGGTCCGGATCGTAGGCCAGGTCGACGAGGACCGTCACTCCGGCCGCGCTTGCGTGAGTCTGTGTTCGCAGACAGGCGACGACGGCGACATCTGTCTCCGCGATCACCGCGCGTAATCCAGGGGATCGACGGCGGACGATCTCGACCTTCGCACGCTCAGCCGGCGTCGGGGCGACCAGAACGATCGTGACGTCGACGGCCACGTCCCGTGCCACATCCGTCGCTTCCTCCAGCCGTCGCTCGAAGTACGGTGATGCGGCGCGGGCGACCAGGAGCATGTGCTCCCGCGCCGCCGGGTTCTCGTGAGGCGGGACGGTGGTCTGCGCCGGGAGATGGCTCGCGGCGAGGATCGCGTACAACTCGCCCGCCGTCAGTGTGCGGCCCGGCTCCCGCAGAGGCAGAAGCCTGTCCGGTTCCTCACGCACCGCGCGCAGCGCCGCGGAGATGACGCCTGTGCTCGTCGTCTCGCCCAGCTCCTCCGCGAAGAGCGGTGCGTCCCACACCGTGCTCACGTGCGGGTGAGGGCCTCCGCGGTCGAGGTACGCGCAGAGCGGCGGCGCCCCGGGCGAAGGGAAGGACGCGGCGAGAACGACGGGATCGATCAGCGGATTGAGGGTGAGCCCACGAAAGCGCCCGTGACGGAGGTAGTGCTGGATCGCGTGGCGTGACGAGATGGCGCGAGTGAGGCCGGCGATGCGGGCATAGAAATCGACATCCGTCACCTGGGAGGCCAGGAGCACTCGCGCCCACCGTCGTTCCTCACGAGAGCGCAGGACGCGACGGCGAACGGCGCGGAGCGCACTCCGGCCGATGCTCACCTGCGCAGCTTCCCTCGCACGCGCCGCAGCAGCGCCATCAGACCGCGCTCGTGAAGTTCGCTCCGCAGCGCGGCGAGCTCGTTTCGCAGCTGCGCGAGTTCCCCTCTCACCTCGCCCACGGCACGTTCGAGCTGTGCGGCTTCGGCGGCGCGCTCGGCGGCCAGCGTGTCGGCGCGTTGAGCCGCTCTGTCGTCGAGCCACTTCGTTTCGTGGGCGATATGCGCGAACACCGAGGGACCGTCCTTGCGGAGACCTTCACGGATGCGGGCGTCGCGGATGAGGGACTCCGTCACCGCGCGGGGCGCCTGCGCAGAGATGCTGTTCTCCCCGGCGCCGGTCGATGCCGGTCGATGACTCCAGAACGCCAGCGCCGGTCCATCGACGAGGTCGATGGGATGCGCAGCGATGGCGCGCAGGTAGAAGTCCCAGTCTCCCAGCACGTCGAGCGAGGCATCGTAGGGTCCGACTTCGGTGTGGAGTGCGCGTCGATAGAGCAGCGAGATCGGGGGGATCCTGTTCGCGCGGAGCATGTCCGAGAGGGTGATCGCATGCAACTCAGGCAAGAAGGGATACTCATCGGTCCGCTGGAGCGTCCCGTGCTCGTCCTCCCGTTCGATGACGATCTGCGTTCGGCAGCAGGCCGCTCCCGCGTCGGGCGCTGCGTCCAGATGGCTCACCATCACGTCGAGGAACGACGGGTCCCAATAGTCGTCGTCATCGTGAAGCGTGATGAACTCGCCGCGAGCCACCGACAGTCCTGCGTTCGCCGCGGGCCAGCGTCCGTGCTGCTCTCCGGCGCGTGTGACCAGGTGCACCCGCTCCGCCCGTTCGGCGGGCAGCGCGGCCACGAGCTCGGTGACGGGGGCCGCGTCGTCGGCGTCGTCGACGATGACGAGCTCGAAATCGACGAACCGTTGGCCGAAGACATCATCGAGGGCGCGCTGCAGGAGATCGGTCCGATTTCTGGTGCGCATGATGATCGACACGCGCGGATCGGCGGATGTTCGGGCAACCATCCCCCCATCCTGTCAGGGTTCGTGCTCGGGACCTGCGCGCGGGTGCCATCTAGACTCGATCTCGATGAACACGGCCGCCGTCGGAGCACCCGGGACGCCCCGGCGATACCTCCACTCACTGTGGCTGCTCTCGGCCCGCGATCTGAAGGTCCGATACGCGACCAGCGCACTGGGCTATCTGTGGTCGGTGCTCGATCCGCTCGTGATGAGTGCGATCTACTGGTTCGTCTTCACGCAGGTCTTCGGGCGGGATGTGGGCGAGAAGCCCTACATCGTGTTCCTCATCACCGCACTGCTGCCGTGGGTCTGGTTCAACGCGGCGGTCACCGACTTCACCCGCGCGTTCAACAAGGACGCCAGACTCGTGAGGTCCACCGCCATCCCGCGGTCGATCTGGATCAACCGCATCGTGTTGAGCAAGGGTGTCGAGTTCCTGTGCTCGATGCCCGTGCTCGTGCTCTTCGCCGTCTTCGGGGGAGCCACGGTCGGGTGGGGCCTGCTCCTGTTCCCGGTCGCGGTGATGCTCCAGGTCGCGCTGCTGGTGGGGCTGGGGCTCATCGTCGCGCCGCTGTGCGTCCTCTGGGGTGACCTGGAGCGCACGACCCGACTCATCCTTCGGGCGCTCTTCTACGCCTCGCCGATCATCTACGGCGTCTCGGACCTGCCCGCGGGCTTCCGCGAGGTCGCGGCGTTCAACCCCCTCGCAGGAATCTTCACGTTGTACCGCGCGGGATTCTTCCCGGATCAGTGGGACACTCTGTCGGTGGTCGCGGGTGCGGTCGTGAGCCTTGTGATCCTCGGGCTGGGCGTCCTGGTCTTCCGACGCCTCGAGCGACCCGTGCTGAAGGAGCTGTGATGGCCGCCGACGTCGCGATCGATGTGCAAAACCTCGGCGTCCGGTTCCGACGCAACCGGAGGGGCCGACGCAGCCTCAAAGACCTGTTCGGCGGTGCATCCCGTCGCGCTCGCCCGGGCGAGTTCTGGCCGCTGCGCAATGTCAGCTTCACCGTCGCCCCGGGAGAGTCGATCGGTGTCGTGGGACGCAACGGGCAAGGCAAGTCGACGCTCCTCAAGCTCGTCGCCGGCGTCCTGCTGCCCGATGAGGGTTCCGTTCGCGTCCTCGGCGGTGTGGCGCCTCTGATCGAGATCACCGGTGGCTTCGTCGGCGATCTGACGGTGCGCGAGAACGTCCGCCTGACCTCCGGGTTGCACGGCATGAGCCGTGCCGAGATCTCCCGGCGCTTCGACTCGATCATCGATTTCGCGGAGCTCGAGGATTTCGTCGACACCCCCTACAAGCATCTGTCGAACGGGATGAAGGTGCGGCTCGCCTTCGCCGTCGTCTCCCAGCTCGAGGAGCCGATCCTGCTCGTCGACGAGGTGCTGGCCGTGGGCGACAAGGCCTTCCGGGAGAAGTGCTATCGGCGCATCGACGAGTTGCTCGCCGAGGGGCGGACCCTCTTCTTCGTCAGCCACAACGAGAAGGATCTGCGCCGTTTCTGCACGCGCGGACTGTACCTCGACAAGGGGGCGCTCAAGATGGACGCACCGATCGCCGACGTCCTCGAGCGCTACAACGCCGACTACGCGGCCGGCTGAGGCTGCGTGAGCGGCGGCATGGGCTTCCAAGAACGGTCGCGCGTGATCCTGCGTCCGTCGCGGAGTCCTCGGAAGAGGTTGCTCGTGCCGCGCACCTTGCGTTCGACGACCACCAACCGGATGAGCTCTTTGGCGAAGGTCATCGCGGTACCGAGCCCGAAGAGGAACGGGTTGTACACGCCGAGCTCGCGATAGTAGCGCTTGATGTACGCGCGGTTGCGCATGATGTAGTACCGGTACGCGTCGCTCGAGGCGTTCATGTGGCGGATGCCCATGTCCCACTGCTTGATCTCGCGCGTTCGGCGCAGCACGAACTCGTCGACGATGACCGAGGTCGTCACGCGCGACGCCAACCAGCCGTACAGCTGGTCGTCCCAGTAGATGAAGAACCGAGGATCGGGGAGCCCGATCTGCGTGACGATGTCACGGTGGATGAACATGCCCTCGAAGCAGCCGGAGTTCATCTCCTTGAATCCGGAGGCGTCGAAGCCCGCCGGGGCGAAGGGGATGGGGATGCCCATGCGGTCGGCCACGCGGTACTGCCAGTAGAACTCGCTGCCGTCGTAGTCGTAGCGGCGACCCTGGATGCTCTTGAACCGCGGAGCCCACTTCCCCATGCGCGCCAGGCCGTCGGGGAGTACTTCGACGTCGTCGTCCATCAGCCAGATCCACGCGGAGCCGAGCTCGTAGGCGGTGCGCATGCCCTCGCTGAACCCGCCGGATCCACCGGTGTTCGTCTCGAGTCGGCGATACACGACCTGCGTGTTCAGGCGCGGACGGAACTGCTCGATGACGTCGGTGGTGTCGTCGGTCGAGGCGTTGTCGATCACCACGAGGTGGCCCGGGGCGGGATCCATCGCCTCGACGCTGGTGAGCAACCGCGTCAGCAGAGCGGACCGGTTGTACGTCACGACCACGATCGTGGCGGATGCGGGATCAAAGGGGGCGTGGGAGGGCACGTCGGGACTCTCGGATGCGGCGGCCATAGCGACCTGATCCTACCCCGGTCGACTGAAGGCTCAGCGGGTGCGCTCTTCGGGAAGCAGCGGCGACGCGGGGTCGCCGCTGTCGAGCCGGTCCCGCCACGAACGCGACTGCCCCGCGCGGCTCGCGCACACCACCAAGAGCAACCATCCGTATCCGAACAGCGTGAAACTCTCGAACACCGAGTCGATGAGCAGCGCGGTGAGCACGAGGGGCGTCCAGGTGTACACCACGGCTCGTCGGTTGCTGGCCTCGAGCCACGACCGCACGAGCGCGACGACGCAGAACCCAGCGAACAGCAGCAGGCCGAACCATCCCACCTGCAGCAGGACGTCGAAGTAGGCGTTGAGCGCCGAAGCGTGGCGCTCGCCGAGGGTCACATTGATGGAGAGGAACGGGAACTCCGTCGTCGACCAGGTGCCGTACCAGCCCCAGCCCTGCACAGGGTGATAGCGGACGTAGTCGAGGATCGTGTTCCACAGGTCCGCGCGGGTCGAGAAGTCGCTGCCGGCGCCGAGCATGGCGATGATGGGACCCCGGGCGGCGTAGGCCACCGCCAGTGCGACCACGACGATTGCGGCGAGCGTCGCCTGCAGCATCGGCCTCGACGCCGGTCGGGTGTGGCGTACGACCATGAGCGTCAGGGTGGCGAGTCCGACGATGAGGGCGATCACGATCACGGTGGGTGAGTCGCTCAGGACGGCCAGTCCGCCCGCGAGGAGCACCGAGAAGACCGCGAGGCCGGGGCGCACGGACTGGGTGCGCCACTCCACGAGGAACGTGATGAGTGCGAGCACGGCGACGAAACCGAGTGCGTTGCGGGTGCCGAAGATCCCCTGCACGGGGCCGAGCTCGGCGATCAGGCCCTGCACACCCAGCAGGGGGAACGGCATGTCGATGAGGATGCCGAAGAGGATCTCGACGCCCAAGGACACCGCGAGCAGCCAGCGCATGACGTCGCCCAGCGCGCGGGCGGTCTGCAGGGTGTCGCGCACGTGGGCGATCGTGACGCCCAGCAGTGAGAGCGCCGCCAGAGCCACCCAGCCGATCAGGGACTTCGGCTGATCGGTCGACCAGAAGACGCTCACCAGCGTCCACCCGAGAAAGAGTGCGAGCGTCGCGGAAGCCAGCCGCAGCGGCGACAGCTCTCCTCTGCGCGCGACCAGCATGGCGACGGCGAGGGCGCACAGTCCGGCGACCATCGTCACGTAGGTCACCCTGCCCATGAGGCGCTCGATCGCGAAGGCGCCGAAGGTCGTGCCGAAGACGACGAGGGTGAACGCGCGCGCCATCCGGGCCGAGCGCAGTAGCTCGCCCACGCCCGAGGCGGCGGGGGCGATCATCCCTGGTCCGACACGGGGTCGCCGCGCTCGATACGCCACGAGGTCTCCGCGGGGCCGACGCCCAGCAGCGGTGACTGTCGGACCTTGAGTCCGAGCAGGACGACGAGCATCCAGCCCCACACCACCAGCGGGCCGGACTCCGCGAGACCCTGCACGAGCAGAACGGTGGCGACGAGCGTGGGCAGCAGCGTCAACGGTGAGTACGGGCGGTCATCGCGCAGATCCCAGCGCGGGCGGTCGATCGCGAAGAACCAGGCGCGCCAGATGAAGGTCACGTAGACGCCGACCATCAGAAGCACGCCGATCACGCCGAGTTGCAGGAAGACGTCGATCCACATGTTGTGCGCCTGCATGACCGTCTCGCCGTGGTCGACGATCCAGCCGTCGAAGTGGCTGTCCCAGGGCAGCCACGGCGATGCGAAGCCCCATCCGATCACCGGATGCTCGACCGCTCTCGCCAGCACCTGCTCCCAGATCCCTTCGCGCCCGGTCAGATCAGCGGAGCGGCCGAGGGCTGAGAAGAGCGTGTCGCGAGCGAAGAAGAGGATCGCGGCGCCCGCGAGGGCCACCCCGGCGTAAGCCGCGTAGTACACGGTGCGTCCGCCGGGCTTCGTGACGGTCCGCATGAGCAGCACCGTCACGAGCACGACGACCACGGCGGCCGCCGAGAGGTAGGCGGTCGCGGAGCCGGCGTGGACGAACAGCAGCCCGGCGATCGAGATCCAGATGATCGCGGAGACCCGCCCTTCGGCGTGCGCCGCCCAGCGGATAGAGAAGACGATGAGTCCGAGCAGTGCGATGACCGCGAGGAGGTTGGCGTTTCCCTGGATGCCCTGGATGCGGCCGTCGAGGTCGAAGAGGTTGTTGCGGGACCAGTAGACGATCGGGTCGTACTTCACACCCCGCTCCGGAAGCACCCATCCGGGCAGGATCGGTCGCCGCACGAGCAGCGACACGACGAGCTCGAAGGCGAGTGACAGTCCGAGCGCCCACTTCAGCGCGGCCGAGACGGCGGCGACGATCTCGCGCCAGGTGAGAATCGCCGCCACGAAGAGCCCCTGGCCCGTGGTGATCAGCCACAGCGCGAGCGTGGTGCCGGTCGTCGCGGGCCACGCCGTCCAGATGAGCGAGGCCGTCGCCCAGACGCCGTAGGCGAGGACGAACCAGGGCAGGCGGCGCATGTCGACCGGCGGCCGGACCAGAAGCCACACCACGAGGGAGACGACTGCGGTCGCGACCACGATCACGGTCGAGACGGCGACTCCGAAGGCCAGCGTCCACGCGGTGCCCGCGATCGCCTGGAAGACGACGAACACGCACCACGCGCGCAGCAACAGATGTCCCGTGCGCTCGCGCAACGGCGGTGCGGGTGCGGGACCTGCCGGATGTTGGGTTCGGACGGCCATGATGCCCTCAGATTATCCCGGGAGCCTTCTAGGCTGGGGGTGTGCTGGCCGAGCTGACCAACGTCCCCCGTGACTACCCCTGGGGCTCCTCCCATCTCATCGCGGACCTGCAGGGCCGTCAGCCCTCCGGCGCGCCCGAAGCCGAGGTCTGGTTCGGCGACCATCCCGGATCACCCGCCCAGCTCCCCTCCCTCGGAATGACGCTGGATGCCTGGTTCGACGCGCAGGGCGCGGGGGCGGAGCGGGCGGTGCGACTGCCCTATCTGCTCAAACTGCTCGCCGCGGGTTCGCCCCTCTCGATCCAGGTCCACCCCTCGAGAGCGCAGGCCGTCGAAGGCTTCGCGCGGGAGGAGGCGGCCGGCATCGCCCGGGAGGCGGCGCACCGCACCTACAAGGACGACAACCACAAGCCCGAGGTGATCGTGGCTGTCAGCGACCGTTTCGAGGCGCTGGCGGGGCTTCGCCCGCTGGCGGCGACGCGGGACATTCTCGCGTCCCTCCCGCAGAACGAGGGTGTGACGGATCTCGCACGGGCGCTCGAGGGGGCCGATGAAGCCTCGACGTTGCGCGAGGTCCTCGGCTGGCTGCTCTCCGGTAAGGCGCAGAGCGTCGTCGACGGAGTGATCGCCGCCGTACGTGAGGCCGCCCAGGCGACGTCCACCGACCACTTCGTCGCGCTGGCCCGTGTCGCCGACGCCTACCCGTCGGATCCGGGCGTCGTGGTGGCGCTGCTCATGAACCATGTGGTGCTGGCGCGAGGCGAAGCGATCTTCGTACCGGCCGGCGTGCTGCACGCCTACCTGTCCGGTCTGGGCGTCGAGATCATGGCCGCCAGCGACAACGTGCTGCGCGGCGGTCTGACGCCCAAGCACATCGATGTCGACGAGCTGTTGCGCATCCTCGACACGACACCGGGCGAGGCGCCGAGGCTGCCGGCGATCGTGGGGGAGCCGGGTGTCGACGTCTTCGCGCCCGGGATCGCCGACTTCGAGCTGCTGCGCGTGACGGTGGACGAGGGGGAGGTGCGTCGTGTTCGCCTTCGCGGACCCGCCATCGCCGTGGCGACCGTCGGCGCGCCGGTCGTGTCGGCCGCTGCGGCGAGGGTGCAGCTCGCTCCGGGGGCCGCGGCATTCGCCACGCCCGACGAGCAGCACCTCGAGGTCACCGGTGCGGGCGAGCTGTTTCTCGCGATGCCGGGACGCGGAGTCGTCGCCTCGTAACGAATCCGCTCCATCGACACGCCGTCGGCGCGTCGTGAAGATTAAAGCGCGGGTTGAGGGTTTACGATCCGCGACTTGCTTTCCTCGAATCACACCTGTGTAATTTAGGCACCCGCCCACCGCGGGTCGTGATTTCGAGATCGTGGGGAGAGCACATGGCGAGCGCACCGTACCGCTCAGGCGTTCCCGACAACTGGCACGTCGATCCGGTCTTCCTCGGTGTCCCCGGCGTCCGTCGCGAAGCTCCGGTCGACGACGACAATCCGCTGTCATGGCAGACGGATGCGCTGTGTGCGCAGACCGATCCCGAGGCCTTCTTCCCTGAGAAGGGCGGCTCCACCCGCGACGCGAAGCGCATCTGCACGACCTGCGATGTCCGCGATGAATGCCTGGAGTACGCGCTGCGCAACGACGAGCGGTTCGGGATCTGGGGCGGGCTCAGCGAGCGCGAGCGTCGCAAACTCAAGCGTCGTGTGAGCTGAGCGCCCTGTCGAGATCGCCGATTGCGGCGCGTGCACCTCGCGCGTCGCGAACTCGTGCTTAGGCTGACTCAGTCATGTCGGCCCGTGTCCACGCTCTCCTCGTCGTGCGCCCTGAAGGGCGTACGGCCGCCGCGGCGCATCTCGAGCGCACGCTGTCCGCTCTCGCTGCGCAGACCCGCCGGGTCGACGCGCTGACGATCGTGCTCTGCGGGGGTGACTCCGCGCTCACGCAGCTCGTCACCGCATCCGGTGCGGAGGGCGTCATCACAGCCGGCGCCTCGACGTCGTTCGCCGACGCGGTGCGGCTCGCCTCGGTGCGCATCAGCGGCGAGTTCGTCTGGCTTCTCGCCCAGGACACCGCGCCGGAGCCGGAGGCGCTGCAGCGCCTGCTCGCCGGACTCGAACGCGCGCCCTCGGTCGCTGTCGTCGCTCCCAAGCTGGTGGAGTGGGAGGAACCGGCTCGCATCGTCTCGCTCGGCGTGACGATGACGACGTTCGGCCGCGCGGTCGAGAAGGTGCACGACGAACTCGACCAGGGTCAGCACGACGGCGAGGAGGACGTCCTCGGGGCTGATGTGCGCGGTGTGCTCGTGCGTGCCGACCTGTGGCGCACCCTCCGCGGTGTCGATCCTGCGCTCGGCGGCGCGGACGAGGGCCTCGATCTCGGCGTGCGCACCCGCCTGGCGGGGCACCGGGTGAGTCTCGTGCCCACCGCGCGGGTGGCGGTCGCCGGCGACGGTGTGGCCGGCCTTCCCGCGGCCGCGACCGGACGCGCCCGTCGGCGGCGCGCCTACGCCCGCCGACTCGCCCAGATCCATCGGCGCCTGGCGTACGCTCCGGCCGCGGCGGTCCCGTTGCACCTGCTCTCGCTCATCCCGTTGGCGCTGTGGCGTGCGGCGGCGCTGCTCGTGGCGAAGCAGCCCTCCCGGGTGCTGCCCGAGTGGGGCGCGTCGATCGTCGCCTTCTTCCGGTGGGGTGCGATCGCCTCATCCCGGGGAGTCATCCGTCACTCACGCGCAGCCGCGTGGTCCCAGCTCGCTCTGCTGCGCATCACGAGGTCGGCGCTCCGGCAGCGTTTCGACGCGGACGCGGACGCCGACGCGATGAACCGACCGGTGCGCGGTGAGCTCCACTTCTTCACGGGTGGCGGCGCGTGGCTCGTGCTGGCGGGATTGGTGGTCTCGGCGGCCGCATTCCCCGCCCTCCTGGCATGGCCGGCTCTGGGCGGCGGCGCACTCGAGCCGCTGCGGGCGACGCTCGGTCAGCTCTGGGCCGACGCGGCGTTCGGCGCCCGAGCCACCGGCCTCGATATGGCAGGACCGGCCGACCCGTTCGCCGCCGTCGTGGCGCTGCTCGGTTCGCTCTGGCCGGCAGAGCCCTCGCGCATCCTCGTCGTCCTGTGGCTCGCCGCGCTCCCGCTCGCGGTGCTGGGAGGCTGGTTCGCGGCCACGCGTCTCACGTCG
Source organism: Microbacterium binotii (assembly GCF_021398715.1). Classification (NCBI taxonomy): domain Bacteria; kingdom Bacillati; phylum Actinomycetota; class Actinomycetes; order Micrococcales; family Microbacteriaceae; genus Microbacterium; species Microbacterium binotii. The sequence goes on along the minus strand of NZ_CP090347.1, from coordinate 2,407,718 downwards.
CGGTCGCTGCTGCGCAACACGGCCGCCATCGCCTGGGCGCTCGCGCCCACCTTCTGGACCGCCCTCGTCGAAGGCCGGCCCACGGGCGTCATCGTCCATCTGTTGCTGCCCTGGCTGTTCTATGCCGGGGCCGTCGCCCACCGGTCGTGGGCCGCAGCGGGGGCGGCGTCCTTGTTGCTGGCCGGTGTGCTCGCGTGCGCGCCATCACTCGCGCCCGCTCTGATCATCATCTGGATGCTGGCGATGATGCTCGTCGTGGTCGCGCGCGGCGGACGCGGGGCTGGGCAGATCGTCTGGACCGGCGTTCCCGCCCTGGCACTGTTCGCGCCCCTCATCTGGGCTCAGCTGCACGGCGGAACGGTGTGGGGCCTGCTCGCCGATCCGGGCCCGGTCTGGGCGGGCGCACAGGCAGGAGCCGACGCGGCAGGCCGCTTCGCGCTCGCGGCGGGGTTTCCGACCACGGACTTCGCCGGGTGGGCCGGTCTTCTCGGTTCCACGACCATCGGCCCCTTCGTCACCGCGGTGGTCGTCCTGATCGCCCCCCTCGCGCTGCTCGCTCTGCTGTCGCTGCTGACCCCGCGGTGGATGGTCGCGGGTGTGCTGATCGTGATCGCGCTCCTCGGCATCGCCACGGCCTTCGCCGCCGTCGGCTTCGCCGTCTCGGTCGACACCCGAGGCACCCCCGTGGCGCTCTGGCCGGGCGCCGCTCTCAGTCTTGCCTGGCTGGGGATCGTCGCAGCCGCCACGGTGACGCTCGATTCCGGCGTTCCGGCGCGAGCCGGCGGGCTGCGCGTCTTCGGCGCCGTCGCCGTCATGGGGACCCTCGTGGTCCTCGCCGTTCCATCGGTCACGGCGATGGGTCGGGGGCAGAGCGGGCTGCAGAGCGGTTCGCCGTCGACGCTGCCCGCCTACGTGGCGGCGCAGGGACGCGATGACTCGAACGTCGGCACGATCGTGCTCTCGCCCCTGGCCGACGGCTCCGTCGCAGCACAGGTGGTGTGGGGCGGGAGTGAGACGCTGTCGGGTGTCTCCACGCTGGATGCGACCCGCACCGTGGCGTCGGCCTCCGACGAGGAGGTGGCCGCCCTCACCGCGGATCTCGTGACCTCGACCTCGGAGGACGTCGTCGCACGCGTTGCGGCGGCCGGAATCCGCTTCATCGTGGTTGCTCCCGAGTCCTCGGACGAGAGCGACGCGGCGCGCGCGTTGCGGCTCTCGGCCCAGACGGCGCTCGACCAGCGCGACGACCTCGACGTCGTCGGCGCGACCCCCAAGGGCACGCTCTGGCGCGTGACGACGGACGTGGCCGACCGACCAGCGCCCAGTCCGGAGATCGTGCGGCAGGCCTGGGTCGTCGCGGTGGTCCAGCTCGTGGTCGTCGCGATCGCCCTGCTGCTCTCGTTCCCCACCGCCGCATCACGCCGCGAGGCTCGCCGCACCCCGCGCACCGTCGGTCCGCGTTCGCGGGAGGAGCAGGTATGAGCAGGCAGCGGATGTGGCGCTGGGCGGCCACGAGCACCCGGCTCGTCGTGGGTGCCGGTCTCGCAGTCGGCATCGTCGGGGCGGTGGGCGTCGGCGTCGCCGCGAACTGGCCCACCCACACGCACGAGCCGCTCGCCGTGGGCGTGACCCCCACGCCGGCGGACACGGTGCTCGCCTGCGCCGGGCCCCTGCTCGCGCTCGGACGCGACGCCACGCAAGCCGACCAGATCGCCAGCGCGGCGCCGACCGAGACCGTCTTCGGATCGGACGGCGCGACGCTGACGCAGACGACGGAACGGAGCGCCCCCGATGTCGTCGGCTCCGACGGGCACCCCGTCTTCGTCGCACCCCCGATCGACGGCACGCGATCGGATGCCGCCGCATCGGCCAGCGGCGCGGTCGCCGCTGAAGACATCCGTGGTTTCGCCGCCTCTGCCTGCCAGCCGCCGCTCATCGAGTCCTGGCTCGTCGCGGGTGCGACCACCACGGGATCGGCGGATGTCATCCTCCTCTCCAACCCCTCGGATGTGGCCGCGACCGTCGACCTCACGCTGTACAGCGCGACCGGGGCCTCCCTCCCGCCGTCGGGAAGCGGGCTCCGCGTCGACGCCCACACGCAGCGCCTCGTGCCGCTGGCCGCGCTGGCGGTCGGCGAAGGAGCGCCGGTCGTGCGTGTCACCGCCTCCGGCGCGCCGGTCGCCGCCGCGCTGCAGTCGAGCCTCTCCCGGACACTGCTGACCGGCGGTGTAGAGCAGAGCGGCGCGATCGTGGGCTCGGCGACGCAGCAGGTCATTCCCGGACTGCGCGTGCCGCAGAGCGCGGTGGATGCGGCATCCGCCGGCGCGACCACCCTCCTGCGGCTGCTCTCGCCGGGTGTCGAAGCGACGGCCACCGTCACGGTGCAGGACGACACGGGGCGTACCGCGCTGACGCAGGAGGTTCCGCTCGGAGCGGACCTGCCCACCGAACTCGACCTCGCCGGTCTCTCGGCCGGAACGTACACCGTGCGCGTCGAGGCGACATCCGCCGTCGTCAGCGCCGTCTGGCAGACGACGAACTTCAGCAACGGCGCCGACTTCGCCTGGTACACGGCAGCGGAGCCCGTCGTCGAGCCGAGCGTGGTCGCCGTCCCCGAAGGGCCGTCACCTCTCCTGGTGATCGCGGGGTCCACGGTCGGCTCCGCGGATGTCGTGCTGACGCCGCTGAGCGGTGCCACCCAGACGGAGCGGGTCAGCGTCGCGGCCGGTGACACCGCCTCCGTGCCGGTTCAGCCGGGCGCGGTGTACCGCATCGAGACCACGAACCCGGTCCGGGCGTCGGTGAGTTACCTCGCGGACGGTGCGATCAGCGCGTTCCCGGTGTGGCCGGCGGATGCGGCCGCTGCGGAGATCATCGTCCGCCCCTGAGCCCGCTCAGAGAAAGCGGAATCGATCGGGGCCCAGGTCCCACGGGTCGCGCCCGAGGAACTCGGCCGCCGCGCGGAAGACGCAGCTCTCGATCATCATCCGACGATGGGAGTCATCGTTGCGGTGCAGGTGCGCGAGACGTTCGATGGGCAGCCGGTAGAGCACGATGCGCTTCTCGTCGGGCAGCACGCTCCAACGCGGGATGCCGTCGGCATCCGCGGCCGGGGGCATGTCGGCCATCTCGAAGCGCACCTCGCGCAGCTCGGGCCAGGCGCCACGGAGGAACTCGGCGACCGAACCGACGGCGAGGTCGAACCGGTCGACGCGCGTCTCGAGGGGCGGCAGCGGAGGGCGCACCACGGCGCTTCGGCCCTGCCGGCCGTGACGCCCGTGGCGTTCGGGACGCGGGGCTGCGGGTGCGGGGCGCGGCCGGCGGCGGATCATCTGACCATCCTAGGCGCGGCGCACCAACGGTGTCCGTGGGGCGCGTTAGGGTCGCAGCGTGCAGGAACGTCAGTGCTCCAAGGTCGCGTGCGCGCGTGAAGCGGTGGCGACGCTCACCTACGACTACGCCGATCAGATGGCAGCGGTGGGTCCGCTGGGTCGGGCGGGAGATCCCCACGCGCACGACCTGTGCCAGGTGCACACCGAGCGACTGTCCGTGCCGAAGGGCTGGCTGGTCGTGCGTCACGAGACGCTCCGGGCCTCCTAGCCCCGGCGCGTGACGGGCGCGGGCAGCAGTGCCTCGGCCCGCGCATCGCGTGCTCTGACGGCCGTCAACTCCCGCTGAAAGCGCAGCGCCGCCACAGCTCGGACGAACAGCTCCGGGTCCGCGGGCGGGACGGGGGAGACGGATGCGGCCGCCTCCGCGGCCAGCTGGGCTGCGAGCATCCTTCGCGCCTGGGGCTGCAGTTGCTCGGCCTGTCGGACGAACCTCGCGAGACGCCGGGCGACCGGGGCAGGCAGCGGCGCCACATCGGCGATGCGGGCCCACTCGGCGAGGGGGACCGGTACCTGCGGCTCGAACGTGGCGAGGCGCCCGGCGCGCGTGCGCTGACTGAACGTGCCCGCCATCAGGTCGCCCAGCCGCTGTGCGCGCGGCGTGAACATCCCGGTCAGCGCGGCCACGGCGCCGAGGGTGAACCAGATCTCCAGGACTCCGACGAGCGCCCGGATCAGCGCCTGCCGGAACCCCGCCGCTCCGCCGTCGGCGCGGACGATGCGGGCGCCGACGATGAGCTTGCCGAGGCTTCGTCCGCGTGTGGCGGTCTCGATCGTGGTGGGGGCGACGACCAGCAGAAGGACCGCCAACAGGATCGAGACGATCGTCCCGAGTCCGGAGTCCACGGAGAGCACCCCGGTCAGACCGAGCGCCAGCATGACGACGAGTGCGGCAGCCACCGTGACGATCATGTCGATCGCGGCTCCCGCCAGCCGGAGGAAGAACCCCGCGGGTTGGACGTCGAGCGCGACGGCCTCACCGGTGAGGATCTCGTCCTGACCGATCTCGACCAGGGTCACGGCGGAGGGCATGGCTACAGTGAAACACATGGATCTCGACGCGCTCACGGCCGCCCACAGGGCTGAGTGGGAACGTCTCGACGAGTTGGCGGGCCGCCGACGGCTGAGCGGTGCTGAGGCGGACGAGCTCGTGATGCGCTATCGGGCGGCCTCTGCGGATCTTGCGGAGTTGAAGACGGCGGCGGGGCGCAGCCCGCAGGCCGACCATCTTTCGCTCGTGCTCGCCCGTGCCCGCCTGCGGCTCACCGCCGGCGACGGCAACCTGCTCCGCCGGATCCCGCAGTTCTTCCTCGATCAGCTGCCCGCGGCGCTGTATCGCGTGCGCTGGACGACACTCGCGGTGGCGGTCGCCTTCGTCCTGGCCTCGGCGCTGGTGGCGTTGTGGATCGCGTCCGATCCCGCCCTCGTGGCGACCCTGGGCTCGGAGGCGCAGCTCTCCTCGTATGCGAACGACGAGTTCGTGGCCTACTACTCCGACAACCCGGCGGCCGTGTTCGCCGGCACGGTGTGGACGAACAACGCCTGGATCGCAGCCCAGTGCGTGCTGTTCGGCATCACCGGCATCTGGCCGGTCTCCGTCGTCATCCAGAACGCGATCGGCCTCGGGACGGCAGCCGCGGTCATGGGGTCCTTCGACCGGCTCGACGTGTTCTTCGCGTTCATCCTGCCCCACGGTCTGCTCGAGCTGACGAGCGTGTTCGTCGCGGCGGCCGCGGGGCTCCACGTCTTCTGGGCCTGGGTCGCGCCCGGCCCCCGCTCCCGCGGCGAGTCGCTCGCCGCGGCGGGTCGTTCGCTCGCGACCGTCGCGGTCGGCCTGGTCTTCGCCCTCGCCCTGTCGGGGGTCGTCGAGGCCTATGTCACGCCGCAGCCGTGGCCCTGGCCCGTGAAGATCGTGCTCGGCACCCTCGCCCTCGGGGTCTTCCTCTTCTACATGCTCGTGGTCGGGCGGCGGGCCGCACGCCGCGGCCAGACGGGGGATCTGGACGGGGATGACGTCGGGCAGACCGAGCTCGTCGCGGGCTGAGCGGGCACGGATTCAGCGATCGTTCATCTGTTCGCGGGCGTGTCGTATTTTTGAATAGATCAAAACAATGGCAGGATGCGGGAGTGGCCCCCGCATCCGTCGAGACAGAGAACGCCCTGCGTCACGCGGGCCTTCGTGTCACCGAGACGCGGCGCGGGGTCTATGACGCGCTGCACGCGCTGCCGCATGCCCGCGCAGACGAGGTGTTCGTCCGCGTGCGCGAGCGTCTGCCGGCGACGAGCATGCAGTCGGTCTACAACGCCCTCGGCGACTTCGTCGATGCGGGGCTGGCCCGGCGCATCGAGCCCGCGGGGCATCCCGGACTGTTCGAGCTGCGCGTCGCCGACAACCACCATCACCTCGTCTGCCGCGGCTGCGGACGCGTCGAGGATGTGGACTGCGTCGCGGGAGCGGCGCCGTGCATGCATCCCCAGCAGACGCATGGCTTCTCGGTCGAGGCCGCCGAGGTGACCTTCTGGGGCATGTGTCCGGCATGTGCTGCCCAGAGCGAATGACCCCCACGAAAGGAAACAGATGTCTGACATCACGACGGGTTGCCCTGTACCCCACGACGGTGCCGACGAGACGCGGTTGCCCGTCGGGCCATCGCCGGTCGACGCCGAGCCCGACGGGGTGCTGCCGCATCCCACCGCAGGCTCTGCGAACCGCGTGTGGTGGCCGAAGAAGCTGAACCTGCGTCTGCTGGCGACGAACCCGGTCGTGGGCAATCCTCTCGGTGAGGACTTCGACTACAAGGCCGCCTTCGAGGCGCTCGATCTCGCCGCCGTCAAGCAGGACGTCCTCGAGGTCATGACGACCTCGCAGGACTGGTGGCCGGCCGACTTCGGTCACTACGGCCCGCTGATGATCCGCATGGCCTGGCACAGCGCGGGCACGTACCGCGTCACGGACGGGCGCGGGGGCGGCGGGCAGGGGCAGCAGCGCTTCGCGCCGCTGAACAGCTGGCCGGACAACGTGAACCTCGACAAGGCGCGCCGCCTGCTGTGGCCGGTCAAGAAGAAGTACGGCCAGTCGATCTCCTGGGCGGATCTCATGATCCTGGCCGGAAACGTGGCGTTGGAGTCCATGGGCTTCAAGACGTTCGGATTCGCCGGTGGGCGTGCCGACGTCTGGGAAGCCGACGACGACGTGTACTGGGGTCCCGAGACCACCTGGCTCGGCGACGAGCGCTACTCGGGCGATCGTGAGCTGGAGAAGCCGCTCGCGGCCGTCCAGATGGGGCTGATCTACGTCAACCCCGAAGGCCCCAACGGGGAGCCCGACCCGCTGCGCTCGGCGCGCGACATCCGAGAGACCTTCGCCCGCATGGCGATGAACGACGAGGAGACGGTCGCGCTCATCGCCGGAGGCCACACCTTCGGCAAGACGCACGGCGCGGCATCCGACGAGAACGTGGCAGAGGACCCCGAGGCCGCGGGCATCGAGGAGCAGGGGCTCGGCTGGAAGAACGCACACGGCACCGGCAAGGGCGACGACGCGATCACGAGCGGGCTCGAGGTCACCTGGACCTATCACCCGACGCGCTGGGACAACGAGTTCCTGCACATCCTGTACGCGTACGAGTGGGAGCTGTTCAAGAGCCCGGCGGGCGCCTGGCAGTGGCGTCCCGCGAACGGTGCGGGCAGCGACATGGTGCCCCTGGCGCACTCGGACGGCCGCCGCGAGCCGCGCATGCTCACGAGCGACATCGCCCTTCGCGTCGACCCGGAGTACGGCAAGATCACCAAGCGCTTCCTCGAGAACCCCGACGAGTTCCAGGACGCCTTCGCCCGCGCGTGGTTCAAGCTGACCCACCGCGACATGGGACCGAAGGTCCGCTACCTCGGTTCCGAGGTTCCGGCCGAGGACCTCATCTGGCAGGACCCGGTGCCGCCGGTCGATCACGAACTGATCGACGCGGCGGATGCGGTCGCGCTGAAGTCCCGCATCCTGGAGTCCGGCCTGAGCGTTTCCGAGCTGGTCTCGACGACGTGGGCGGCGGCATCCACCTTCCGCGGCAGCGACAAGCGCGGCGGCGTGAACGGCGCCCGCATCCGTCTGGCGCCGCAGAAGGACTGGGAGGTCAACAACCCCGCGCAGCTGCAGAAGGTGCTCGCGGTCCTCGAAGAGGTCAAGGCAGAGTTCGAGGCGGCGGGTCGCCGGGTCTCGCTCGCGGATCTGATCGTGCTCGCCGGCAACGCGGGGGTCGAGCGCGCCGCGGCCGACGCGGGCGTGATCGTGGAGGTGCCGTTCCGTCCGGGACGCACCGACGCGACGGCGGAGCA